>JBEKEH010000027.1:0-35022 GCA_050013935.1 Gaiellaceae bacterium | reverse complement strand
CAGGTGGTTGTCTTCGACGATCACCTGCTCCGCGCCGCCGCTGCGTACGCGCTGCACGCGCGGGTCCTCGAAACTGTGCACGCCGTCGGGCGAGCCGGCCGCGAGCACCTGCTGGAACCGGTAGTCGAGGCCGTCCGTAGAGGTGAACACGAGCACGTCCGAGACGTAGTCGAGAAACCGCGGCCCCGGCACCTCGCTGCGAACATAGCCGTCTCGAACCCCGCGCGCGAACAGGTGGAAGACGCCCTCGAACTCGATCACGCCGGCATTGAAGATTGGGCCATAGCCGGCGACCGAGCCGGCCTCGACGATCGGCGTGTCGCGCAGCCGTCGCGCAGCGAGCGTGGGCGCGCCTTGCGGCGCCGGCCGGCTAGGTCGGCTCATCTTCACAACCTCTACCCGAGGCATCGGACGATCGTAGTGACGACATGACGCCTTCCAGCGACTGCGACTGAGCGCACCTAGCCACCCAGCTCACTCCGTTCCTCGCGGATGTGCATAGCGCCCTGCCAGATCACGACAGCGAGTGCAATCGCCGCGACCGCGACGGCAATGAGCGCTACGAGCAGCAGATCAGGGCCGCGAGAGTATCCAGTCGACGGCTTGCGCCCAAGCATCATCGTTTTCTCGTCCCTATTGCTGACCCTCAAGTCGCACCCACATCGGAGAAGGGTGCTCTGCCAGCCATAAGGCCCGGGTTAGGAATGCGTAAGCATTGGTGGACAGGCGGCGTCTCCGCCGGCGACCGAGCTCGAGCGGGATCAGGAGTCTCCAGCCGTCCCAGCCGCGGTACGCTTTCCCCATGAAGCGCTTGCGCACCTTCCTCGAACGCATGCCCGGTGGGCACCGACCGCCGACAGGCCCGCTGACTACTGCGGAAACGGCCGATGCCGAAGAGTTGCGGCAGGAGACGCTGGCGAAGGACAACGCGCGGCTGAAGCGCGAGCAGGAGGAAGCAAGCGACCGCCGAGATCGCGAGAAGTAGCGCACCGTAACTTTCCGGTGGTGGCGCCTCTGGGTGCGTTAAGGTTCTTCCGTGCGAATGACGTTGCCGTCGCGGTCGACGATCACGCGGCGTCGCGGAGGTGTCGAGGGCAGGTCTGGCTGACCTTTCACTGGGAGCCGGGGTGCTCGAAGAGCCGATGAGACTGGTCGAGAGTATGTGCAAGGACGAGGAGGACGATGATGGCCGGGAAGATCGAGATTCGCAAGAGCGGCGAGAAGTTCCGCTTCGTCGTGCTGAACAGGAGCGGCGAGAAGCTGTTGCAGAGTGGACAGTTCGACGACAAGCCGAGCACGAGGCGGGCCGCGTCTTCGCTGGCAAGGGCCGTGAGCGGTGCGGAGATCGTCGACGCGACCAAGCCAGCCGCCCTGCGGCGTAGAGCAGCGCGCGTCGCGCGGTCATGAAGCGCTGACAGGGGGCGAGCCCGGCGCGCGATCCTTCGCCCGTCGCCGAGCGAAGACCCAGTGGCGGTAGCGACAGGCGCGAAAGATTCCCTCGCCGCGTGAATACCGAGCGAAGCCCTGGGGGGTTTCAAGACCCCGTTTCAGCTTGGAACCGGGGTTTTGACACCCTTCACGGGCTCGACAACGCGAACCCTGCGGTTGCGGCGGCAATGACAGCGGAGCTCAACACGCGACTGCGCGCTTGGTCGCTCGGCTCATGGTGCGGGCGTGGTGAGGCAGGCGTCGATGAGGGTCTGAATGCTGACGGTGCCGGTGCAGACGACCGTGTCGGCGCCGCCCCAGTAGAGGCGGAGGTGCTCGCCGTCAGGTTCGGTGATCGCGGCGTTGCAGAACACGACGTTGGGGACGTAGCCGGTGCGTTCCCACGGGTCGGTGGGTTCGAGAATCCAGTTGTCGGCGACGCCGATCACTGTTTCGGGATGGTCGAGGGCGTGGAGGGCGACGCCGAGGCGGTAGACGTGGCCGCCCATGGTCGGATAGGCGCCGTGGAAGATGTGGAGCCAGCCGGCCTCGCTGCGCACGGGTGGGGCACCGGGGCCGACCTTGGCGCTCGTCCAGTGGTAGGTCGCTGGGGTGTGCACGCGGGTGGAGCGGCCCCAGTGGATGAGGTCGGGGGAACGCGACACCCAGATCGACCACGGGGTGAGCTCGGTGTGAGGGCGGTCGAAGCGGACGTAGTCGCCGTCGATGCGCTCGGGGAACAGAACGGTGTTCCGGTGATCGGCCTGGGTGATGAACCCGAGCCGTTCGACGGTCACGAGGTCACGGCTGCGGGCAAGGCCGATGCGAACGCCGTGGCGGCTGTAGGCGGAGTAGGTGAGGTACCAGTCGCCGCCGATGCGGGTGAGGCGTGGGTCTTCGACGCCGTATTCCTCGTAGGAGGCGAACGGTTCGCGGTCGCTGGGGGTGAGCCACGGTTCGGGCCGGACGGTGAAGTGTTCACCGTCCGTGCTGTCGGCGGCGCCGAGGATGCTGCGCCCGTTGGCCCGGTGGGAGCGGAACACCAACACGATGCGCCCGTCGTCGAGGCGAGCCGCGGCCGGGTTGTGGACGGTGGCGACCGGGTAGGGAACGTCCTCCGCGGTCAGGATCGGGTTGCGTGGGCTGCGCATGACGAGGTCGGTGGTGCGGCTCATCGTCGGGGCTCCGTGGCGGGGTCGAGGATCGTCCAGTAGAGGCGCAGGTCGGTCGATGGTCTCGATGCGGGCAAGGGCGTCGAGCGCGGTGGCGATGTCGTGGGCGAGGAATCCGTTATCGCCGGGTCGGATGAGCTCGGTCATGGCGCCTCGCCGGTAGGCGACGACGGGGGTGCCGCAGGCGAACGCCTCGATGACGCTGAGCCCGAACGGCTCGTCGAACGCAACCGGGTGCACCAGTGCGGTGGCGGCGCCAAAAACGGCGGCCCGGTCGGCGCCGTCGACCGGGCCGAGGTAAACGATGTCGCCGCCGAGGCGGGGCTCGACCTCCTGGTGGAAGTAGCTGTGGTCTTGGATGATCCCAGCGATGCGCAACGGACGATTCGCGGCACGCGCGAGCTCGATCGCGGTGTGGGTGCCCTTGTCAGGGTGGATCCGCCCGAAGAACAGCAGATGCCCGTCGGGGTCAGGTTCCGGCCGGTAGGGAAACTGCGCCAGGTCGAGGCCATGATGGATCGTCGCAGCGTAGTGCAGGTCAGGGTGACGGTCGGCATCGCTGACTGCGACGTAGTAGACGTGACCGTCGTAGCGGCGGTAGGCAGGCAGGATCGCAGGGCTCGAGAACCCGTGGATGGTCGTAACCACCGGGATAGGCACGAGACGGGACCACGCGAGAGGCAGGAAGTCGAAGTGGTTGTGGATCAGATCGAACCGCCCGGTGGCCGCGAGTTCGAAGCAGGTGGCGATATGCAACGCCTCGTGAACCTTGACGTCGTAGCTGTGGTCGACCTCGTACCCATGCGCGACCACGCTGACCAGCTCCGCGCGGGTGGCCGAGTCGCCGGTGGCAAACAGGGTGACTTCGACGCCGCGTTCGACAAGCGCGTCGGTGAGCGTCGCGACGACTTGTTCCCAAGGCCCGTAGTCGCGCGGCGGCGTCCGCCACGCAATCGGGGCGAGCATTGCAACGCGCACGTCGGCCTTCGACCCGGCCGATGCCCAACCATGCGGCGCCTCGCTCGGACGACCGCAGCGACACCGTCGCGCTTGCGGGCGCCGCCCTGAAGGGCGCCAATATTCGTGTCGCGTCTCATGCGGCGGCTCGGTAGTACTCGTGGATGAGCCCGCCGAGCCGGTCGCGGCGGCGAATCGCGCCGAAGGGTGACTGTGCTGGCGGGGCCGGGTCGGCATCTGGTGGGTGGAGGTCGAGCGCGCGATGGGGTCTCTGGCGGTTGTAGGGGGATGAAACTGCGCCGATGGAGTCTCTGCGTGATCCGGCGGGCCGGGTAGCGTCGGCGTGAGGGGTTTCAAACCTTGTGGGGTGCCAAAATCAGCGTCCTGCTTGGAAATCGCTGATCTCTCGGGGCGCGCACCGAGTCTTGGCACCCCACAGGGTTTTGCTGGATCAACTTGCTGGTGCCAGCTGCTCCTCGATCCATGCGTCCGCATCTGCTTCCTCGATGCCGCACACTACGCGGATCTCTTCCGAGAGAAGCTGTCGTGCTCGCATGTAGAGGTTTTTCTCGCCAAATGAGAGCTGCGGCTTCCTCGGTCTGGCGGCCAAGGCCCGGACGCGCTGGGCACCGTCGCGCACCACTTCGGCGAGTTCCACCGGATCACCGCCCTTCAGCTTCGCCTGCGTGTCTTTCCTGCGCTTCAGCCAGACGTCACTGCTCAGCGTTCCAGCCTCGCGCAGCGTGTGTTGCACCCGGCGCATGTGCGCCTCGTCGACCGGCGGCCGTAGCTGCCGAATAGCGCGCTCGAGCGGGAGGGTCACCGTAAGGCCATGCGCGAGCTCAAGCACAACGATCTCCTGGTCGGCACCAACGATCACGCGCTTCTCCCTGGCCACGATGCGACCCACGCCGTACGCCGCGTACACGACTACGTCCCCGACGATCAGCTTCACTCAGCCAGGGTATCCCCGGCACGCTCGACTCGATCCCGATCGAGCGCCCCGAGCCGACCGACGCTCCTCCTGCTCGCATCGCGCGCCGCAGGCGGTCGAGTAGGCCGGATCAGCCGAGCGCGCCCTCGCAAGTGACTCGCGCGCAAGCCGATCTGCTCGGCGCGCCGGCGGCCCAGCCACTCCCGTCTTCACTCTCTGCCCTCACGCGAGCCGGCAGAATCCAGCCGGCGTCTGCGCGAACGCGATCTTGACCACCGCTGTCTGGTGCGAGTTGCACACGTTCGTGCCACGCTTGCGTCTCTAGCGGAATGCGTGCACGTCGTTGACGTGCGCGACGTGATCGAGTTTGGTGATCCAGACGAGGTAGTAGCGCTCTGCGGGAGCGTGGAGCGGGAAGGTGGTTGTCGCGGCAACCGTGATTGCGGGGGAGATCGCGTGGAACGGTCCGCTGGCGGCGGGGCCTGCCTGGATCAGAGCCGTGTAGCCGGGTGTGTCGGTTGCGAGGGTGAGGCGCCTGAGGCGCACAGGCTGTCCTGCGTCGAGCAGCAGGCCGACGCCGGGCTTTCGGAGCCCGGCTGTGTATGTCTCCGTTTCCCAGTAGGTGGAGGGGTTTCCGTCGGTGGCTGCGGGGGCGTCGCTGTCGTGCTCGTGTCGGTCACCGTAGGGGTCCCAGGCGCCGATGCCGCGCAGGCGCACCGGCAGCAGTGATCGAGCTGGCTTTGCTTGGCGCGGGGCCGGGAGCGTGGGGGCGTGTATGGCGGCCGCCGGGGGACGCGGGACGGGTGCGGCGCTTCTGTGCGGGTGCGAGCCGGGAGCGAGGCCGAGGATGAGCCCGCCGGCGACGGTGAGCAGCAGGATCACCGCCGCTGCGGCAAGGCGCGGCCGGATCGGCAGCCGCCAAATCGTGCGCACGGCCGGAAGCCGTACCTCCTCGAGTTCCTCGGCCGGCTCGAAGCGGGCCTTGTACTCGCTCAGGAAGAGTTCGCTGTCGAGGCCGAGGAAGTGGGCGTAGCCGCGTAAGAACGCCCTGGCGTAGGCCGTGCCGGGCAAGAGCTCGAAGCGCTCCTCCTCCAGCGCTGCCAGGTAGCGGCAGCGGATTCGCAGCTGCGCCTCGACCTGGGCGAGCGCGAGCCCTTGACGCAGGCGCGCCTCACGCAGCGAACTGCCGATCTCGAACATCAACAACCAACGATCTCGAAATCAGGCATGCCTCTGCGCTCAACCTCACAACAGTGATTGTCGCTCCACCCCAGCGCGGCACATCCGCGACCGCGCTGAACCCGGATCGGCACCTTCGCCGATCATGAAGCGATCAGCGCCATGCATCCGGGCGCGGCAGACCGATCGAGCCGGCAAAGCAGCTCCCCTTCGCCGTCCGGCCGATCTGAACGCCGACCACCTTGCCAGCCGGAGTGAACACCCGGTAATGGATGAAGCACGTGCGCCTCGGCGAGGGTCACGGTTACCGGCCAGTCCGAAGCATTGGCGCACGCTTGCGCGTTCGGGGGCCTCTCGCGGTGTCAGGCTCGTTCTGTCACTGATTGGGACGCTCCGATGGAAGCTGGTGGAAATGGAGACGCTCGCTACTGGGAGGCGGTCAACCCTCCGTCGACCGTCAGGACCTGCCCGGTGACGAACGCGGAGGCGTCCGAGCAGAAGAAGAGGATCGCGCCGACGAGGTCGTCGGTGTCCGCGATCCGCCGCAGCGGGATGCGGGAGACGAGACCCTCGTAGAACGAGGGATCGGCGAGCAGGCTTTCGACCTGCGGCGTGCGGACGAAGGTGGGGGCGATCGCGTTGACGCGGATGCCGTGTCGAGCCCACTCGGTTGCGTGCTGACGGGTGAGCGCATTGATGGCTCCCTTCGCAGCCACGTAGGCCGAGTACCCGGCGTCGATGCCGAGCTGGCCGCGGACGGAGGAGATGTTGAGGATGCGGCCGCCTCTCCCGCCCGCGATCATCGCGCGCGCCGTTGCCTGTGAGGTGAAGAGGGTGGTGCGCAGGTTGAGATCGACGATGCGGTCCCAGTCGGCCTCGGGGTACTCCTCCGCCGGAAACAGCGCGGTGCCGGCGCCGCCGCCGATCGCATTCACGAGCACGTCCAGCCTGCCGAAGCGCTCGACCGCCGCTGCGACGACGCGGTCCGCGTCGGCCTTGACGGTCATGTCGCGACGATCACGACGTCGGCGCCGGCGCCGGCCAGCGCCGCGCTGGCACGGGCTCCGATTGCACCGGCGCCACCGGCGACGAGCGCCACCTGCCCGTCGAGCCTGAACCGCTTCAGTTCGTCCATCACTGCCTCCCGTCGTGAGTCGTCAGCGTCTGCGGAGCACGCAGTGCCGCCCGCGCGCCTAGAGTCCACCCATGCACAAACAGAAGGGACGGGTCGCGCTCGTCACCGGGGGCGGCAGCGGCATCGGGCGCGCGACCGCGCTCCGGCTGGCCGCCGAGGGCGCGGCCGTGGCCGTCGCCGGTCGGCGGGAGCCGCCCCTCCTCGAGACCGTCGCGCTGGTCGAGGCCGGCGGCGGACGCGCCGTCGCCGTGGCCGGAGACCACGCGCTCCCGGAGGACGCCGAACGGATGGTCGCGGTCACCGTCGCGGAGCTCGGCCGGCTCGACGTGCTCGTCAACAGTGCCGGCGAGATCCGGCGCGGCCTGCTCCTGCACGAGGTGCCGGTCGAGCGCTGGGACGCCCAGCTCGCCTCGAACCTCCGCGGCGTCTTCCTCGTCACACGGGTCGCGCTGCCCCACCTGCTGGCGGGCGAGGGCGACCGTTCGATCGTCAACATCGCCTCGACGCTGGCCCATACCGCGGCGCCGGGGGTCTCGCCCTACGCGGCGGCGAAGGGGGGCGTGATTGCCCTCACCCGAGCCGTGGCCGTCGAGTACGCGGAGAGAGGCGTCCGCTGCAACTGCGTCTGCCCCGCGATCGTCGACACGCCGCTGGCGTACGTCGACCGCCCCGGCTTCGCGGAGCGCAAGCACGAGTTCGCGCGCGACTACCCGCTCGGCCGCCTCGGCAACCCCGAGGACGTCGCCGAGGCCGTCGCCTACCTGGCCTCGCCGCAAGCCGCCTGGGTGACCGGCACGATCCTGGACGTCGACGGAGGCTTCACCGTTCGTTGAGCCTTGCAAGGAGATCATCGATGATCGATGATCCTACCGTAGTGGTTCCGAACGAAGGAGCACAGAACGCCGATGGGTGGAGAGGGAACAGAGACGCTGGCCGTCTTCCACGGAGACGAGTCCTTCCCGATCGAGTGGCTGGAGGGGGAGAGGGAGCTGCTGTGGATCCTCGACGACCTCCATTGCCCCAATCCGGTCTCACCGCTGTTCTTCGACATCGGCGGCTGGTGGTTGACCTGTGACCACATGTTCCGCCGTTTCGGCACGCCGTTCGCTTGCGACTGGATCGCCAAGAACATCAACGGCTACGTCTACACCGCCGCCATCCCCGCCGATCCGGACGTGCACGCCGAGGCGACCGAGTACCAGGCCCGCTACGTCCCGCGAGCCCCCCGCACGCGGGATCACGCTGAGAAGATCGGCGCCTACCTCGACTGGACGCTGCCGCACTACGCCGAGAACTTCCTCGACTGGTGGCGCGAGCGCCTGCGGCCGGAGATGGAGCGCAACTTCGCCTACCTCGACGGCTACGACACGGAGCGGGCGAGGCTGGTCGAGCTGGCCGTCCTGCTCGAGGACGCGATCGACATCCACGACCGCCACTGGAAGCTCCACTGGATGCTGAATTTCGCCCAGTTCTCGGCCACGCTCACCCTCAACGACACGATCCGCGAGGTGTGCGGCGAGGTCGACCTCGGTCTGCCCGGGCGGCTGCAGAGCTCGGTCGACGACCGCAACTGGGACTCGATCGAGGCCCTCTGGCGGATGAAGGAGGAGGTCAAGACAGACGACGAGCTCGCCGCGGCCTTCGCGGCGCAGAACGGCGCCGACGTGCTGCGTGCCCTCGAGGCGTCCGAGTGCGGACGCCGCTTCCTGCGCGAGCGCGTCGATCCCTATCGGCTGGAGTTCGGCAACCGGTCGATGTGGCCGCACGAGTTCGCGTACCCGACGTGGCGCGAGCAGCCCGTGCCGATCGTGGAGGCGGTGCGCAGCTATCTCGAGTCCGACTACGACTATCCCAGGGCGATCGAGGCCGTCCGGCGGGATCTCGACGAGGCCGTGCGTGAGCTGCTGGAGCCGGTGCCCGCGGGCGAGAGCCGCGACCGGCTGCACACGGCCCTCGACCGAGCGATGGGCATGAACTCGCTCACGCCCGACCATCACTTCTTCATCGACCAGGGCACGAACGCCCGTCTGCGACTCGTGCTCGTCGCGATCGGGCGCAAGCTGGTCGAAGCCGGCCTGCTCGACGATCCGGAGGACGTGATCTTCCTCCGCTACAACGAGCTCCGGCTGCTGATGGCGAGCCCGGCCTCGCTCGACGCCGCAGAGCTCGTCTCGCTGCGCCGCGACGAGCGCGAGGAGGCCTTCCGCTTGCGACCGCCCGAATGGGTCGGCACCGCCACTGCGGAGGCGCTCGCGTTCCCTTACCTGACCAACTGGGGCTTTCCCGAGCGGTTCTACCGCGACAAGCGCGTAGCGCACCAGACGCTGACGGGTCTGCCTGCCTCGCCGGGCGTCGTCGAGGGCCCGGCCAGGATCGTCGACTCGCCGGAGGAGTTCGACAGCGTGCGCGAAGGGGACGTGCTCGTCTGCAAGATGACCAACCCGGCCTGGGTCGTCGTCTTCACCAAGATCGTCGGCCTCGTGACCGACTCCGGCGGCGTCGTCTCACATCCCGCCGTCATCTCACGCGAGTTCGGCATCCCGGCGGTGGTGGGCACGTCGGTCGCGACGGAGAGGATCAAGACGGGCGACCGCATTCGCGTCAACGGGTCCACGGGAATCGTGGAGCTCCTGGAGCGGGACGGTCGCGCGAGATGAAACGGGCAGCCGGAATGGTCAACCGCACCGTCCTGCGCGAACAGGTCAAGGAGCTGATCCTCGAACGGATCCTGAACGGCGAGTACGGGCCCGGCCAGCGGCTCGTCGAGACGCGCATCGCAGAGGAGCTCGGGACCAGCCAATCGCCGGTTCGGGAGGCGCTGCGCGACCTCGAGCTGCTCGGCTTCGTCGAGTCGGAGGCGTTCCGCGGCGCACGCGTGCGGGCTGTCACGATCGCGGAGCTGGGGGAGATCTACCCCGTGCGCGCAGCGCTCGAGGAGGTCGCAGCGCGCACGGCGGCACCTCGCCTCGGCGGCGAGCTCGAGGCGCTCGAGCGCGAGCTGACGGCGATGCAGGAAGCCGCCGCCCGGGGCGACCTGCACGAGCAGGCCGAGCACGACGCGGCGTTTCACCGGATCATCGTCGAGGCTTCGGGCAACAGCATTCTGATCGGCGTCTGGAACTCGCTGCGCGTGGAGACGCGGACGGTGATCACCGCGCTCAAGACCGGCATCGACCGGCACGAGATCGTCGAGATGCACCGGCCGATCCTCGCGGCTCTTCGTCAGCACGACCCCGAGAAGTCTGCGGCAGCAATCCGCGATCACTTCCAGCAATTCGGGAAACTCCTAGGAGGCCAGGAATGAGCCGTCTCGTCGACCTTTCGATGCCGGTGCACGCCGACATGCTCACGTTCCCGCGCGTGCCGCCGCCGTCGCTCCTCCTCTACGAGAGCTGGACCGACTTCGCCGAGCGGATCGGCGCGGCAGCGTACGGCGCGACGTCGCTGACGGCCAGCTACCTCGTGATCCAGAACGATCACGTGGGCACGCACCTGGACGCCCTCAAGCACATCCGCGGTCCGAAGGCGCCCGGCGTCGAGGGCATCCCGCTCGAGTACTGCTTCTCGGACGGCGTCGTGCTCGACTTCCGCCACAAGGAGAAGGGCTCGCGCATCTTCCCGGACGAGATCGACGCGGCGCTCGCCGCCATCGACTACGAGCTCAAGGAGCGGGACATCGTCCTCATCCACACGGGCGCAGGGGCGTACAACACCGAGGAGCGCTACCGCACCGATCATCCGGGCATGACGGCGGAGGCGACGCGCCACCTGATCTCGAAGGGCGTCCGCATGATGGGCTGCGACGCGATCACCTTCGACCCCCCGGTCTGGGCGATGTTCGAGCAGAAGCACTTCTGGGAGGCCCACCTCGTGATGAACGAGGACGAGTACTGGCACCTCGAGAACCTGATGAACCTCGAGCAGCTGCCTTCGCACGGGTTCAAGCTGGCGGTCTTCCCGATCAAGTGGATCGGCACGACGGCGGCGCCGGTACGGGCCGTCGCGATCCTGGATGACTGACGCAACGGTCGTCTGGTTCGAGGACGACGCCTGCCGCGCCGTCACGGTCGCCGGTGGCAAGGGCGCCAGCCTCGCCGCCGTGACGGCGGCCGGATTACCGGTGCCGCCGGGGTTCGTTGTGGCGGCGGGCGTGCTCGAAGCCTCCGTCGACGCCGCCGCCCTCCGCGCGCTTGCGGCCGCGGGCGACCATGAGCGAGCGCAGGCGCTCGTCGCCGCGGTGGAGCCGCCGCGCGCAGCGATCGTCGCCGCCTACGAGCGGCTGGGGAGCGGGGCGGTCGCCGTCCGCTCGTCGGCGTGCGCCGAGGACTCCGAGACCGCGAGCTTCGCGGGGCAGCAGGAGACGTACCTGAACGTGAACGGCGCCGACGAGCTCTGCCGGCGCGTGGTCGACTGCTGGGCGTCGTTCTTCAGCGAGCGGGCCCTCTTCTACCGCGGCCACAAGGGACGGCGCGACGATCTCCGCATGGCGGTGGTCGTGCAGCGGATGCTCGAGCCGCGGAAGTCCGGAGTTCTCTTCACCGCCGATCCGATCCAGCACCGGCACGACCAGATGATCGTGGAGGCCGTCTTCGGGCTCGGAGAGCAGGTCGTCTCCGGGGAGACGACGCCGGACAACTACGTGATCGCGCGCGACGGGCGGCTGAAGCACGAGCACCTCGTGGACGGAGGCGTGCTCGAGCCCGGGGAACTGCGTGCTCTCGCCGAGCTGGGCTGCCGGCTGGAGCAGAGCTTCGGCCGCCCCCAGGACGTCGAGTGGGCGATCGCCGAGGGAACCGTGTACGTGCTGCAGTCGCGGCCGGTGACGACGCTGTGAGCTCCGGGACGGTCTTCTCCGAGGAGATGGTGAGCGGTGCAGCCGTGCTCAGGGTCGACGTCCACGGGGGTGCGCCGCGGAGTCACGTGCTGGACGAGGCGACGTTTCTGAACTACCGCCTCGCGGACGTGCGCTTCCGCTCGGAGATCTCGAAGAGCGGGCCGGACATCGTCTGGGATGTCGAGAGCACGCCGAAGGCGATCCGCTACACGGACGGCCAGCTCGCACTCGCCGGGCCCTGGGAGCAGGGTGAGCTCAACAAGATCGTCGTCAGCATGCTCGCCCTGCAGATGGACGCGGTAGGACTGCACCCGTTCCACTCGTCGGCCGTCAGATACAGGGACACGACGATCCTCTTCCTCGGCGGCGAGTCGAATCACGGCAAGAGCATGAGCCAGATCGAAGGCTGCCGAAGAGGCGGTCTGGTCGTCTCGACCGAGACGACGGTCATCGACGAGAACGGTTGGGCCGTGACGGGGTCCAAGAACGTCTATCTGCGGATGCGGGCGAAGGGCACCGAGCGCGCCGACATCCCCGATCAGGACGAGGGAGTCTCGAAGTTCTTCGACAGGAACCCGGAGTTCGTGAACTGCGACGAGCCGACGAACGTCGACCTCGTGATCATGCCCGGCATCGACGGGCATTTCGACACGAAGGTCGTGCCCATGAGCCAGTTCGAGCGGGAGTACCAGACGTTCCACTCGCTGATGAACTACTTCGGGCTCAATCAGCTTCTATCGACCGGCGGCCTCGTAATGCCCGTGATCGACACGGATGAGCTCCGGGCGAAGCGGGGCGAGTTTTGCAGCCGCTTCGCCAGGGACCGGCCGTACTTCATGGTGCGAGCGAAGACGCCTCAGTTGCTGTTCGACGAGGTTGAGAGCCGGATGTAGGCCTGTGGGGCTACTTGTCTGGGTTGGGGAGCATGAAGTCGCGGATTGTGCTGACGAGGTCTTGGTAGGAGCTGATGAAGCCGCGTAGTGTTCGCACGGTGGCGCCGAAGGAGTCGAACTCCTTTTCGCTCATGCCGTCCGCGTCGTAGGCGCGCCGGAAGTCCGGGAATCGGCGGTATAGCTCGGCGACGATCTCTTCGGGCACGGGGTTGTCCATGCGCGGCACGATTTCGATGTCGGAGGCGTTGAAGAGAAGCTGCCACTTGTATGGGATCGTCAGGGCGATGTCGCCGCCGATGAACTCGGACCAGTGCAGGTGGTGCCGGTAGGCCGCTGCCAGCAGGCGTGCGCGATAGCCGCGTTCCCGGAAGATCGGATACGCCTTCTTCACACAGGCGATTCCGGCCCAGTGGACAAAGCCGGGGTTGGTGGCGATCGCGTCCTTGCTCAGCAGCACCTGCAGCCAGTCGTCCAGGCGGCCGATCATCATCGTGCAGGCGGGCGTCATGCGGGAGACGTCCTCTCCGGCTGCTTCGCGCCGCTTCAGCCCGCGCTCCACCGCCTCGGCGACCGCGATCGCTTGCGGGAGCGTGAAGCAGACCGTGGCGTTGATCGTGATCCCGGCGGCGGTGGCGCTCTCGACGGCCCGGATGCCGGCCTGCGTCGCCGGAATCTTGACCTGGATGTTGGGAGCAAGTGTGCTGAAGTGGAGCGCCTGCTCGAGGATCCGTGCCTCGTCTCGGTAGAACTTCGGGTTGGTCTGGATCGAGATGCGTCCCTTGCCGTTGGCTTCGCGATCGAAGACGGGGCGCAGGAGCTCGGCCCCCTTCACCGCCATCTCCTCGTTGAGCTTCCAGGTCACGTCGTCTTCGGTCCACGTGGGGTGCTCCGCGATGATCTCGGAGATGCGGTCGCGCCAGAGATGCATCTCTTTCCTGAGCACGTCGCCGACGATCGTCGGGTTCGTCGTCGCGCCGACGGCGCCGTTCTCGATCGCGTAGGTCAGCTCCTCCACCGAGCAGGAGTCGTTCCAGAAGTCGGTCGCAGTCGTCGTGACCATCTGCTGCAACGGACTCTTGAACCGGCCAGACTCCTCGACGGTCGAATCGCCAGCTGAACGTTTCAATGAAAATGGCATGTGCGCTCCTCCTGATCTACACGATCGGTTGCTCCGACAGCCCCTTCTCCATCAGAGCCCGCCAGACCCGCTCCGGCGTCAGCGGCAGGTCCCGGATTCGCACCCCGGTCGCTGCTTGCACCGCGGCAGCGACCGCGGGAGCGACCGCGAGGATGCCACTCTCGCCTGCACCTTTCGCTCCATACGGCCCGGGGCCGTCCTGGTTCTCGACCATGAACGTGGCCATCTCCAGCGGGAGATCCCTGGACGTAGGAATACGGTAGTCGAGAGCCCCCAGATTGCTTATGCGCCCGCCTTCGTCGAGGATCAAATGCTCCATCAGCGTATGGCCAAGACCCATCACGGCGGCGCCTTCGTCCTGCATCTCGACGTGCTGGGGATTGATCGCCTTACCGACGTCGCTGACGGTGACCAACTTGTGGATCAGGATCTCGCCGGTCGTCTCGTCCACCTCGACCTCGCAGGCGACGGCCACCAACTCCCAGAACGACGGGGCGCCGCCGAGCGGATGCTCCGGCAAGTAGCGCGCGCGGCACCTACCGACACCGATCAGCTCACCGCGCGAGGGGCCGAAGTAGTCCTTGAGCAAGGCCCCGTACGCCAGCCCTTCGCCGTGCACGTGTACGCGCCCGCCGTCGACTCGAATCTCCTCTTCCGGCTCGCCGTAGAGCTCGGCCGCGATCGAGCACAGCTGGCCGCGAAGGTCGCGGCAGGCCAGGCCGATCGCGTTGCCGCTGAAGACGCTCGACCGGCTGGCCGACGTCGAGGTGTCGAACGGCACCACCGACGTGTCTCCCATCACGACGCGCACGCCGTCGACCGGTATCCCCAGCTCGTCGGCGGCAACCTGGCTGAGAACCGTGCGCGCGCCCTGGCCCATGTCCGAGGTGCCGACGAGCACGGAGACGCTGCCGTCGTGATGCAGCCGGACGATCGCATTCGAGACCGACACGGTCGCGGATGACTTCAAGCCCATGGCGAGACCCCGCCCGCGCCCGGCAGGCGCCGGCGTATCCCAAGCGACGGCCTGAGCGGCACGGCGCAGGGCCTGCTCCCAGTCGCCGTCCGCCGGCGTGTCGCCGGGGATGAAGTCCTCTCCCTTGCGAGCGAGGTTGCGCGCGCGGAGCTCGAGCGGGTCCAGGCCCAGCCGACGCGCCGCCTCCGCCAGCTGCGATTCGACCGCCCACGCGAGCTGCGGCACGCCGAAGCCGCGAAAGGCGGTGCTCGGCACGGTATGCGAGAGGACACCGCGGGCGACGATGCGCACATTCGGTGTGCGGTACGGGCCGCTGGCCGTGTAGCTCGCCTTGCTGACCACGCGCGCGCCGATGTCGGCGTACGCGCCGATCAAGAAGTCCGCCTCCAGATCCTGGAAGCAGAGTCCGCCCTCACGGTCGAACCCCGTCCTGGCGCGGACCGTGCAGGCGGCGCGACGCGACGCCTGGAACGATTCCTCGAGGCTCAGCACGAGCCGGACCGGCCGACCGGTGCGCAGGGCCAGAAACGCCATCAGCGGCTCGTACTTGGGGTAGCCCTTGCCGCCGAAGGCTCCGCCTGCGTCGGGGGCGATGATGCGAACCGAGGAGACGGGCAGGCCGACGACGTCCGCGATCACGCGCTGCAGTACGAACGGGTGCTGGATGGG
This sequence comes from Gaiellaceae bacterium, assembly GCA_050013935.1. Lineage (GTDB taxonomy): Bacteria > Actinomycetota > Thermoleophilia > Gaiellales > Gaiellaceae > Palsa-739. The sequence continues at coordinate 19,707 of JBEKEH010000027.1, read as the reverse complement.
GCTCCAGACGGTGACCACGCCGTCCTGCACGGCGGCCATGGTGGCGAAGGGCTCGATGGCGAAGTGCGAGACCATGGGGAAGCTGTACGTGCCCTCGATCACGACGTCCGCGCGGGTGGCGTCGACGTCGCCCCAACCGAAGTGCCACTCGCCGAGGAGGTTGGTGTGCGCCAGCGGCGTGTCGCCCCGCAGGTCGGGGTGCTGCACGAGCGGCGCGCCCTCCGCGAGCGCCTCTTCGATCGAGTAGACGCCGGGTAGCTCCTCGTACTCCACGCGAACGAGTGCGGCCGCTTCGGCCGCCGCGTCCTCGCTCTCCGCCGCAACGGCGGCCACGGGCTCCCCGAAGTACTTCACCTCTCCGCTGGCGATCACCGGGCGGTCGCGGGAGGCCGGTCCGAAACGCGGCACGGGCTGCGGCAGGTCAGCGGCGCTCAGCACGTGTTGCACGCCGGCGACCTCGAGAGCGTCCGACGTGTCCACGGCGATGATGCGGGCGTGCCCGACCGGCAGGTGCACGAGCTTGACGTGCAAGACGCCGTCCAGCTTGAGATCCGCAGTGAATCGCTGCGCACCGGTGACGCGCTCCACGCCGCCGACGCGGGCGATGCTCTGTCCGAACGGAGAAGCTCCGGCCGTCATGACGACTCGGCCTCCGCAGCGGCCAGCACGGCATCGACGATGCGGTTGTAGCCGCCGCAGCGGCAAAGGTTGCCGGAGATGCCTTCCTGCACCGCGGCCCGGGTGGGGTGGGGGTCCTGTGCGAGGAGATACCTGGCGGTCATGATCATGCCCGGGGTGCAGAAGCCGCACTGGACGGCCCCGGTCTCGAGGAACGCTGCCTGGAGCGGGTCCAGCCGGTCGCCGTCCGCGAGGCCCTCGATCGTGGTGATCTCCGCGCCGGCGGCTTCGACGGCGAGCATCAGGCACGAGTCGACCGCCTGACCGTCCACGAGCACGGTGCACGCGCCACACTCGCCTTCCGTGCAGCACTCCTTGGTTCCGACTAGGTCGAGCTGCTCGCGCAGGGCTCTGAGGAGGGTGTGGTGCGCGGGAACGTCGAGCGTGTGCGGCCGGCCGTTGACGGTGAGGGAAACGGAATAGGTTCGACCGGTCATGCGGCCGCTCCGTTTCGAGCCGAGCGCAGCCGCTGCGCGGCGAGCTGCAGCGCGCGGCGGCTCAACGACGCGAGCATTGCGAGGCGGTAGTCGCGGGACGCCCGCAGATCGGAGATGGGGCTGCTCACCTCGAGCAGGTGGTCCAGGGCTTCGCTCTGCTCCGTGGGGTCGGCGTCGGGGTCGCCGAGGGTAATGGTGTCGTCCACCGCCAGCAGCGGACGGGGCGCGACCGCACCGAACCCGAAACGCGCCGCCGCGCCCGGGACGAGCAGGCAGCTCACGCTGACCGTGCCCAGGTCGAAGCCGCGCCGGCGCGTCACGCGCACGAAGGCGGAGCCGTTGACCTCGGGTGGGAGCGGCAGGTCGATCGAGGTGACGATCTCGGCGGGCTGGAGCACGGTCAGGCCGGGGCCCAGGAAGAACTCCTCCAGCGGGACGGACCGCTCACCACGCGATCCGAGGATGTTCACGACCGCCCCGAACACCAGGAGGGCGGGGGCGGTGTCGGCGGCCGGCGACGCGTTGCAGATGTTGCCGACCAGCGTTGCCCGGTTGCGGATCTGGACCGAGCCGACCGCGGCAGCTGCTTCGAGCAGTGCGGGAAAGTGCCGGCCGATGCGCGGATCGCCGATCAGATCGGTCAGGACGTTCAGCGCTCCGACACGCAGGTGGCCGCCGACGGCCGAGATGTCGGATCGCAGCAGGTCGAGGCGCTTGAGGTCGATCACGACGCGGGGAAGCTCCGTGCCCTTGTTCACCGGCACCAGCAGGTCGGTGCCTCCCGCGAGCAGCTTGACGCCCTGCGCGCTCTCCGCCAGCAGCTGCCAGAGCTCGGCGATCGTGCCGGGGCGGTGATAGGCGAATGTGCTCACGATGTCGTGCGACGTGGCCGGCCTCGTCCAGTCTCGCACGCGGCCCGCTCAGGGTGATCCGAGGGACGCGCCGTGCTGGGGCGCCGCATCGCTGCGCCCCAGCACGGGCTCGTTGCTCCGGTGGACTACTTGGACCAAGGCGGCGGCGTGCCCTTGGTGCAGGCAGGCGCCGTCCGGCTCGGGGCCGGCGACGTCGGGCTGAACAGCCCGCCGAACGTCTGGTTGACGTTGGGGATCTGCTTGATCACCTTGAAGCCGAGCGTGCTGCCGGTCTTGACGATCTGGACGACGAATGCCGGCTGGACCGAGTTCCGGTTCGCGTCGAGCTTCACGTTGCCGTTCGGGAACGACGGCGTGAGCTTCGTCAGCGTCGCGCCGAGCGTCGAGACGTCGCCGCCCGTCTTCTGCAGGCCCTGGATGATCGCCTGCATCCCGTCGTAGTAGAGGACCGTGAAGAGGCTGTCCGGCGGCGCCTTCGGGTACACCTTCAGGAAGCCCGCGATGTAGCTCTTCCAGGCCGCGGACGTGCCGCCCAGCGGCACCGGCGAGCCGCCGGCCATGCCGACGAGCACGTTGCCGACGCTGAACGACGTCGGATCCATCACCGACGATCCGCCGAGCATGTTCTTGGCGAGGTTGCCGCCGAGGGCGACGTAGCCCTTCTCGGCGGCGATGGTGTCCGAGCCGCCTGTGAGCAGTACGACGCCGTCGACATTCCGCGGCAGCTGCGCCACGAACGACGACCAGTCGGTCGTCCCCAGCGGCACCCAGATCCGCTTGGTCACGCTGCCGCCGAGGGAGCAGAACTCCTTCACGAAGCCGGCGGCCTGCGTGTACGGATACGAGTAGTCCTCGCCGAGGATCGCCGCCGTCTTCCAGTGCAGCGTCTTGTAGGCGTACGTGCCCAGGCCGGCCATCCACTGGGCGCCGTCGCCACCGAAGCGGAAGAAGTTCGGCGCCTTCACGCTCATCGTCGTCGACTGGGCGCCCGACGTGCCGTTGACGAAGACGACGCTCGGCTGGGTCTTGGCGTAGTTCGCCACGGCGATGCCCTCATCGCCCGAGAGCGGACCGAGCAGAATGCTCACGTGGACGCTCTCGACGAGGCGCCGGGCCTCGGATACCGCCTTGTCGGGGGTTGCGTCTGAGCAGCCGAAGAAGATCTTGATCGGGTGGCCGGCGACGGTCGCTCCGGTCACCTGGCTCTGCGGCGCGGTGCCCGCGGCCTTACCGCCCGCCCACTTGACGAGCGCGTACTTCGCGCCCGAATAGGACTCGATCTCGAAGGGTGCAAACGGCCCGCCGCAGGTCGTCAGGATTCCGACCTTGATCGGGCTGGCGGCCGCCGAGCTCACGGCCGCGGCCTTTCCGTACCCCGCGGTCGCGAGCACAGCTGCAACGGCGCTGGCGGCGGCGAGGACGGTCAACCACATTGCGGGCCGCAGCCCGCGGGGATGCCTTGTCAACGTTCCCTCCTTGGTGTGCGGATTCCTCCATTCTGCACCTGCGAAGAAACGAAAATCAAGAATCGATTACTCTTGCTTCCGCGTACGCCTACGCGTACGGTCGCCTCGATGAGAACCCTGGCCGTTCCCGCTCAACTGCGCCGCTTCGCGGGGCCGGCGCTCGGGCTCGGCGTCCTCGCGCTGGCCCTCGCCTGGGTGGGCTACAGGGCCTTCGGCGCCGGCTTCGGGGCGGGGGGCAACGTCCCCTCGCTGCTGATCATCTCGCTGAACGGGTTGACGCTCGCCGGCCTCTATTTCATAACGGCCGCCGGGTTCACCCTCATCTTCGGCCTCATGCGGGTCGTCAACATGGCGCACGGGTCGCTCTATCTGCTCGGCGGCTACGTCGCGTGGTCGCTGACGGCGAACCACGGCGTGGGCTTCTGGCCCGCGCTCGTCGCCGCCGCCTTTGCGGGAGGCGGCGTCGGGCTGATCATGCAGCAGCTCTTCCTGCGCTGGAACCTCGGTCAGGACCTGCGCCAGGCGCTCATCACCATCGCCGTCTCCATCATTCTGGCCGACCAGATGCTCGTCCATTTCGGCGGCATCGCCGAGACGATCACGCCCCCGGGCCGGCTCGCGGATTCGGTGCGCCTGCACGTCTACGGGCTCCAGTACCCGGCGTTTCGGCTGTTCGTGCTCGGCGCCGCCCTCGCCGTCGGCTGCGGCCTCTGGGCCGGGATCAAGCGGACTCGCTTCGGCATGGTCGTTCGCGCGGGCGTCGACGACCGCTCGATGACCTCCGCGCTCGGCATCAACGTCCAGTTCGTCTTTGCGATCGCGTTCTTCGTCGGCTCGGCACTTGCAGCGCTCGGCGGGGTCTTCGGAGGCACCATGCTCTCGCTCGCGCCGGGTGAAGACTCGAACTTCCTCCTCAGCTCGCTGGTCGTCGTGATCATCGGTGGTCTCGGCAGCCTCGGCGGCGCGGCGCTCGGCGCACTCCTGCTCGGCCTCGTCGAGCAACTCTCGAGCTTCTACCTGCCTGCGAGCTACACGAGCGACTCGATCCTGCTCACGTTCGCGCTCCTGATCGTGGTGCTCGCGATCCGGCCGGCCGGCTTCTTCGGAAGGACGGCATGAGCGCTCGCCGCGCCTGGGCCGCGACGTGGTACGGCGTCGTCGCAGGCGTGCTCCTCGTTGCGGCGTTGTGCCCGGTGCTCTTCTCCACGTACTTCACGAGCGCCGTGGCCGTCATCGTCCTGTGGACGGGTCTCGCCGCGGCGAGCCTCACGTTCCTCGCCGGCTATGGGGGGATGATCTCGCTCGCACAGACGGCGCTCTTCGGCGTCGCCGGCTTCATGGTCGCCAAGCTCAGCGTCGAGCAGCATTGGAACGCGTGGCTGGCTGCGCTCGCCGCGCTCGGCGTCGCCGTCGGCGTCGGATTGCTGTTCGGCGCGATCGCGAGCGGGAGCGAGGGAATCTACTTCCTGATGATCACGCTCGCCTTCGCCATGCTCACGTACTACTACTTCTTGCAGGCACCGACCTTCGGTGCGCACGAGGGGATCAACGGCGTCATGCCGCCGAAGCTGCTCGGCGATCCCGTGCTCCACCCGACCCGGATCTACTACGCAGCGCTCATCTGCTGCGTCCTCATCTACGCCGGCGTCCGGTACCTGGGACGAACGGCGTTCGGATTGACCCTCCAGGGCCTCCGCGACGACCCCGTGCGGATGAGCGCGCTGGGCTACACCGTTCGGCTGCATCGGACGCTCGCCTTCGCGTCGGCGGCGTTCATCGCGTCGGTTGCCGGCGTGCTCTCGGCCTGGGACAACACACGGATCTCGCCCGGCTCCATCGACATCACGCGCACGATCGACATCCTCACGGTCGCCGTGATCGGCGGTCTCTACCGGCTCGAAGGCGCGTGGGTCGGTGCATTCATCTTCGTCATGCTCGACACGTACGCGCGCGGTCTGTCCGATCGCTTCGAGACGTACATCGGCCTGGTCTTCCTCGCGATCGTCATCGTCTCGCCCGACGGCGTGACGGGGCTCGCGCGGACGATCGACCGTCGCATCCGTGAGCTCACCGGCGGCGGTGCGAAGCCTCCGCAGAGCCCCGCGACGCCTACTGAGGGGGCGGCGGCGTGAGCGGCGCGCCCCTGCTCCGGGTCCGAGGCCTCGAGAAGCGCTTCGGCGGTGTCCATGCCGTCCGTCACGTCGATCTCGATGTCCTGCCGGGTGAACGGCGCGCGGTGCTCGGCCCGAACGGCGCGGGCAAGACGACGCTGTTCGGCCTGGTCTCGGGGAGCATCTTCCCCAGCGCGGGCACGGTCGAGCTCTTCGGAGGCGACGTCACGAACGTGCCGGAGTCGCAGCGGACGCGGCTCGGGCTCTCCCGTACGTTCCAGACCTCGCGCGTCTTCGGCGGCTTGACTGTTCAGGACAATCTCTACCTCGGTGCGCTGGGCGTCCGGGGCGGCCGGCTCCGGCCTCTCCGGACGGCGAAGGACGCGGAGCTCCGCGCTGCGGGGCGGCGTGGTGCGGAGCGCGTCGGGCTCGGCACGCGGCTCGACACGCTTGCCGCGGACCTCTCCCACGGAGAGCAGCGCCAGCTCGAGATCGGGCTTGCACTCGTCGCCGAACCGCGCTTGCTGATGCTCGACGAGCCCGCGGCCGGCCTTTCCCGCAGCGAGCGGCAGCTTGTGACGGAGCTGCTCCTCTCGCTGGAGCGCGAGGTCACGCTGGTCTTGATCGAGCACGACATGGACGTCGCGCTGACCGTCGCCGAGCAGGTGACGATGATGCACGAGGGCCGCGTGGTCATGGAGGGGACGCCGGCGGAGATTCGAGCCTCGAAGCTGGTCCGCGACCTCTACCTGGGCAGCGCGTATGCAGCCTGAACGAGTGTTGCTCGAGATCGAGAGCCTGGACGCCTACTACGGCCGCTCGCACGTGCTCCAGGGCGTCTCGCTGACGGTGGGCGCGGAGCCGACGGCGATCATCGGCCGCAACGGCATGGGGAAGACGACGCTCTGCAAGGCGATCATGGGCATCCAGCCGCCGCACGCGCGCGGCTCGATCCGCTTCGGCGTCCGGGAGCTCCTCGGCAAGCCGCCGTACCGGGTCTCCGGCTCCGGCATCGCCTACGTTCCGCAGGGACGCCGGCTCTTCCCTTCGCTCACGACCGACGAGCACCTGCGCATGATCGGCAGCCGGCGACAGAAGTCCGGGGGCTGGACAATGGAGCGCGTCTACAAGCTCTTCCCGCAGCTCTCCGGGCGCAAGAGGGTGAGCGGTGCACAGCTGTCCGGGGGCGAGCAGCAGATGCTCGCGATCGCCCGGGCACTGCTAACGAACCCGCGGCTGCTCCTCATGGACGAGCCGTCCGAGGGGCTCGCGCCGACGATCGTCGAAGAGCTCGTGGACACGATCCGCGGGCTCGTCGCGGAAGGCGTCTCGATCCTCCTGATCGAGCAGAACCTCGGCGTTGCCACCTCCGTCGCGGACCGCTTGCTCGTGATGGTCGCAGGGCGAATCGGCCACGAGACGACCTCTGCCGAGCTGCTGGCCGACGAGGACGCGCAGCAGCGGTTCCTCGGCGTTGCGCCGCTCGCCGAGACGTCCGTGTGATGCCGGCGGCGGTGCTCCGCGGCACGGTCGACCTCTAAGGCACTAGGAGCCTTGCGGCGGTTCTTGCTGATCGTGGATTGTGAGGTGAGGAGGGACGCTACCGGGTGCGACCGAAACGCCTTGGATATGCCCAACATCCGGGATGCTGGAATCCGGCTCAGCACTCTCCCGATTCAGTTCACGCACCATCAAGCGCTTGTCGTGGGCGCGCCAGCGCGCCCACGCCTTTGCCCACAGGCTCATGTCAGCACTATGCCAGACTGAGCCGAGAACGCGCCTCTGGCGCGTGATTATGGCCATTGACAAAGCCCGGGACCTGAAAGACATTCTCCAAGAGAGAAAGGATTATCTCCCTGCTGCGGCGCCTCCTCGTTGCCGGCCTGGCATCGGCCTGGCTCGCCGTACCGGCTGCGAACGCCGGCACGGTCGCGATCTTCTACTACCCGTGGTACGGCACGCCGGCGCACGACGGCGCGTGGGAGCACTGGAACCAGAACGGCCACAAGCCCCCGGGCGACATCTACTCGCGCTACTACCCGGCGGCGGGCCCGTACTCGAGCGCCAACCCGGCCGTCGTCGACCAGCAGATGGCCGAGATCGCCGCCGCCGGCGTCGACGAGGTCGTGATCTCCTGGTGGGGGCGCGGCTCGCAGGAGGACCGGCGGCTGCCGCTCGTGCTCGCCGCCGCCCGCCGCCATCATCTCCAGCCGGCGATCCACCTCGAGCCGTACCCGGGACGGTCGCCGGCGACCATCGCGCTGGACCTGCCGTACCTCGCGTCGCTCGGAATCCGCGACGTCTTCGTCTACCACCCGCGCGACTTTGCGGCGTCCGACTGGGCGGCGCTCCGCGGGCAGGCGCCCGTCTCGCTCCGCCTCTTCGCCGGCACCGAGCTCGTCGGCTTCGCCGCGGCCGGCCGCTTCGACGGCTTCTACACGTACGACTTCGTCGACTACGGCGGCGGCAAGTTTGCGCGCCTCTGCGCCCAGGCGCACGCCGTGCACCTCCTCTGCGCGCCGAGCGTCGGCCCCGGCTACGACGGCGTGCGGGCAGGCGAGGCTCCGGTGCTGAGATCGCGGCGCAACGGCACGACCTACGACAACCTCTGGAGGGCCGCGCTGGCGGCGCGCCCCGACATGGTCACGATCACGAGCTTCAACGAGTGGGGGGAAGGCACGCAGATCGAACCGGCCGCGCCGCACCGGGGCTACAGAGCCTACGACGGGGCCTGGGGGCTCGTCGGCACCGCAGCCCAGACCGCCTACCTCACGCGCACCGCGTACTGGACCGGCCGCTTCCATTCGGGCGGGTAAGGGGCACTAGGTACGCCGTACACTTGTCCGGGATGGCGACCCGCGCAGTCCCGGCTCCGCTCGCACAGCTGCCGAACGCGCTCACGCTCGGCCGGCTCGCCCTGATTCCCGTCTTCGTCGCGCTGATGATCCACACCGGCGATGCGCACAGCTGGCCGGCCGGAATCCTCTTCGGCGTCGCGGGCGCCACCGACCAGGTCGACGGCTTCCTCGCGCGCCGCTGGCACGTCGAGTCGCGCTTCGGCAAGATCGCCGACCCGCTCGCCGACCGCCTGATGATCGACGCGGCCGTGATCTTGCTCGTCGTCTACGGCCGGCTGCCCTGGGCGGGCCTCGTCGTGATCGCCGCCCGCGACCTGCTGCTCCTCGCCGGCTGGCGCGTGCTCGCGCCGCGTGGCATCGACGTCGACGTCAACCTGCTCGGCAAGGCCGCGACGTGGGTGCTCTATGCAGCGATCGGCTTCCGCATCGTCACGCACGACGCAACGAGCTGGCCGCTGTGGCTGTTCTGGATCGGGCTCGCCGGCGCCGTCGTTGCGGCACTGCTCTACGTACGCACCGCCTGGAAGGTGCTGAAGCAGTGAAAGCCGTCGTCATGGCGGGAGGCGAGGGCACACGCCTGCGCCCGCTCACGTCGAACCAGCCGAAGCCGATGGTGCCGATCGTCGGCAAGCCCTGCATGGAGCACATCCTCGAGCTCCTGAAGCGGCACGGCTTCGAAGACGTGATCGTCACCGTCGCGTTCCTGCCGCAGGCGATCCGCTCGTACTTCGGCGGTGGCGAGACGCTCGGGATCGACGTCGGCTACTCGGTCGAGGAGTCGCCACTCGGCACCGCCGGCTCCGTGCGGCTCGCGGCGGGACGGCTGGACGACACGTTCCTCGTCATCTCCGGCGATGCGCTCTGCGACGTCGACCTCGGGCGACTCGTCGAGTTCCACCGCGAGAAGCACGCGTCGGTGACGATCGGGCTCAAGTCGGTCGACAACCCGCTCGAGTTCGGGATCGTCGTCACCGACGACGACGGCCGCATCGAGCGGTTCCTCGAGAAGCCGTCCTGGGGGCAGGTGTTCTCGGACACGATCAACACCGGCATCTACGTGCTCGAGTCGGAGGTGCTGCGCCATGTTCCGACCGACCGGCCGTACGACTTCTCCACGGAGCTGTTTCCGCTGCTGCTCAAGATGGGCCGGCCGATGTACGGCTGCGTGCTCGACGGGTACTGGCAGGACATCGGCAACCTCGACCAGTTCCGGCAAGCGAACTTCGACGCGCTGGATGAGCGGGTGCGCCTCGAGATCCCCGGCATCCGCATCCGCGGCAACATCTGGCTCGGAGAAGGCGTCGACCTGCACGACCTCGAGTCCGTCGAAGGGCCCGTCTTCATCGGCAACTACTGCCGCATCGCTCCCGACGCCTCGGTCGGCCCGTACTCGGTGCTGTCGACGAGCGTGACCCTGCGCGAGCGTGCCCGCACGGCGCGGTCGATCATCGACGCGTCCACGTACATCGGCCGCAGCTGCGTCGTCGAGGGCGCAGTGGTCGGCCGCTCGTGCGACTTGCGCGCGCACGTGCGCGTGCACGAGGGCGTCGCGATCGGGGACGAGGTCACCGTCGGCGCCGAGAGCGTGATCATGCCGGGCGTCCGCATCTACCCCTTCAAGGAGGTGGAGACGGGCTCGCACCTCTTCGAGAGCCTGATCTGGGAATCGCGCGGGACGACTCGCATCTTCGGAAAGGACGGCGTCACCGGTCTCGTGAACGTCGATCTGACGCCGGACGTCGCGCTGCGACTCGCCACGGCGTTGGGCACCGCGCTCAAGCGCGGCGCCCGCGTCGTCGCCTCGCGCGAAGGCGTGGCCGCCTGCCGGATGATCAAGCGGGCGATGATCTCGGGCGTCTCGTCGACCGGCGTCGAGGTCGCCGACCTGCGTGTCATCCCCGCCGCCCTGGCCCGCCACCTGCTGAAGTCGGAGGGCTACGCCGCCGGCTTCCACGTCGGCCTCAGCCCGAATGACCCGGAGGCGATCCGCATCCAGTTCTTCGAGCAGCCGGGAATCGAGATGAGCGCCGCCATGCAGAAGGAGGTCGAGAAGCACTTCACGCGCGGCGAGCTGCGCCGCGTCGCCTCGGGCGAGGTCGGCACGATCTCCTACCCGGCGCGCGTCCGCGAGACGTACGCAAGCGACCTGCTCGGGACGCTGAACGTCGAGGCGATCCGGGCCCGCCACTTCCGCATCGTCGTGGACTACGGCTTCTCCGCCGCGTCGTACGTGCTGCCGCTCGTGCTCGGCCCGCTCGGCGTCGAGGTGGTGGCGGCTCACGCGTTCCCGAGCGACGGCGGGGCGGGAGCGAGCGGCCTCGCGCCCTCCTTCGCGCAGGCGAAGCGGCTCGTACCCGCGATCGGCGCCGATCTCGCCGCCGTCTTCGACCGGGCCGGCGAGCGGCTCTACCTCCTCGACGAGCAGGCGCACGAGATCCCGCTCGAGCAGGCGCTGCTCCTCTACCTGCGGTTGTTCAGCTCGAACGGCCGCCACGGCAAGCTGGCCTTCCCCGTCACGGTGACGAGCCAGGTCGACCGGCTCGTCGAGGGCTCGCCGCTCGAGATCGTGCGCACGCGCGCTTCCCTCCAGGACCTGACGCAGGCGGCGGCGGCCGATGGCGTCGTCTTCGCGGGCGCCGTCGGCGGCGGCTACGTCTTCCCGGAGTTCCTGCCCGGCTACGACGCGGTCGCGAGCCTGACGAAGCTCCTCGAGCTCCTGGCGACGGTCAACCGGCCGATCTCCGAGCTCGTTGCCGAGCTGCCGTGTCCGACGCTCGTCCACCGCCAGCTCGCCTGTCCGTGGGCGACGAAGGGCCTCGTGATGCGTGTCCTCAACGAGCGCCTCGCCGGCAGCCACCTCGACCTGACCGACGGCATCAAGGTCTTCGACGAGCGCGGCTGGACGCAGGTCTTGCCCGATCCGGACGAGCCGCTCCTCCACCTGTACGCCGAGGGGGAGACGGAGGAGGCCTCGGAGGCGCTCGCGGCGGAGCTGCGCGAGCTGGTCGAGCAGATCGTGCAGGGTGAAGCCGCTGTGGCGCGAACCTAGACGGAACCCCCGCAAAGGCTAAACTTCAACTTGACCCTTCGCCCCGACGAAAGGCTTCGATGGAACCGCTGCCCGATCTCGCAACGCTGTCCGACGTCGATCTGAAGCGCCTGATCGACGAGTACACGCAGGAGGAACAGGAGGTCTCGTACCGCCGGCGTCTGCTGCACGGCAAGATCGACATCCTGCGCGCCGAGCTCGTGGCACGGCTTCAGAAGACCCAGGGCCGCAGTGTGCTCGACCAGGTCAACGTCGAGGCGCTCACGGAGATCCTTGCCGGCAAGGCGACTCCGCCGAACAGGTGAGCCTGCGCGCACGTCGCGACCGGCTTGCCGCCGACGGCGGCCATCCCGCGGGAGCTATTTGATCGCATGAGCCACGTCTACTGCCCAGAGTGCGGCTTCCAGAACCCGGAGGCCGCGAGCTACTGCTCGAAATGCGGTGCGCTCCTGGACACCGCCGAGAGCGGCGAGGCGACGGAGACCTTCAGCCCGGAGGAGGACGAGCTCTTCGACACGCTCGACGACCTCGGCCTGCAGGGGCCGGCGCTGATCGTCCGCTCCGGCGGCGGCCGCTCCGGCGAGACCTTCGTCCCGCAGGTCGACCGCACGACGATCGGCCGCTCGCCCGACTGTCCGATCTTCCTGGACGACGTCACCGTCTCGCGACGCCACGCGGTGCTCGTCGAGCGCGACGGGCGCTGGTTCATCGAGGACCAGGGCAGCCTCAACGGCACCTTCGTCAACCGCCGGCGCGTGGAGTCGGCCGAGCTCTCGGACGGCGACGAGCTGCAGATCGGCAAGTACCGACTGACCTTCCTCCAGCGCTGATGTCCACCGCCCAAGCACCCGTGCGCGAGCGCTTGCTCACGATCGGCAGCGTCTGCCGGCGCTTGAAGTCGGAGTTCCCCGACGTCTCGATCTCGAAGATCCGCTATCTCGAGGACAAGGGCCTGCTGACGCCGAAGCGGACGCAGGGCGGCTACCGGCTCTTCGCCGAGGACGACGTCGAGCGGCTGGAGACGATCCTGCGCCTGCAGCGCGACGAGTTCCTGCCGCTGCGCGTGATCCGCGAGGAGCTCGCCACCAGCGCGTCGAAAGAGCGGCGGCGCAAGCGCTCCGCCGCGCTCGGCGAGCGCGAGGAGGTGCTCGACCTCGACGCGTTGTGCGACCGCGCCGGCATCCAGCCCAGCCGCGCGCGGGAGCTGGAGGAGTTCGGTCTGCTCGAGCCGCGCGTGGAGTCGGGCCAGCGCCGCTACTCGGAGACGGAGGTCGATGTCGCCGCCGCCTGCGAGACGCTGGCGCGCTACGGGATCGCGCCGCGGCACCTGCGCGCGTTCCGCACGGCGACGGACCGCGAGAGCGGCCTGCTCGAGGCGCTCGTCGCGCCCGCGCTGCGCTCGCGCAACCCGGAGCGCCGCCGCGCCGGGATCGAGGACCTGCAGGTGCTCGCCGAGACCGCGCAGGAGCTGTCCCAGCTCCTCTTCGCCCGCAATATCCATAAACTCGTCGGCTGAGTAATGACTGCCATCGACCTCAGGTCGCGCATCCGGGAGGTGGAGAACTTCCCGGAGCCCGGGATCGGCTTCAAGGACATCACGCCGCTGCTGCTCGACCCCGCGGCGCTGAAGCAGGCTGTCGACGAGCTGGCCGCATGGACGGCGGAGCGCGAGCCTGACCTCGTGCTCGGGGCCGAGGCGCGCGGCTTCCTGCTCGGCGCGGCGATCGCGTGCGAGGTGGGCTGCGGCTTCGTACCGGCCCGCCGCCCGGGCAAGCTGCCGCCCGAGACGGTGGCCGCCCGCTACGTGCTCGAGTACGGCGAGAACTCGCTCGAGGTGAACGCCGACGCGATCCGTAAGGGCGCGCGCGTCGTCATCCACGACGACGTGCTCGCGACGGGAGGAACGGTGGAGGCGATCGGCAGGCTCGTCGAGCAGCTCGGCGGCTACGTCGTCGGCGTCAACTTCGTGATCGAGCTCTCGTTTCTGCACGGGCGCGAGAAGCTCGGGGGCTACGACCTGCTCGCGCTGATCACGTACTGAGGGGCGAGTTGGCTACGGCCGCGACCAGACTGACGTCTGGTCGCGGGAGCATACGAAAACAGACCCTTGCACGGGCCGTCCGCCGTGCCGATTACAACCTGCACATGTACGACGCGCTGACGAGCCGCTACACGTTCGCCTGCCCCAGACTGGGGGAGAGCCGCGTGGCGCTGTCCGCCTTCCGCAGTCTCGAGCGGCTGCCCGGCGCGGCGCATCCGGCCGTGTACCGCGTCCGCTTCGCCTGCGGGTGCGGCGGCGAGCACGACGGGCTCGTGAGCCACGACGAGCTCGACTGGGCGCCGCTCGGCCTCGACGGCGGCGTCTTCCTCAACCTGATGACCTCGCGCGTCGAGCCGCTCGCGGCCGAGCTGGCCGAGCTCGCCGCGGCCCACGTCAGGGCGGGGGAGTGGCCCTGGAGCTTCTTCTGCTACCCGGAGGAGCGGCCGCGACCGGTCTTCCCGTCGGCGTTCTTCCTGCTCGCCCCGGGCGGCACCTCGCTCGGACTGGCCGTGCGCTGCCCGGCCTGCCGCCGCACCTCGGTCAACCTCGTCTCGCACGACCACGTGGACGTGCCCTTCCACAACGACCGCGAGGTGGGGGTGGTCGAGCACGTGTTCCCGGACGACGTCCACGCGGCCGTCGAGGAGTTCCGCGCAGAGCTGTGGTCGGCGGCCTTCGACGCCCGCCGGCTCGACCTCTGAATCGGCTCCAGGAGGGCGCCCGGCGGGCAATCCCCTCCGTCAGGGATCATGGGGCCGCGCCGGCCCGGTCGATAGGACCAGCGGGATGAGCGCCGAACTGCCGCACACCTGGGACCTTGCGAGATTGGAGCTGCTGGCCGCCCATTGCGCCAGCCTCGATCCGGACACCCCCACCGCGCGGGAGCGCCTCGACGAGGCTCTCGGGTCGGAGCTGGCGCGCAAGCTCGTCTTCGCGCTCTGCGCAGGGGCGCCGCGCGAGCACCGCGACAGGGATCTACGCGCGCGGATTGTCTTCGCCGCATAGGCGGACGAAGAGCCAGATCCCCGCAGCGCTGAGCATCGCGATCACGATCGCGAATGCGCCCGAGCTCCCGATCGCGAGCAGCCCGAAGTAGACATACGCGCCGAGGCCGATGCCCCACAGGCAGGCGATCACGCCCTTGTCGATGCTCGGCGGGTGGAAGTGCACGGCGCGATTCTAAGGGACTCGCGGACAATGAAACGGCCGGCACTTGCGTGCCGGCCGTCTCAAAGATTCGCCGAGCCGGTCGCGGTTTCGTCCACAGGGCCGCTCGACCTTCCGCCTCAGCCCTTGCGGGCTTCCTCGTAGTGCCTATCGGCCCTGCTTCGATCTACTCCCGCGCCGCGCTCGGCGCAGGAGTGAATCTATGGGGTCGGCAAGAGCGGTGCAAGGGACCTCGGGCACGAAATTGTCGCACTTTGCGGATTTTGAATAATCAACATTTCCACAGCGGACTGTGCAGTCTGTGGAAAAGCCCGCTCAGGCGCCGAGGAGAGTGCGGAAGAGCGACGCGAGCGGCAGCCCGGTCGCCGGGTCGCGGTAGACGACCCGGTAGGTGAGCGGCCGCACCGGCGGCAGGTCGACGGTCGCAAACGAGCCGTCGGCCGCGAGTGGGAGGGTGGTGAGGAACTCGGGACCGGCCTGCGTCTCGCGCCACACCTCGACGGTGCCGGCCGTGACGCCCTCCACGCGGCCGGAGAGGGCGAAGGACGCGCCGTCCACCGCCACCGAGAGGTCGACCGTGGCGGCCGCCGCCGCCGCCGTCCGGTACCAGCCGAGGCCGTCCTGGTCGAGCAGCAGGTACTGGCGGCCGCCGGCCGCGTCGACGGCGTAGCCGTAGAGGTCACCGACAAGCTCGACCGTGGCGCCGCCCGCGTTCGCGACGATGCCGGCGAAGGCGGTGCGCGCGCCGGCAAGGTCGACGTAGTCGTCCCCGGCCACCTCGGGGCCGCCGGCGGCCAGCGCGAGCGAGACGAGGAACGCGTGATGGCTGAGGATGGTCGTCGTCTCCCCGTGCCCGTGCAGCCCCAACAGCAGCTGACTCTCACCAAAGGAAGGGAAGAGCTCGGTCCAGGCGCTCCAGACGGCGCCGGTGACCGCCGCGCCCTGCACAGTCCCGGCGGGCGAGCCGAGCGCCGTCCCGTAGACGATCTGCCCCTTCCAGTCCTTGCCGTCCTTCGTCCGCGCCCACTCGATCGTGGCGGAGGCGTAGGTCTCGAGCACACGCACGGCGCCGTTCGGGAACATGACCGGCGCCGCCGCGGGCAGCACGTCGCTCGAGGGGAAGCCGCCGCGGGTGACGGGCTCGCCGACGAGGCGCCCGGCGGCGCTCTCGTGGACGAGGCGCAGCCACGTCTTGTGCGAGGCGAGCTCGTAGACGTACGCGACGACCGGCCGGCCGGCGGAGTCGAGCGCGAGCCCGCCGAAGCCGAGCAGGCCGCCCGTGGGCACGGTGGCGACCGTGCGGACACGCCAGGAGGCGCCCTGCTGCTCCGCAAGGGCCAGCCAGTGCCCGGCCGGGTCCTCCGCCAGCAGGTCGGCGCCGCCGGCAGGGGAGACCGCCAGGCCGACGACGAGCGCCTGGCCGCCCGGCAGCCCGGCGAGAGCCTGCACGGCCCAGGTCCCGTCCGCCGCCCGCGCCGCCAGTTGCACCGAGCCGTCGGCGGTGACGAAGGCCACCCGTGGCGACCCGTCCGGCGCCACCGCCAGCAGCGCGTATTGCGCGCCCTGCGACCCCGGCAGCGTCTCGGCGCGCGCCGGCGCCGGCAGGAGCAGGGCGGAGGCGAGCACAGCCCCGAGCGCGGCGCGCGTCACAACCGGACGATAGCCGCCGGGTACCCGTCTCCTCCAACTTGACATAACACCCGTTCTCGTGCACCGGCCTCAGGACTACAGCCGGATGACTTGATTCCCCAGGTCAGGCGTGGTTGGCTCTGCTCAGGGCGCGGACGCCGTCCGGAGGCAGCGCCGACCAGGGAGGTAGCCTGAGCGTCGAGATCGAGGCGATCCTCGGCACGGAGGAGCTCGCGGCCCTCCTCGAGACGGCTGAGACGAGCGGCCAGGTGCGGCAGGCTGAGCTGTTGGAGACCCTCGAGCCGCTGGATCTCGATCCGCTGGAGACCGACGCCGTCTACATCGAGCTCGAGCGGCGGGGGATCGAGCTGATCGAGGAGCCCGAGAAGGAGGCTCCCCCACCCCCGGCGCCGCAAGCGAGCGAGACGACGACGGACGCGCTGCAGCTCTTCCTGCGCGAGGCGGGCAAGCATGCGCTGCTGACCGCTCCGCAAGAGGTCGAGCTCGCGAAGGCGATCGAGCGCGGCGACGCCGCCGCGAAGCAGCGGATGATCCAGTCGAACCTGCGTCTGGTCGTCTCGATCGCGAAGAACTACCGCAACCAGGGTCTCCCCTTCCTCGACCTGATCCAGGAGGGCACGCTCGGGCTCATCCGCGCGGTCGAGAAGTTCGACTGGCGCCGCGGCTACAAGTTCTCCACCTATGCGACGTGGTGGATCCGGCAGGCGGTGGCACGCGCGCTCGCCGACAAGGCACGCACGATCCGCATGCCGGTGCACATCGTCGAGCGAATGCAGAAGATGAACCGCGCCGAGCGGACGCTCTGGATGGAGCTCGGCCGCGAACCGACGCTCGAGGAGATCGCCGCCGAGGCGTCGCTTCCGCTCGAGCAGGCGCGCGAGGTGCGCGCCGCCGCCAGGGCGTCTGCGTCGCTCGACCAGCCGGTCGGCGAGCAGGAGGACGCCGTCTTCGGCGACTTCGTGGCCGGGGAGGACCCGCTGCCGGAGGAGCGGGTGGAGACCGCTCTCCGCAGCCAGGCGCTCACAACGGCGCTGCAGGCGCTGCCCGACCGCGAGCGGCAGGTGCTCGTGCTGCGCTACGGCCTCGTCGACGAGGAGCCGAAAACGCTCGAGGACATCGGCCGCCGCCTCGGCCTCACGCGCGAGCGCGTCCGCCAGATCGAGCTCGAGGCGCTGCGCCATCTCGCGGGCCTGCGCGAGATGCAGGTCGCCGCGTGGCACTAGTGGACGCGACACTAGACACCCCGCGCTCGAGGAGTGGCCGCAGGCCGCTACTCGGCCCTGAGGTACACCTCGAGGTCCGGCGCGGCGATACGCAGCTCGCGTAGCGCGCGCGACTCGAGTTGCCGCACCCGCTCCCGCGTGATGCCCAGCCCGACGCCGACCTCCTCCAGCGTCTGCGGCCGCTCGCCGTCCAGCCCGAAGCGCAGCGCGAGCACGTGCCGCATGCGCGGGTTGAGCTGCGAGAGCGCGCTCGCAATCTCCGTCGCGCGCTGCCGCACGGCGGTCCGCTCGTCCGGCTGATCGGAGTGGACGTCCTCGATCAGGTCGCCGTAGAGGCTCTCGCCGTCGCCGACCGGTGTGTCGAGGCTGACGGGGTCCTCGACGAGCTCGAGCAGATCCTGGACCCGCTCCTGTGACAGCCCCGACTCGCGCGCGAGCTCCCCGAGCGAAGGCTCCCGGTTGAGCTTCTGCGCGAGGTGGCGGCGCGTGCGCAGCAGCCGTCGCACCTGCTCGGCCACGTGGACCGGCAGCCGGATCGTTCTCCCCTGGTCCGCGAGGGCGCGGGTGACGGCCTGGCGGATCCACCAGGTGGCGTACGTGGAGAGCTTGTAGCCCATCCGGTAGTCGAACTTCTCGACCGCGCGGATCAGGCCGAGGTTGCCCTCCTGGATCAGGTCGAGCAGCGGGACGCCGGTCTTCGTGTAGTTGCGCGTGATCGACATCACGAGGCGCAGGTTCGCCTCGATCAGCTCCCGCTTCGCCTCCTCGTCGCCGGCGTCCTTGCGGCGGGCGAGCTCCCGCTCCTCGGCCCGGGTCAGCAGCGGGCCGCCGCCGATCGAGCGGACGTAGAGCTTGAGCGGATCCTGGATCTGGAGCGCGCCCTCGAGGACCTCGAGCTCCTCGGGCTCGACCTCGTCGGGGCCCTCCGAGTCCGCCTCGGCCTCGGGCGACTCGACCTCGTCGGCCTCCTCGGCGACCTCGGGGTCGTCGGGCAGGGGTACGAGCTCGAGCCGAGCATCGGCTGCCTCGGCGGTGTTCGGAAGGACGACGTCACGCAGCGGCCGCTGCTCCATTGCAGACGGTATCGGCGTCCCTCGGATGAGGCTTGAGCACTTTGTCAACCCTCGGGCGAGGGAGGAAACCGAAGGTGCCGAACAGAGATGCCGAATACAGTCGTAACTTCGATCGAGGAGGCTCGTCCTCTAGGTAGGTGAAGGGGCGCTGCGGCCAGGAGCGGCGTCCGGGGTCTCGCCCAGGATGCAGACATGTGCGGTATCGCTGGATACAGCCTCTCCTCGTGCAGCGCCGTCGACCGGACGCTCGCCGCCCAGTCGCTGCTCGCCGGGATCGCCGAGCGCGGCGCCGACGCCGTCGGCTACGCCTACCGGGGCCCGGACGAGCCGTATCCCGTGGTGACGAAGCAGCGCACGCCCGCGAGCATGCTGCTCGAGCGGATCGAGGTGCCTCAGAGCGCGACCGAGCTGCTCGTCCACGTGCGGGACTACACGAAGGGCCACCCCTCGATCGCGGCCAACAACCACCCCGTCCGCCACGGGCCGGTCGTCGGCATCCACAACGGGATCATCGTCAACGACGACGAGCTGCTGGCGCCGCACGCCTGCGCCCGCGCAGAGGCGCGGATGACGGTCGACTCGGAGGCGATCTTCGCCCTCGCCGCGCATTCGCAGAACGACCCGAACGCGCTCGAGGCGCTCGTCGGCTCGATGGCGGCCGCCTGGCTCGACGAGCGCGAGCCGGGAACGATCTTCGCCGCGCGCGGCATGGGCCGGCCGCTCTGGCTGGGCGCCGCCAAGCACGAGCTCTTCTTCGCTTCCACGAAGCAGGCCCTCGTGGTCGTCGAGCGCTACGCCGCTATCCGCCTGCGCAAACGGGAGGTGCAGGACGGCACGTTCCTCGCGTTGCGCGCTGCGCGCGTCGTGCAGGCGGAGCGCTTCCGACCCGACCTGAGCTTCGTCGAGAGCGGCAACCTCCCCCCGGTCCGCGCTCCCGGCGAAAGCGAGTCGTGCCTCCAACGCCTCGCCGTCCTGACCGCAGCCGCCTGAAACCGGAGCTCGCCGACAATCCCAAGGCCGGACGCTAACGCAGCCGAAGGCGCGTTAGCGGGAGGCCGAACTCACGCGGGCGGGGACGCGAA
>JBEKEH010000026.1:0-33086 GCA_050013935.1 Gaiellaceae bacterium | reverse complement strand
GCGTCGGCTCGCGCCTCCCACTCGGTGCGCGTCTCCGGCAGGCCGAAGGCCCCGCGGGAACCGAGCCGCAGCGCGTCCCACACCGCCTCGCCGGCGAGCTCTGCACCGACCAGCGCGCGGTCGCTACCGAAGTCGTACCAGTGCGAGATCGCAAGCTTCAGCGAAGCGCCTCCCGGTAGAGGGAGACGGCGAGCTCAGCGATCCGCGGCCACGCGAAGAACGCGGCTGCGCGCCGCGCGCCCGCGGCCAGCCGCTCGCGCTCGCCGGGGTCGTCGGCCAGACGTCCGATCGTGCGTGCGAGCTCGCCGGGATCGTCGGGGGGCACGAGCGCGACGTGCTCACCGGGACGCAGCGGGGCGACGCGGTCGGGCCGGCCGCCGAGCACGACGGGGACGCCGGCTTCGAGCGCCGCCGCCAGCGCGCTCCTGCCGAGGCTGTTGCGGCGGTACGGGAGCACGCACAGATCGAGGTCGGCGAGCGCCTGCGGCACCTCCTCGTCGGCGAGGAAGCCGGTCCACTCGACCGCGTCCTGGATCCCGAGCCGGGCGGGCAGCGCGCGCAGGCGCTCGAACTCGGCCAGGGCCGGCGGATCGGCAGCGTAGCGCTCCGGGCGCCCGGCCGAGCCGATCATGACGAGGCGAAGGTCCGGGCGGCCGAGCCGCGCAAGCGCCTCGAAGAGCGTGTCGACCCCGCGGGTGAAGTCGAGCTGGCCGAAGAAGCCGAGCGTGAACGGCCCCTCGCGTCGCGCCCGCACGGCCGGGCCCCCGAAGTTGCTGCCGACGGGGAGCCAGCGCACACGCTTCGTGCCCGCGGCGAGGCGGCGCAGCCGCGCGAGATACCCCGGGTCGTGCGAGGATAGGACCTTGCTGCGGAGAAGCAGAGCGAGCGCCTCGAGCCTCAGCGGGACGGGCGAGCGGCGCCCGAGCCCGAGGTTCCAGAACGTCGTGACGAGCGGCACGCTGCCGCGGCCCAGGAGCGCGGGGAGTTGGTAGCGTGCCTGCACGACCGAGTCGGGAAAGAGGACGTGCACGACCTCGATCCGCTCGGCCTCGAGCACTGCGTTGGCGCGGCGGAGCGACGCGGCGCCGCCGCAGATCGTCCAGTCCTCGATCGTCCTGTGAACGACGACCCCGCTCGGAAGCCTCTCGTCCGCCGGGCCGGCGCCGGCCGAGGTCAGGACGTGGACCGCGCAGCCCGCTGCCGTGAGCGCCGGAGCAAAACGTGCGAGGAAGTCGGCGCCGCCGTTCCTCTGAGGAGGGAAGGTTCCAAAGCAGATGGCCACGCGTAGTCCAGCCATCGCCGTCATCGGCCCGCACTCTACGGCCAGGCTCCTGCCGCCGTGGACGCTCGCCCTCTCGCTCAACGGCTTCTTCCTCTACCTCGCCGTTCTCCGACTCCTCGGGCGCGCGCCCCGCACCGCGACCACGGGCGCCTGGTATGCGCTCGTCGGCCTCCTCTGCCTCATCGGGGTCTGGCTCAACCGGGAGACGCTGATCCGCCGGCTGGCCGTGCGGTCACGGCCCGCCACGACGTACGTCCTGGCCGGGGTCGCGCTCGCGGGCTGGTTCCTGCTCAACGTCGTGCTGCTGAGCCACGGCAGCCTGTCGCGAACGCTCGCGGCGCTGCTCGTGCTCTGGACGTTGCCCTCGGCGGCGCTCGCGCTCTCGCTGCCGCGCGAGGCGATCCGGACGGCCGCGGCCGCGATCGGTGCGCTCGGCGTCCTGTTCGCCCTGATCGAGCTCGGTGCGCTCGCGCACGACCCGCATGCCACGCGCTTCAGCCCGATCGCGCATCTCGATCCCATCTCCGCCGCGCAGTACCCGGCGCTCGGTGCGATTGCCCTGCTCGCGTTGACGCCGCGGACGCTCCGCACCGAGGTCGCACGCGCCGTCGCCGTCGCTCTGCTCTGCGCCGGGGCGGTGCTGCCCGGCTCGCGGGGGCCGGTCGTCGCGCTCTGTGTGGCTGTGGTCGTGGCGGCGGCGTTCCTCCGCCGGCGCGCCTGGCTGCTGCTCGGGCCGGCGATCGTGGCCGGACTCGTACTCGGGTACGGGGGCACAAGGCTCGTCGGCTCGAGCACCTACCTGACCTCCTCGATTCCGGGAGCGTCAGGCCTCGGTGGGAGCGGGAGCGAGTCGAGTGGGAACGAGTCGGACAAGACCAGCGCGCAGCAGCCGCAGCAGCCGCCTCCCATCTCGACGATGCACATCCGCCGGGAGTGGTGGACGTCCGCCATCGAAGCGATTCCGAGCGCCCCGATCGTCGGCCACGGCGTCGCGATGTTCGTCGACAACACGCCCGAGGCGAAGCGGATGGGCGTCGCCGGCGAGCGAACGTATCCGCACAACTCGCCCCTCGAGTCCCTGTACTCGCTCGGCCTGCTCGGCGCCCTGCCGTACCTCGCACTGCTCGCGGCGGGGGTCGCCGCCCTCGTGCTGCTCGGCCGGCGACCCGCCGGCCCCCCGCTCGTTTTCGCGGCAGGCCTCTACGCGTTCGCGTTCGTGAGCTCCAACCTCAGCGGCGAGATCGGGGCCGATGCTCCGCTCTGGGCGGCCGGGGCGCTCGCCGTCGCGCTCTACGCCGAGCCGACTGCGGCGAGCAGGTAGCGCTCGAGCCGGTCGACGACGGCATCGCTTGAATGCTGCCGCTCGACGAGCGAGCGCGCGTGCTCGCCCATCTCCGTGGACCGCGAGAGCGCTGACCGAACTGCCTCCCGGATCGCATCCGTGTCGAGCGGAACGACGAACCCCCCGCCGGAGTCCGCAAGCCCGGGCACATCCGCCTGCTCGGTGACGACGACGGGCGTGCCCGTCGCGGCCGCCTCGAGCGAGGCGAGCGAGGTCTCCTCCCAGTGGCGCGGCGTCAGGCAGAAGACGTCCGCGTCGGCGTAGGCGTGGAAGCGCTCCTCGCCGTAGAGCGGCCCGACGAAGCGCACCGCGCCGGCGTCGAGCAGGTTGGCGTGCTCCGCGGCGATCGCCGCCCACTGCCCGTCGTCTCGACCGACGACCGCGAGCCCTAGCTCGCCTGCGTGGAGCACCGGCTCGAGCGCGTCGACGAGCACGTCGAGCCCTTTCAACCGGTGGATGCGGCCGAGGAAGAGCACCACCGGCAGGTCGGCGGCGAAGCCCGTGCGCTCCCTCAGGAATCCGGGCTCGAGGCTCGCGGGGACGGCGGCGAGGTCGAGCGGTAACGGCAGCGGCTGGACGGCTTCCTCGCGGGCCCCCGCCTCGAGGTACAGCCGCGCCTCGTGGTCGGTCTGCGCGAGGAGGAGCGCCGCCCGCTCGAGCATGGGCCGGACGAGCAGCGAGTCGTAGCGCCGCTTGATGGCGCCGCGCAGCCCTGACGAGCCCGGCAGCGAGCCGTGCGCGGAGAGGCAGAAGGGCACGCCCGCCAGGCGCGACGCGAGATAGGCGGCCACCGTCGGCACGGTGCGTGCGTCGGTCGCGTGCACGACGTCGAAGCCGCGAATCCGCCGCGCGGTCGCGAGCACGAGCCCCGGGGGCAGGTACTTCTTGTTCCGCCACGCGAGCGCGTTCGAGAGGTTCGGGAAGCGCTCGACGCGGACGCCGTCCAGCGTCTCGCGGCGCGGCCGCGCGCGGCGCTCCGCGTCGAGCACGTCCGTCGTGAAGACGGTCACGTCGTGGCCGCGCTCGGCGAGCCCGCGCGCGAAGTCGGTCATGACGCGCGGCGGCCCGCCGTACGCCCACGCCGGAGCGTAGTACGACGCCACCTGGAGGACGCGCACGCCCGCCGCTAACCGCCGCCGCCGAACGGATCGCCGAACCGGTCGGGCGGCTCGACGAGCCCGAACGGAAGCGACGTCTCGGTGCCGACGCGCGCCCGCAGATACCCGGTCGTCCAGTGCTGGGAGAGCACGGATGTGAAGAGGCCCGAGTGACCCGCCGCGAGCGTACGCACCGGGACCCAGGCGGACCCGACCTTGCGTTCCACGACCACTGTGTGCGCACTGCTGTCAGGTGTGCGACCCCAGACGAGAACGCCCGAGCTTCTCGGGAAGGCGACGAATGGGAAGCGGAAGGCCGTCAGCGTCGGCTTCGGCCGGTCGAGGTCGAGCGTCGCCCCACGGAAATACAGACCGGATTGATACGAGCTTTCTGGATACGGCTCATCTTGTAGCTTCCACCAGGTCAGCAGGTCGATTCCGTTCAGCCAGCACTGGTAGAGGGCCTCGGACGTCCAGCGGGCCTGGAGCCGGATCGGGAATGCGAGCGGGTCGGGCGGGTTCGTGTCCCATGAAAACTCGGTCACCCATAGCTCGCGGGGATGGCGGGAGAGCACGTGCCCGGCCGCGGCGGCAGCGTTCAGCAGAGCGCGGGCTTTCGGCAGGTCGCCGAGCGACAGGTCATCGGGGTTGTACGCGTGGTGAAACGCATTTCCCGAGGTGTAGGGGTGGAACGCCCAGATGTCGAAGCTCGAGCGATTGTTGCACGTGGGGTGCGGTCGCTCCCCCTTCGACATGCAGAGCATCTCGCGCATGAAGCGAAGTGGGCCGATGGTGACGGTCGGGCCGGTCCTCACGGTAAACGGCGAAAGCGCGCCGGCCACGACCACGTCGTCCGCGACAGCGCCGTGGATTCCAGCCGCGAACGCGTTGAGGAGCGCGCGGTAGAGCTGCGGCGCTGCCGGCTGGCCACCACTGAACTGCGGAGCGAGGAAGACGTTGACGTTCGGCTCGTTCCAGGCCTGCCAGTAACGAACGCGGGGAAGACCCGCGATCGTTCCGGAGTATCGCCTGGCCGCGGCCGCCGCAAAGACGCCATAGTCCGCCGGACGAGGGCGGAAAGGTCCAGACACTCCCTGCGGAGCGGCTTGCTGCGCCCATGCCGGCGCGCCCTCGACGGACACGATCGGCTCCAGCCCGTTGGCCGCCGCCGCGGAGATCACCTCGTCGGTGGCGGCCCAACTGTATTGAGGATCCGCGGGGTCGGCAGCGTTGAATCCAGCGGGCTTTGTGGACCCCTGCGGCGCGACGTTCGCCCAGTCGATCGTGAGTAGCACGAAGGTCGCCCCCGTCGACGCGACCTTGGCCATAGCAGCACCGGAATCCGGCCCGACCAGAAGCGCGGGATCGCTAACAGCCGTGTGTAACGACTTTGCGGGTGCCGGAAATGCCACGAGGGCGTGGCCGATTTCCGGGGTGGCTAGCGCCGCGCGCGGCAATGGCTGTTGACCGGCTGGCAATGGCTGTTGACCGGCCGCGACTCGCGCGTGCGCCGACGACACAGAGACACCAACGATGCCCGCCGCGACGATTGCGGCTCTGAGACCCCGGCCCCTCATCGACGGGTCAGAATAGCCAATCGCTCTTCAGAAACCCCGTACCCTGGGGATGCGGCTTGTCGGCAGGGGGCCGGTGGGAAGCAGCTTCGAGCACCTCCCCGGACCATAGACTCACAGCATGGCGGAGCCTCCGGAGGGGCGTGGCGACGGAGCCGATCCGATCGTCGCCCACGCCGCGATCGCACACGACTGGTTCCAGGGGTACCACGGGGCCGAGCGCGCGGTCGACGTGCTGCGGACAGACGTCTTCGCTTCGGACGCTCCGCCCGACATCTTCACGTTCCATGCGGCCCGGGACGTGATCCCGCCCGACCTGGCGGCCTCGATCGTACGCGAGTCGCGGCTCGGGCGGTTGCCGTGGTTCAGGCAAAGAGGCCACGATCCCGGCCACTGGCGGCTGCTCGTCCCGTACATGCCGTACTACTTCGACCACTTGAAGCTGGATGCGTACGACGTCGTCGTCTCGTCGTCCCACGCCTTCGCCACAAACGTCAGGACGCGCCCGGACGCCCTCCACGTCTGCTACTGCTACACGCCGATCCGATACGTCTGGCTGCCGACGACGGACGAACGCCGCATGGCGGGGATCACGCGCGTGGCGCTCGGCGCTCTCCGCGGCCGGCTGCGGCAGATCGACCTCGCCGCCTCGAAGCGGCCAGACGCGTACGTCGCTATCTCGAGCGCCGTACGCGACCGCATCCGTGCCATCTATGGTCGCGACGCCGAGGTCGTCCCGCCGCCTGTCGACGTCGACGACTTCGATCCGACGGCCGAGAAAGAACCGGAGACCTTCCTCTGGGTGCACCGGCTCGTCGACTACAAGCGGCCCGAGCTCGTCGTCGAGGCGTTCCGCGGGCTGCCCTACCGGCTGACGATGGTCGGTGTCGGCCCCCTCGAGGAGCGCGTCCGCGCAGCTCTGCCGCCCAACGTCGAGCTCCTGGGCTGGCTTCCCCGCGAGGAGCTCGCCCGTCGCCTCTCGCGCGCCGCCGGCTTCGTCCACGTCGCGGAGGAGGACTTCGGCATCTCGATGGTGGAGGCGCTCGCCGCGGGCACGCCCGTGATCGCCCTCGGGCGCGGCGGCGCGCTCGACATCGTGCGACCCGGGGTCGACGGCGTCCTGATCGACGAGGCGACCGAGGAGGAGCTGCGTCGCGCGGTGCGATCGGTCGCAGCCTCGCAGTGGAACCAGCGCGAGCTCGCAACGCGGGCCGCTGCGTTCTCGCGCGCGGCGTTCGCCGCGCGCATGCGCCACTTCCTACGGGAGGCCGGTGCCGCGCGCGGGCTCGCGCTTTGAAACGGCGCGCGCGTTGTCATCAACCCAAAGCTCGGCGGGCGCTCCCAGCTCGCGGGCGCGTTCGAGACTCTCGAGGAGCCTGGCGCGGAAGTCGTCGGGCGAGAAGCGCCGGACCCGCTCGCGGCCACGCTCGCTCAACCGCTCGCGGAGCTCGGCATCAGTGCAGAGGCGCTCGATTGCTTCAGCGATCTCTTCTGGGTCGCGCGGGTCGGCGAGCAGGCCTGCATCGGCGACCTGCTCGCGGATGCCCCGGATGTCGGAGGTGATCACCGGGCAACCCACCGTCCACGCTTCGAGGATCGGGATGTTCGTCGGTCCGAAGAACGTCGGGAAGACGAGACCCAGCGACTCCGCGTAGAGCGGAGCCATGTCGTCCTGCGGCACGTAGCCGAGCACGACCACCTGCTCGTCCACGCCGAGGGCCCGCGCGCGCTTCGCCATCGCACGGTATGTCCGGGCTCGCAGCTCGCCGGAGTTCGACCCCGACAGGACGAGCGCCACGCGGATGCCGCGCCGCCGGAGGATCCCGAGCGCCTCGACGAGCCGGAGGTGGTTCTTGTGCGGCCAGAACTGCGCCGGATAGAAGAGGTACTCGGACGGGAGCCCGTAGAGCGCTCGCACGCGCTCGCGGTCAGCGTCGGCGACGTGCGCCCGCAGCTCCTTCGGCGCGACGAAGGGAAGGACCGCGACGCGCTCCTCGGCCAGGCCGTGGTCGCCGTACGCCTCGAGGATGTCCTCGCGGCCGACCTCCGAGTCGGCGAGGACGATCGACGCGTAGCGTGCCCCGTTCCGGAAGAGATACTCGCGTCGCGCCCACTCTCCGTCGGCCGACACCTCGGGGAACTCCGGCTGGAGGCGGTGCTGGAGGTCATGGATGGCGATCACGTACGGGAGCCCAATCTCGAAGGAAAGCGGGAGCGGAGCCGGGAAGAGCGTGAGGTCGACGCCGGCCTCTGCGAGTGCCGCGGCCACTTCCGGTCTCGCGCGGATCGCGTCGAGATCCACTAGAGGAGGTGCGCCGATTCGCGTCCGCCGGCGGATCGCGCGAAGCAGCGCCCGGTGTCGTGGGGACGCGATGAACGGCATCCGCAGAGGAACTCGGGAAGCCGCTGGATACCGCACCGCCTGCCAGCCGTGGAGTGTCGGGAGTGCCTCCTCCCCCTCCGCCAGAGCGGTCAACGCCTGTCCGGCTAGGGCGACTTCCGCAAGCGCGTCGGCGACGGCGCAGCTGTACTGGTAGATTCCTCCGCCTGCCGGCTGGAGGACCGGGAAGAGGGCAACTGTCACGCGGGATGACCCCGTGTCCGCCCGGACGGAGAAAGATCAGCCTCATATCAGCGTCATCGATTGGGAACCACCCTAACGCAGGCGCGTCCAGCGTGATCCGAGGTTTCGCGGCGCCCGCCCGCCGCCCCGGCTTCAGCCACTGCGACGAGCCGCTAGCTCGGATCTTTCGGTAAGCGGCCTGATGGGGACGTCGCGTAAGCCACTGATATCTGTTTGAGCAGGCAGGATTGGATTTGCTGAGGCCTTCTCCCTGCCCAGGAGGATCACCATGCAGGCGAAGCGTCCGGAGACGATCGAGAGCCTGCACATGGTGGACGCCGACCGCCTGGCCTCGCGGCGGCGAATGCCCGTATGAGAAACGCATTGCCAACCAAGACCTCTGTTAGCTCGGAACGTGCGACTCAACCGCTCGTATCTATCGTCACGCCGTCGTTGAACCAGGCCGAGTTCATCGAGCAAACGATCGTCAGCGTCAAAGACCAGGACTATCCCAATATCGAGCACATCGTGATCGACGGGGGCTCGACCGATGGAACCATCGCCATTCTCGAGCGCTACCCACATCTCCGCTGGATCTCCGAGCCGGACGATGGTCAAGCGAGCGCGATAAACAAGGGTTTTCGCATGGCCGCCGGCGAGATCGTCGCGTGGCTCAACTCCGATGACGTGTACCTTCCAGACGCCGTCGGCGAGGCGGTTCGACTCTTCGCCGGCGACCCGGCACTGGGCCTCGTCTACGGCGACTACCAGGAGATCGACGCCGACGGCAAGGTCACGAAGACCGTGCGCACACGCGACTTCGACCTGGACTTCGAGCTCAACGTCCAGAACGTCATCCCTCAACCTTCCGCGTTCTTCCGGCGCTCTCTCTTCGACCGTGTCGGCTATCTGGCGGAGCGCTATCACTACGCCTTCGACGTCGAGTTCTGGATACGGATCGCTGAAGCCGGCGTCCGGATAACTCATGTGCCATCCGTCTGGTCGGGTTTTCGCCGCCACGCCTCGTCCAAGACCGTTGCCGAGAACGGGCGCTTCTGGAGAGAAGACCGCCATATTCGCCGCCACCACGGCGGCAAGTTCTTCTCCCGCGCCCTGTACCTTCACTACGCCTATCCCGTCTATCATCCCGTCTACGCCGCTACGAAGCGCCTCCGCGTACTGCGTCCGTTTGTGATACGGCTCAGGCGTTTTGCGAGGAAGAGGCGACGCTTTGCCCGCTATTAGCGTCGCGATACCCTGCCACAACTACGGCCGCCATCTCGACGAGGCCATCGAGAGCGTGCTGGTTCAGACGCGCCCGCCCGATCGGATAATCGTGGTCAACGACGGATCCAGCGGGGGAAGCCGAAGAACTCGCGGCAGAACGCGCGCGCGTGCTCGATCGAGTCGAAGCGGGCGGGGAAGCCGGGCCGGTACTTGAGCGTCTTGAACTGCGCCTCCGAGCAGGGGTTGTCGGTCGACGTGTACGACCGGTTGTGCGTCTTGAGGACGCCGAGGTCGGCGAGCAGGAACATCTCCATCAGGGGCCTCCTCTCGAGTTGACCGGCCGCGACGGTACTGCGGCCATCGGAGGCCCCCTTCATGACATCCGTAGCTCGCCGTACTACGCTCAGAGACGTGAGACGCCGCCAGGACAGGTTCCACTTCATCCCGGCCTTCGCTGGGCTCCCGGCGGCGCTCACGCTCCCGGCCGTCGCTATATCGCCATTCGCGCTGGCTCGAGCGGGCCGGCCGTGACTGGAGGCCGAGGCGGCAGGCGGCGCGCGACGACTTCACGGATGCCGGCGACTGTCGGCGCCCGGTCCAGGCGATTGGAGCGATGGCCTATCCGACCAGCTCCACCAAGTTGAGGGTTGTCGAAGGGAGCGGCGGTGGAGGGGCAGGCGGCGACGTCGGGTCGGGAGACCGTTGCGGCTAGGGAGTTCCCACTGACCAACGACGAAACGGAGCCGCGGGGCCGAGTCGAACGTGTTAGGAGGAGCGGGCTTGATGCCTTTGAAGGGCACAATCAAACGAATCCCGGGCGTCGAAACGCTGTGGCGAAATCTCAGGCCGTTACCGGAAGCTCGCCCCGAGCCGTTGCCAACAGCGACCGACTATCCAAGTCCCATTGCAGGGCGAGCGGACACCAACGAGTGCATCCGTTCGCTTCTGGAATCGTCACGCCCTGGGTTGTGCTCGAGGCTCGGTGCCAATGAGCTCAATTGCGTGAGCCACTACCTGACCCGTTGCCGGCAAAGCCTGCCTGAACCTTATCCCGAAGAGCTTTGCTATCGCATGCAGACTAACGCCGGCTTTTTCCCGACTAACGACGAATGCCTCGACGCGTTCGCTCGCGAGTACCTGACAGCGTTTCGTCCAAGCGACATCATGGGAGTGTGGCTGATTGCCGGGGAGGATCGGTTCGTCCGGGAGCAATGTCCATCTGCCACGCTAGTTACCCCGGGCGATCTGAGCGCGCCTTACTTCCACAACCTCCCGTGGAGCGCGGCGCTCCAAGGCAAGCGAGTACTGGTGATTCATCCCTTCGCCGAATCGATCTCGGAGCAATACACCCGGAACAGAGAGCGCCTGTGGGACGATCCCGATGTGTTGCCGGCGTTCGACCTGCAAGTGATCAAGGCCGTCCAGTCGATTGGAGGCGAGCCGACGGAGTTCGCGACGTGGTTCGACGCGCTGAACGATATGAAGGTCAGGATGGATGCCTTAGACTTCGACGTGTGCCTCGTTGGCGCCGGTGCGTACGGGCCTTCCCTGGCAGCACATGCCAAACGCATTGGTAAAAAGGGCGTGGTTCTCGGCGGCGGAGTCCAGATTCTCTTTGGCATCAGGGGGAAACGCTGGGACGAGCGGGAGGACTTCGCGGGGTTCTTCAACGACTACTGGGTTCGCGCGAAACCCTCCGAGGTGCCACGGAACGCTAGAGCCGTCGAAGATGGCTGCTACTGGTAGACGGGTAGCCTCTTCGGATATGCGTACGCAATGTCACGGCACCCATTTACGGGCAGCTCATCCGTTCAATGGCACGATGTCAGCGCTCTTCCGAGAATGTCCGCTCGGCGATTGCATCGGCGACCGTGTCGGCCTTCATCGGCCGAATCCGCTCGATCAGGAAGCTTCGAATGTCATCGTTAACGGAGAAGTCCTTCCGGATTCGAAGCCCATATCGGTCCAGGCGCTCGTCCAGTTCACCCAGATTCAAGTACGTTGCATATGTGCTTTGGCCCACGTAGCCAGAAGCTGTCACTGAATAGGAGGCCTCTTCCGTGAGTCGCTGGCGGTGCAGGATAAGAAGATTCGACGTGTTCGCGAAGAGGATGTCGAGCACGGCCCAGAAGTCCTCGATCACATCGACGAGCGCACTCGCCATGATGATGTCGTAGTTCGAGTAGTCCAAGCTCCGGTCGAAGACGTCATCGACGACGAACTTCGAGTGCGACCACAACGCCCCCGCTGTTTCGATCATCGCCGGCGAGTAGTCGCAGCCGGTATAGTCGAAGCGCCCCAGATGGAATCGGTGGAGCAGCTCGGAGTAGTGCCCAACCCCGCAACCAATGTCGAGGAACCGATAGGCCCGAAGGTCGTAGTTGCAGAGGACATAGTCGACGATGCCGAGGAACGTTTTGAAGGGAGCTACTCCTTCCGGATTGCGAAGCTCCTCCTCGATGAGCGCTTTCTGCTGGTTCGCGACATCGGCGGCTTTCCAAGAGTCCTTCAAATCTCCCTCGGGAATCGGGGGTTCGGCCGCGGTCGACCGCAAGAACCGTTTGGCGTATCGCCAGCCCCATCGCAACGGCGGGATCGAGTTCACCAGGCGACTCAGCCTGGCTCTTCTCTGGATCCGGAGACGCTCGCTTTGCGCGTGGGGCGAGATCTCGCCGATGCCGTAGGAATAGCCGGGCTCGACGGCTCGAGCTTTTTCGATAGCTCGTCGGAGCGCTTTGACGTAGTCGCTGTAGAGGAGCTTCTCGTTCGCCCTGCTCACCCCGTACTCAGGAGAGGCAAGCATGAAGTCCTTGCCGTCGTTGACGATCTGAAGCGAATGGAAGTGACAGAAGATGAGCGGCTCGCCGTCGACACGGATCCCGCCGCCCTTCTTCCCGATCGTGGACCTGTCGAGGTTCCAGGGGGCGAGTCCCGCCCCCTTGTGTTGCAGGACGACGAGGCCTTCGAACCGCTCGGGCCAGTCGTCGAGGTACTTCTGGTCGCCCATCTTGCCGTCTTCAACACGGTGGTAGCACCACTCGATGCATCGATCGCGCCACCACGTCAGACAGATCCGTGCGCGTTCGTCGTTCCTGAACGCCATGAACCCGACGTTGTAGATGCCCGAGTCCTCGGTAAGGTGCTCCCATCTGGGGGCGTAGCGGTGCCCGACGATGCCCACGGATCCCTCTCCGAGCTCCTCGCAGACGGGCGCGGGATCGCTCGAGAAGAAGAGGTCCGCGTCAAGGTAGATGATCGACTCGATGTCCGGTTCGTGCTTGAGCAGGTACAGCGGCAGACTGGGGGTGCAAGTCCAGCAGTACTCGGCCCGCGTGCGAGTCTCCTTTACCGCCAGCAAGTCCTCGTCCTCAAACTGGCCCAGAGACAGGAGTCTGACATTGGGCAGGTCGATTCGCCCGAGAACGTCGAACGCCGTATCGTCCATGCAAAGAATCCAGAGCGTGAAGTCTCTGACGTGGCGCTGGAGGGACTCGTGAAGAGCGAGCCCTTTGAACAGGTAGTTCCTGTCGAACAGCGTGCAGAAGTCGTAGTGCACCTCATCAGCCTCCGTGGGCCCGGCGGCAGCTGAGGGGAGCGGCGCCGCGCGGTCGACCGCGATCATTCGCCACCTTGCGCCTGGAGCACCATCGCGCCCAAAGCGTAGTAGCGCGCACTTCCGACTTCCGAGAGTGCCTCCTCCTGGTCGGACGCGATCCACTCGTTGCGCGCGTTCTTGCGCAGATACGAAGACTCCAGGACGCGATAGCCGTCGAGCAGCTTGGGGAGCCGGTTCTTCCCATAGACGCGGTGCAACGGACTGAAGGTCGCGTCCTGTCCGACGGGCAGCACCAGGATCATGTGCCCGTCCGGAGCCAGGAGGCTCCTGAGCTTGGCCATAGCTTCGATGTCTCCGTCCAGCCGATCGGCCGACCTGTATCTGCCGGCGAGGCCGACGTGCTCGATGGTCGAGCAGTTCATGATGAGATCGAAGAGGCCGTTCTCTTCACGAAGATCCATGACGTCCACCTGGCGGAACTCGATGTTCGGGTAGCTGAGCGGGAACTGTTGAGGCATCAGGTCGATCGCTAGCACGCGAGCGCCGGTGCTTCCCGCCGCGAGGGATAGAAAGCCCGACCCGGCGCCGAAATCGAGGATGGACTTGCCGGGCCCGGCAAAACGACCGACACGCGCGGCGACGTAACTCCATTCGATGTCTCGGTCGCCCGCCAGGTCGAGAGCGCTCGAGCCCATCTCAGGAACATGCTTGCCGCAAAAGGCGTGTGGAGGCGCGTCCAGCGGCGGCTTGTGTTCTGTCCATCGGCAGTCGGCGTCCACGTATCGTCTGTTACGCGCCCCGAAGCCGCAGACCTCGCAGCGCGGGTTTCCGGTAAGGACCCGGGACATGACCCTTCTAGCTCTCAATAGCATGTTCTCGTACTCGCTTAGTGCCCGTGGATGTCCGAGACCGGACTCCACCGAGCGGCTCATTCGTTCGCGTCGACCTGCCGGCATACATACTCGATCTCGTCCTCCGCCAGCTGTGGGAACATCGGTAGCGAGAGAACTTCAGACGCCGCGGCTTCCGCCACCGGATACGCACCCTCCCGCAGGTCGAGGTCGCGGTAAGCGCGCTGCAGGTGAATCGGTACGGGGTAGTGGATGAGCGTTTCGACTCCGCGCTCCGCGAGCGCTGCGGCGAGTCTGTTTCGCTGCGGGTGACGAATGACGAAGAGGTGCCACGCATGGGCCGCGTAGTCCATACACGTGGGCTTGCGGACGAGCGGGTTCTCGATCATCGCTTGGTACAAACCGGCGATCTGGCGGCGGCGCTCATTCCACGCCTCGAGTCGCCGCAGCTTGGCTCTCAGCACGGCGGCTTGAATCTCGTCGAGGCGGCTGTTGAAACCCTTGATCTCGTGGTAGTAACGCCGCTCCTGGCCGTAGTTCCTGAGCATCTTGAGGCGCTGCGCGTCGTCGTTGCTTCGCGCGACCACTGCGCCTCCGTCTCCGTAACAGCCCAGGTTCTTGCTTGGGTAGAAGCTGAACGCGCCGAAGTCGCCGAAGGTGCCGGCCCTGCGACCCTTGTACTCGGCCCCGGAAGCCTGAGCGGCGTCCTCCACTACGACCAGCTCGAACTCCCGGGCGACGTCCACGATCGGATCCATGTCGGCGCACTGGCCGTAGAGATGTACCGGGACGATCGCCTTGAGCCGCTGGCCCAGACGGGGTTTCTGCGCGGTCACGAGCTCGCGCAGTTTGACCGGATCCATCGTGAAGCTCGCCACATCGACGTCCACGAGCAACGGCGTGGCGCCGGCCGCGCTGATCGCCGAGACGGTAGGGACAGCGGTATTGGGCACCGTCACGACGTAGTCGCCGCGTTCGACTCCGGCGGCGATAAGCGCCAGATGGATTGCCTCTGTCCCGGAACCGACGCCAACTACGGGTGAGCCTCCAAGGTAGCCGGAGAACTCCGCCTCGAAGCCCTCGACCTCTCGACCGAGGATGAACCAGCCGGACTCGATGACCCGCTCGACCGCCGCGCGGATCTCGTCTCCACAGTCGTCGAGCTCCCGCTTCAGGCTGCCGAACGGCACGTTCATGAGCTTGACGCTCTCTCTCACCAGTACTCGGCCTTGTTGCGACGGTAGTAATCGATCGATTGTTTGACGCCCTCGCGAAGGGGTGTCGTCGGTTCCCAACCGACGGTGCGCCGGATCTTGGATATGTCCGAGTAGAAGTCGCCCGGCTCCTGGGCGGCGCGCTCCTGTGTGAACGGCGCAAACTCCCAGTTGCCCGACCCGGCCTCCTCGATCGCGATCTTGGCTAGCTCGAGGAAACTCGACGCCTTGTCGTCGCCGACGTTCAGCACCTCGCCGTAGGCCTGCTCGGAGCATGCAGCCATGAGGATGGCATCGACACAGTCCTGAACGTACAAGAAGTCGCGGAGAATCTGACCGTCCCCGAACACCTTGATGGTCTCCCCGTCGATCGCCTGACGGATGAACCAGTTGGCCACCCCAAAACGGCTGTGGCGCATCTGCGCTCGCTCGCCGTAGATGTTAGTCAGGCGCAGCGTGACGGAATGGATGCCATGGTTGTCGTGGTAGATCTTGAAGATCCTCTGCGAGGTCAGGCTCGAGAGTTCGTAGAGGCCCTTCGGGTTGATCGGCGTGTCCTCGCTGGCCGGAAGCTTCGCGACGGATCCGTACTCGCCGCGCGTCCCCGTGTACACGAGTCGAGCTTCTGGATTGGATTTCCGGCACGCCTCGAGCAGCACGACCGATCCCTTGATATTGATGGCGATGTCCGGGTAGGGATCGGTCAGGCTCAGCACGTGATCGTTCTGGCCGGCCAGGTGGAAAATGAAGTCCTTGCCGCGGACGACGTAGTTCATGCTGTGCTCGTCGCGTATGTCAGAGAAGTTCACGACGACCCGGTCACGAATAGGCTCGATGTTGAAGAGGTTGCCCCCGAGGCCGGGGATCATGGCGTCCACCAGGACGACGCGGGCGCCGTAATCGACGAGCTTCGCGGCCAGATTGCTCCCGACGAAGCCGAGACCGCCCGTCACCAACACCTCTTTGCCTTCGAACGCCTTCTTGACTTCCTCGTTCACTTCGTCGTCTCCCATCCGGCGGAACGCGCAGCTCCGGCACGCCTTACAAGTACGCCTCGATGATCTGCTCGAGTTCCTTCATACGCTGCAGGTATGTGTGGCTACCAAGCGTGCGTTCCTGACCGGCGCGCGCTATCGCACGGCGTTCCTCTTCGTCGGCAAGGTAATACCTGATCTTCTCGACGAGATCGTGAGCGTCGCGATACGAAACAACCTCCGACCCCACCTCGAAGAGCTCGCTCAGGTTGTCCTTCTCGTCGGTGGCGAGCATGGCCCCAACGCCCGTCGCTTCGTAAAGTCGCATGTTGTTTGCGAAGTTCTCGGCCGCCGAGCTGTGTCGGTTGATGACGATCTTGGAATTGCAGAAGACGTCGTACATGTCCAAACCCCACGCCTCACCGTGGAACCTCTTCCTCAGCGCCGAGCCTGTCGGCAAGGTCTCGATCCCATACCCCCACACGTCTAGCTCGATCTCTGTGGCCACCTTCTCGAGGACGGCGGTCCCCTCGGCGTGGACATCGGCGATCCCGCCGACGAAGACCGCCCCGTAGGCGGACGGGAGCCTGGTGAGCCGGTCCAGCAAGGTGGACTCGAAACCGATCCTGAAGTACTCGCTGCCGATCCCCATGCTCCGGAACCGGTCAACGAAATGCGGGAACGAAGTGAGGATGAGGTCGCAGCCGCGCAGGTAGCGCCCCGCGGGCGGCGGACATGCTATCTGCCCGACGATGAGCTTCACGAATGGACGAACCGTGCGGATGAGCCAGGGCTCGCAGAGGCTGAGGTCGTGGAAGTACAACACGTCGGGGCGCTCAGCCTTGATGCGCTGGGCGAGAAGCGGCAGGACCCAGCCAGGCTCTCTCATGAACCGCGTTGTATACGGGATCCGGCTCATCAGCGTCCGCCTCGCCGACGGTGCGACCGGAGTGACGTCGTGGGCGGCGGCCCATTTCGCCTGCAGCACCTGATCGTTGGCGATCACGTCGGCTGCATCGTGCCCCAGCAGTCTCAGGTTCTTCGAATAGAAATCGGAAGTACCGAAACACCTGGCCATCAGCGCGTCCGACGCGGTTTCGTAGTCCGCGTCGACGAGTTCAGGGTGGCTCTCGTGGAACGCCTCGAGGAAGGCAGGGTAGTACGTATCGACGATCAGGAAACTGAGCGCCATTGGTTACAACCACATCTCGGCGCCTCGCTTCGTCGCAGCGCGGCGCTGGTACCACTTGTCTCTCACGTACTTGACGATCCGAACGATGGGAACGAGCGGTCGCATGAAGGGATACTGCCCGGGCGGATACAGAAGGGGCCACGTGTCGAGCGCCCGACGCAGATGACGCCAGGCCCGAACCGGCTTGCCGCCGGGGTGCGTGATTTTCCATGTCGAATCCCAGAGCAAGAACTCCGTCTTGTTTGGGTGGTCGAGAAGGTCGCGGTTGGCGACCGATTCCGGATCCTGCCAGGTTCCCTTTCGCAGCCCGGGATGGTGAGCGTAGTCGTGGGTCTGGTGGACGAGGTCGACTGCGCGAGATGCGTTGATGACAGGGATTCTGTCGGCTCGCGCGTTGTACAGCATCCAGTTGTCCCATCCGGCTCTGCCCACGACGAACGCCGGCATATTGCGAACCATGCCGGTGGGGAACACGAAGTACTCCATTCCGGTCGGGCCGTGAGGTGACCCGTGCTCTCGCGCCCGAATCCGAAGGCGTGCCTGCCAACCCTCTCTGAAGTCCAGAGGCTCGGTGATATCGAGGTCGGTTCGCTCTCCGATCATGAGGAACCGCGGGAATTCGATCCCGGCCGCGTTCTCCAGCAAGTCGTTCAGCGCGATAACGTCGCTGTTCAAGTAACACGTCAGCCGGTGTTGTGCCAGATCCTGCGCGCGATTGAAGGCCCAGTCCAGGCGCGGCGTGCCATGCTCGTTCCGCTCGATTTCGGCGACGTGAAGGGCGCCGACCTCGGCGGCAGCCTCTGCGATGCCGGGCTCATCGCCGAAGATGATGATCTGGCACTTCGGTTCGAGGAATGTCCAGCTACGCAGGGCATTCATCTGGATGAGACCGACGTGACCGGCGAAGGGCTTGGGGATCGAGAAGATTGTGAGCATGGGCTACGACCAGCACCTGTGTCGTGCCACTGCCCTACTCATTCACCGGTTGTTCCGCTTCGGCCGGGTCGGTCGGGCTTCCTCGCGACTCAAGCCGCTCGTTGCGGTCAGCCAGCTCTACGTTGTGCCCCTCGAGCGTTCCGTCGAGTCGAAAGACGACGACTCCGAAGCTTCCTTGCCACGGGAACATGACGTTGAAGACGTCCTGGCTCGCGGCAAACGCTTCCTGAAGCGGATAGAACCACTCGCTGAAAATGAGGTCGTGCCAAGCCTTGGACCGGATTCCTGTGCGCTGCCCCTCCGAGTACTCCAAGAAGCACAGCCGGTCGTCGATTGCGACGACCTGCCATTTGTGCATCTCGCCGACCCAGGCAAAGAGGGCGTCTTTGCCCCCCGTCGGACACTCGATGTAGCCGCGCTTGCCGACGCGCATGAGTTCTCTGCACGCGGCGATGGGGTCATCCACATGCTCGAGCAGGTGCGAGCAGTAAACGAAGTCGAAGGACTTGTCGAGAAATGGCAAGGCGTGCACATCTGCGACTACGAACGGCTTGCCGGCTGTGTCGAGCGGACGGCTTCTGTGCTCGGAGGGTTCAGGGAGCAGGTCGACGAGCTGTGTGGCGTAGGGGAATGGGTTGTCGCCGCAACCCACGTCGAGCACCGTGTCGCTGGGATCGATCTCGAAATCGATGAACTGCGATTGGTAGGTGAAGCGGTCATCCAGGCTAAGCGACTCCGGCTTCTTGCGATGCGCCTCGAACCGCACCTCATGGTAGTCGACCTCTGCCAGCAGCTTCTTCGAACGTACGTGCCGCCAGAAGCGCAGGGTGCGGCGGAGGGGATCCGGCAGGAATCTGGCAAGCCACCGGCCCACGGCTAGCCATCCTCTTTTGGTGACTGCGCGACAGTTTCTCGCTCGGGAGGCAAGCCGGGCCATACCGCCACCCGTGCCAACAAGGCGCCGTGTTCGGGGAGCTCGATGACCTCCTGGACACCAACCGGAGCGAGGAACTCTCTCAGTGTGGCGGCCGTCCAGAAGTTCACGTGTCCGCTCCAATCGTCGCCGTCGCCGTTTGGCACCGTGATGACCAGCTGCCCTGCGGGCTTGCAGATACGCACCATCTCATCAAGGGCAACTCTTGGTTTCTTCAGGTGCTCGAGTGTCTCGAGGGACGTCACGAGGTCGAAGTAATCATCGGGAAACGGGATCTTGTACGCATCCGCTTCGCTCAGAGCGGCGTCCGGAACGACCGTATGCGCTCGCGCGATTGCCGCGCTCGAGAAGTCCAGCCCGAAGAGCTCACCCGCACCCCTCAGTCGCCGTCGAAGAGCCAGGAGAAAGTGCCCGGTCCCGCAGCCCACGTCGATCACCCGGTAACCAGCCGACTCCTCAGCGGCGGCGCCGAGTACCGGAACGCAGTAGTCCGCGACGCAATCGTAGAACGCAAGACGACTCTCGCGCAGGTAATCGGTCTCGATGAATTCGTCCTGTGAGAAGAGATAGTCGAAGGCCTTCTTGGTGTTCGACTTCACGACCTCAGTAGGTTTGCGGTAGACCCATCTGCCGAGCCAGCTTTCGACCATGCGGCTCCAACGGTCGCGTGCCTGGAGGTAGGCGACGTAGATCCTCCTGAGTCCGCACCAAAGGGCCCTTCCCACGGGCGAAGAGTTCAACGTTGCTTTCAGCCGAACCCGCATCTCCCTCATCCGAGCGTCATGCCGGAACGACGCGCATCGCTCGATTCGTCCTCGTCGCAGCTCCATTCCTGCGGGACGAGCAGTCCGCCATGGCCCGGTGGAGGCAGCTTGCCCGTTCCGAAGTAGTCACCCGCTTCCACGTTGAAGGTGGCCGCGTTCTGGACCCAGTCGACGGTCTCACCGCTGGCCGTGCAGAACAGGTTGAGGAAGTACTGACCGGGCGCAAGCGGGAGCCGCTCGATCCGGCACGAAAAGCGCCCGTGTCTCGGCACGGAGTCGAGATTGGCTCCCGCCATGTCGCTGTCCAGGACGATCAGACACTGCCCCGAGGGCGTATACACAGCCATGGACGCGTTCACCTGCTTGAGGCCGCCGTCGCACGTGAAGCCGACCACGATCTCGAGGTCCTGACCGCACTGGGCCACGTCCGAGTACTGTCCATTCTCGCCTGAGCGAAGGCCGACCCTCGTGAAGCGGAGCCGGCCGTCGCCTTGCCGATCGGTGCGCTCGGCAAGGTCCGCGCTGACGACTGTCGATGCGAATGACAGGTATTCCTCGATCACCTCGGTGGTCTCTCCGATGTTGCGCAGCCGTCCTTGCTCCAAGAACATGGCCCGCGAGCACAGGTTCTCGATCGCCGCCATGTTGTGGCTCACCAGCAGGACCGTCGTGCCGGAGGACGCGGCGTCGCCCATCTTGCCGAGCGATTTCTTCTGAAAGCGCGCGTCCCCAACCGAGAGGACCTCGTCGACAATCAAAACATCCGGTTCCAGATGAGCAGCGACCGCGAAGGCGAGCCGCACATACATTCCGGACGAATAGAACTTGACCGGCGTGTCAAGAAATCTCTCGATTTCGGAGAAGGCTACGATCTCATCGAATCTCTTCTCGATCTCCTGCTTTCTCATACCGAGAATGGCGCCGTTGAGGAAGACGTTCTCGCGGCCGGTGAGCTCGGGGTGGAAGCCGGTTCCGACCTCCAGGAGGCTTCCGACGCGCCCTCGTAGAACCGCGCGCCCCTCTGTTGGATAGGTGATCCGAGAAAGAATTTTTAATAACGTAGATTTGCCGGCGCCATTACTGCCGATGACGCCGAAGATATCTCCTTGTTGGACATCGAAGCTCACGTCTCTTAGAGCCCAGAGCGTTTCCCGTTCCGAGCCCTGAGTGATGTTCGGCTGAAACGGGCGGCGAAGCAAGGCGGCGATGTCGTCACGGAGAGAGCTGTAGCCCGCCTTGGGTTGGTGGCTGATGACGTACGCCTTCGAGAGACCCTCAACTGCGATGATCGGCGTCATATGAAATCCGCGAAGCTTCGTTCTTGCCGCTTGAAGTAGAACAGGCCGCCGGTCATTGCGAAGATAGCGCCCACGAGCGAGATGGAGAGCATCCCCCACTGGATCATTCCCTCGTGGAGCATGCCGGCGCGAACCGTCTGGATGATGCCGGTCATCGGGTTCAGGTAGAGAATCCACTGATAACGGGCCGGCACCAATGAAACCGGGTAGATCACCGGGGTCAAGAACAGGAACATGTTGACCAGAAACGGCACTATGAACCGGACGTCGCGGTAGCGAACGTTCAGAGCAGCAAGAAAGAGGCCCAGACCGGTGGCTGCGACGAACGCAAGCAGCAGCATGGGCAGAAAGAGGACGATGCCGGAGACGCCGGGGACGATCCGGTAGTAGGCAAGAAGGCCGGCGTAAACGAGGAACGCAAATAGGAAGTCGACCAGGTTGACGATAGTGGCCGAAAACGGCGCGATAATGCGGGGAAAGTAGATCTTGGTGATCACCGATTGATTGGCGACCATACTGTTACTGCATGCCAGTAGCGCATTACTGAAAAAATTCCAGAACAGCAGTCCGGTGTAGGAGAAAATGGCATACGGGATGGCGTCCGGCGCCTTTATACCCGCCACACGGTTGAAAAAGACCGTGAACACCACCATGGTCACGAACGGTTGAAACACCGCCCAGACCACGCCGATCGCCGTCTGTTTGTAGCGGACTTTGATGTCCCGCCAGGCAAAGAAATAGAAGAGCTCGCGGTAGCTCCAGAGCTCCCTAAGGTTGATCTTGAACGCTCGCTCGCGCTTGATGACGAGCTCCATCGGCTTCGAGCCCTTCGCTGCCAGCCGGATTGTCTGCTCGAGTTCTTCCATGGTTCTGGTGCTCGTCGGGAACCTAGTGGTTTGACCGGCAACGTTTGCCGGTTCGGGTAGAGGGTCCCAATCGCTGCCGTCGAAGAAGTGCTCCCGACCGGTTATCGGGCGGGAGGGGACAATGGCGGTGCGGGTGGAGCTTCGCGAGATCAGCAACGAGGAGGGCGACCGGCTGCTGCGGATCGTCCGCCGAAGCAGTGGCTCGGTCGTCACGTGGCGGCGGGCGCAGATCGTTCTGCTGGCGGCGCAGCGGATGCCGACAGCGGGGATCGCCGAGGCCGTCTTCAGCGACCCGGACACGGTGCGCGAGGTGATCCACAACTTCAACCGCGACGGGTTCGACTCCCTCTACCCGCGCTACCGGGGCGGCCGGCCGCACACCTTCACGCTGCCGGAGCGACAGGCGATCAAGCGGATCGCGCTCAGCGTCCCAACCGACCTTGGCCAGCCGTTTGCGAACTGGAGCCTGGCCAAGCTCGCCGACTACCTGATCGCCGAGGAGGCGGCCGACGACATCTCCCACGAGGAGCTGCGGCAGCTGCTGCGCGAGGAAGGCGTCAGCTGTCAAGCCCTGAGGAGCTGGAAGCGCTCCAACGATCCCGGCTTCGAGGCGAAAAAGAACCGGATCCTCGAGCTGTACGCGATCGCCGACGGGCTCGCCGAGCCGGGCCCGGATGACCCGACCGCCGTCGTCTGCCTGGACGAGTTCGGACCGCTCAACCTGCAGCCGCAGCCGGGCGGCAAGGCGTGGGCGCCGCGGGCGAAGCCGCGCCGGATCCGCGCCACCTACACCCGCCCGCACGGTGTCCGCCATCTCCTCGGCGCGCTCGACGTCGGCTCCGATCTTCTCTCGGCCGAGGTCACCAAGCGCAAGGCGCGCTTCGAGTTTCTCGCCTTCTGTGCGCAAGTCCGCTCCCGCTACCCGGCCGAGACGAGGCTCGCCTTTCGTGCTCGACAACTTTCTCCCCACACAAAGGCGACCAGATCCGCGGCTGGGCGGCAGACAACAACGTCGAGCTCGCCTACACACTCCACTACGCCTCCTGGCTCAACCGGATCGAGCCCCAGTTCAAAGGCCTCCGCTACTTCTGCCTCGCCGGCACCGACCACCCCAACCACCACACCCAAACACGACTGATCCTCGACTACATCGACTGGCGCAACACCCACCGCGACAACCCCAAGCTACGACACCTAACACGACGCGAGCCCGCACGCAAAGCCGCCGCCCCCACCAACACGGCAAACGTTGCCTGACGATCCACTAGTACGCGTCTGAACCGCGGAATATAGAGCTTACAGTACGGTGCCCTCGACTCGGATCCCCGCTCGCCGCAACGCGCGGCGCAGGACGCGGCGCCGGACGCGGTACATCCACGTGTTGAACCCTGTCCCGAGCGCGCTGTAGCCGACGGCGGTGATCCCCCGTTTCGACCCGTGCATCTCCTCCCAGTAGCGCTTCGGATCGAAGCCTGTCTCGCCTGTCGGCGGGTCTACGGCTTCGACATCCGATGCTCTATCGTCTGCGTTCACTGAGGTCAGTCTCACCGATGGTGGAGGGCAAAGAGTGACGGAAGACGTCGTCGCGCGCGCGACGATCGCGGAGCCGGCGGCGATCGTCCACGACTGGTTCCAGGGGATGCACGGTTCGGAGCGCGTCGTCGAGGCCATGCGCTCGGGGCTCTTCGCGCCGGACGACGGCCCCGACATCTTCACCTTCGCGGCTGCGCACGAGCTGCTCCCTCCCGAGCTCAGCCGGCGGATCCGCCGGGAATCGCGACTTTCGAGGTTACCCGGCATCCGTCGGCGAGGCCACGACCAAGGGCGGTGGCGCTATCTGCTCCCGTACATGCCGTACTACTTCAGGTCGCTCGACCTCGACCCGTACGACGTGGTCATCTCCTCCTCGCATGCGTGCGCCGTCAATGTGCGGCCGCGCGAGGACGCGCTGCACGTCTGCTATTGCTACACGCCCATGCGGTAGGCGTGGCTTCCGGACACGGAGAGGCAGCGTGTCCACGGCCTGAGCCGGCTGGGGCTCGATGCATTTCGCGGCCATCTGCGCCGCGTCGACCTGGCGGCATCGCGCCGCCCGCACGCCTACGCGGCGATCTCAGAGGCCGTTCGCGACCGCATTCGGCGCTTCTACGGCCGCGACGCCGCCGTCATTCACCCTCCGGTCGAGGTGGCGGAGTTCGACGCGGCAGTCGAGAAGGAGCCGGGCCGCTTCCTCTGGGTGGACCGGCTCGTGCCGTACAAGCATCCCGAGCTCGTCGCGGAGGCTTTCCGCGGCCTGCCCTACCGGCTGACGATGGTCGGTGTGGGGCCGCTCGAGGAGAAGCTGCGGGCGAATCTGCCGCCGAACGTCGAGCTGCTCGGCTGGGTCTCGCGTGAGGAGCTCGCGCGGCTGTATGGGCGCGCCCAGGGGTTCAATGGGCGCGCCCAGGGGTTCGTCCACATCGGCGAGGAGGATTTCGGGATCACGATGGTCGAGGCACTGACGGCGGGGACGCCCGTGGTCGCCCTGAACGCGGGCGGCGCGCGCGACATCGTGCGCGACAGTCTTGACGGGGTCCTGATCCAGCGCCCGGAGCTCCATGAGCTGCGGCAGGCCGTCCGGACGCTTGCCGACCGCGAATGGGACCCGGCGGCACTCGCCTAGCGCGCCCGTTCCTTCTCGTCCGACCGCTTCGTCGAGCGTGTGCGCGAGTGGCTGGACGACGCCTCGCGCGCCGCGCGCGGACGGCCACTGAGTGACGGCGGCAGACGCGCGTGAGCGGCCGCACCGAGGTCCTGATCGTCAAGATCGGCGCGATCGGCGACGTGGTGATGGCGCTGCCGATGGCCGTTGCCGCCCGCGAGCTCGACGACGACGTCCGCGTCACGTGGGTCTGCGGGACGGCGGTCGAGCCTCTTCTCCGGGCGGCGGACGTCGCCGACGAGCTCATGATGGTCGACGATCGCGCTCTCTGGGCGGGAGGCGTCCGCGAGCGGATCCGGGCGGTGTCGTCGCTGTGGCGACGCCTCGCGCTGCGACGGCTCGACCTCGTCGCGATCGGCCACCCGGACGCCCGCTACCGCCTGCTGGCGCTCCCCGTCAGGGGACGCGTCACCCGGCGCTGGGACAGGGCGCAGTCGAGGGCCTGGCCCATCTGGGGTCGGTACCACGGCGACGAGAACGTGCGGCTCATCCTGGGCGGAGACGGCGCGACGCGTCAGCGTCGCCCACTACCGGAGGTGCGCTTCCCACTCCTGGAAGAGCTTGCGACGGAGCTCGGGGATTCGCACCTCGGCCGCGTCGTCCTCGTCCCGGGGGCGGCGAAAAACCTCATCCGGGACGACGCACTCCGCCGCTGGCCGATCGAGCGGTACGCCGAGCTCG
This sequence comes from Gaiellaceae bacterium, assembly GCA_050013935.1. Classification (GTDB taxonomy): domain Bacteria; phylum Actinomycetota; class Thermoleophilia; order Gaiellales; family Gaiellaceae; genus Palsa-739. The sequence goes on along the minus strand of JBEKEH010000026.1, from coordinate 8,034 downwards.
CGCAGCGGCTCGTCGCGGACGGGCGGCAGGTCGTGCTCGCCGGCTCGAGCTCCGACGCCTGGGTTCGAGAGGCGTTCGCCGGAACGTCCGTCGTCGACCTCGTCGGCCGGACGGACCTCGTCCAGCTGTGCGGGGTGATGCAGCGGAGCGATCTCGTCGTCACGCACGACAGCGGGCCCATGCACCTCGCGCTCCTGGCGCGCGTGCCCCTCGTCGCACTGTTCGGGCCGACGGTCCCGTACGAGAAGATCATCCCGGGAGACGACGTCGCCGTTCTCTGGGGCGGCGACGATCTCGCGTGCCGGCCGTGCTACGACGGCAACGGGTACGCCGACTGCCCGCTGAACGTCTGCCTGCGGGAGCTGACGGTCGAGCACGTGTTCCGGCAGGCGCAGAGGCTGCTCGAGGCGCGGTCATCGGGGGAGGCGGCGCCGGTGGCGGCAGATGGTGGCGGATGAGCGGCCACGTTGACGTCCGCGGCCGCGTCGCAGCGGCATTCGAGGAGGCGCGCGCGCTCCATGCCCTGGTGGGCGAGGCGATGGTTGCCCCGGTGGCCGCGGCGGTCGACGCGCTGGCATCGTGCCTGGCCGGCGGGGGCAAGGTGCTCGCCTTCCGGAACGGCGGCAGCGCCGCCGACGCGCAGCACCTCGCCGGCGAGCTCGTCGGGCGCTTCCGGCGCGATCGGCGCGGGCTTCCCGCGATCGCCCTCACCACCGATTCGTCGATCCTCACGGCAGTTGCGAACGATTTCGGCTTCGCCGACGTCTTCGCACGGCAGGTGCGCGCGCTCGCCCGCCCCGGGGACGTCGTCATCGCCATCAGCGCGAGCGGCCGCTCCGAGAACGTCCTGCGCGCCGTCGCGGCCGCACGGGCGCTCGGCGTGACGACGGTGAGGACATGAGTCCGCGTCCCGCCAGCTCCGTCGCCTACATCTCGCGCTCCAGATGGGCGAGGAACCGCTCTGCTCTCCCCCTGCTCGTGTAATGGCTCATCGCGAGGTCGTAGCAGGCGATCGCCATGCGCTCACGCTCCTCATCGTGAGCAAGCAGGTAGTTGATCCGCTCGAGCATCTCGTCCGGCGACTCGAACGAGAGGAAATGGACGACGTCGCGGAACGGCGGCTCGTAGTACTCCATCTCGACCAGGTCGGCCGGATAGCCCCCTCCCGGATACCACGTGCTCGGCTTCGCGAGCTGGATCACCGCGAAGCTCACCAAGCTTGGGTTCCAGATTGGCATCGTTCCGGACAAAGACGGACTCGCCGTCGTCCGAAGACGCTGACTTCCGCGCCCGCGCGCCGAGGGCGACTTGGTAGTCAGGATCGCGCACGTCCAGCTCGTCTGCCCGCATCTCTTCTGCCGAGAGGCCGTCGAGAAGCGCGGTTGCGGCGAGCAGGTTCCCGGTGACATGCACGTTCGCGTTCGCGGCCCCGAACGCGTCCGCAAGAAGACGCTCGAACGCCTCGGCGAGCTTGCACGAGCGGCCCGCCCGCGCGAGCCAGGCGTAGAGCTCAGGTTCGCCCGGCGACGCGGCGCCAGACCCGGATCGAGCCGTCGAGACCTTCGAGCTCCAGGCCGTTCGCAATGAGGAACTCATCGTCAAGGGGCGGGTTTTGTCGCCGGGCTACACTTGCCGCCGTGACGAGCCGCGCGGGACGAGAAGGTGGGCTGCGGATCTATGCCGATCGCGGTGCGCTTCCCGAGGGGACGCCTCATGTGGCGATGCTCTATCCGTTGTGGGGTGCGCCACCGGAGAATCCTGAGGATCCGAGTCATGGACGCTATGACAGGCTTGTCTCCGAGGGGACTGCTTTCTTCACTTTGTCTCCGCTTGAGGCTGCCGATGTGGTCCTCTTCCCCGTCCCCTGGGAGATCGCGAAGGACAGACCCGAGGCGGTCGAGGAAGCACAGCGGCTCTCGCGGCTCGCGGCCGAGCACGAAAAGCCGTTCCTCATCTTCTTCTGGAGCGACTCCGCGGAGCCGGTTCCGATCGAGCCGAGCATCGTCTTTCGCACTTCGCTCTATCGCTCACGCAGGCAGCCGAACGAGCTCGCGATGCCTGCCTGGAGCGAGGACTTCCTCGAGCGCTACCTCGCTGGCGAGCAGGCGATCCGGCCGAGGCTCGAGCGCCCGCTGGTCGGTTTCTGCGGGTTCGACGCTCCCCCTTCGAGAACGTCGACGGCGATCGTCAAACGCCTGCTTGGTCGACCCATCATGTCGCCCCGTGGCCGCGCCCTCGCTGCACTCGCCGCGAGTAAAGAGATCGACACACGTTTCGTCGTCCGTGACCGCTTCTTCGGCGACAACCTGCTTCCGTCCGGTCAGGCCGACTACGGCGTGATGCAGCGCGTTCGACAGCAGTACGTCGAGAACATGATTGAGACCGATTACGCGCTTGCGGTCCGCGGCGACGGTAACTTTTCTTACCGCCTCTACGAGATCCTCAGTTGCGGACGCCCGCCTCTCTTCGTGAACACCGACTGCGTGGTTCCCTTCGACCGAGAGCTCGACTGGAAACGCTTCACGGTCTGGGTGGACGAGAGCGAGCTCGACTCCGTCGCGGACCGGCTCGTCGAATTTCACGCCGGACTCGACGACGACTCGTTCGCAGATCTGCAGCACCGCTGCCGCCAGGTGTGGCTCGACTTCCTCTCGCCGCAGGGATTCTTCCGACACCTGCACCTCCATTTCCGTCGCGACGGCGACGGACGTCTCCGCCCGGCGACGCCATGAGGCCGCCGCTGTCCCACCTCGACCCCGTCGTCCGGGGACCCTCGTGCCTTCGCCGTGTGTCACGCCTTCATCCGGTGCCGCGAGCCCCGTCGGCGCTTGGCGAGTCGATCGTCGCCGTGAAGGGCCTCTGATGTTGCGCGGACTCAGACTCCGGCTCGGCACGCTGAAGCTCCGGCTGTTCCCGCCGCCGTACGAACCGGAGGTTGTGGCAGCGATCGAGCGAGACGTGCTCCCGGGAGCAACGTGCGCAGACGTGGGCGCGCACGTCGGCGCGATCACCCGCGTCCTGGCAGGTGCGGCCGGCCGCGATGGACGCGTCATCGCCTTCGAGGCCTATCCCCCGAACGCCGACGACCTGCGCGAGGCGCTCAGCGCGGAGGGGTTCGGCTGGGTCACCGTCGAGAACCTTGCGGTCACAGACGGTGCCGAACAGACGGTGTGGCTCCATTCAGGCCGGGACCGGAGGAGCGCGGAGTGGAACGTCGTCGGGCATGACGTGGAGGGTCGCGAAACTCCGCCGGAACTGGAGGTTCAGGCTACTTCCCTCGACGACTACGTGCCGGGCGGCGAGCCCCTTGACTTCGTGAAGATCGACGTGGAAGGAGCCGAAGCTCGAGTTCTTGCCGGCATGCGGAGGCTGCTGCGCGAGGCGCACCCCATCGTCCTGGTCGAATTCCACGACGACGCCGGTTGGGACGGACGGCGTCATCTGCTCGACGCCGGGTATCGGTTGGAGACTCTCGAGGGACAGCCCGTCGGCCCGAACGCGAGCCGCGTCTACCACTGCCTCGCGCGACCACCGGCCGCATGAGGTGTCTTCCTAGTCAACACCGACTACGACTCGTTCTGATCCACCCTGGGTTTGATAGAGGCTCCGTTATCTGGTTGACAGGGTCTTGATGTTGTCTCTCTTGTAATTCAATCGGTGGTGCTCTTCCTCGTACTCGGAAGGCGGGACGTCTCCGAGGTGTTCGTGGAGCCGCTCGTCGTTGTAGAAGGCGATCCAGGAAAGCGTCTCATGTTCGACGTGCTCGTAGCTGGGGAAGCGGCGGCCGTGGACGAGCTCGGTCTTGAACGTCGCGACCCACGCCTCGGCCATCGCGTTATCGAGGGCATCCCCGCGGGACCCGACCGACGGTGCGGCGCCGAGCTCGTCAAGGCGGTCGGTGTAGGCGAGGCTTGTGTACTGCCCAGGTTCAAGCGGTCGTCGCAACACCTCGTAATGGAGGTGGCGCGCGATGGGTGGTGGCAAGCGTCAGCAAGCGATTCGTGCGATGCGTGGCCAACGGGCACCTGGCGGCGCTTGAGCTCCTTCCACGTCTTGCGCGCGCCGTAGGCGCGGCGGTAGCCCGTGCGGGCGGCGTGGATCTCCGTCACGAGCTTCTCGTCCTTGACCGACCGGGCCGAGGGCTTCCGGGATCTGTGCGCGTAGTGCGTGCTCACCGGCACGTCCAGCATGCAGCAGATCGGCTCGACCCCGAAGATGTCCCGCCGCTCCTCGATGTAGCGGGTCACCGTCGCCGGTTCGGGTCGAGAGCCTGAGCGAAATAGACGGAAGCGTCCTTCAGGATCGCGTTCGCCCGCTTCAGCTCCACGTTCTCCTTCCGCAACCGCCGCAGCTCGTCGCGTTCCTCGCTCGTCAGCAGATCACGACGCCGGCCCGCGTCGGCCTCGGCCTGCCGGACCCAGAGACGGAGCGCCTCCTTGTGGATGCCCAGGTCCTGGGCGACATGAGCGATCTGACCGCACGCTCACGCAACTCATCGGGGTACTTCCTCGGTCTCGCCATCGCAGGAGCATCTCCTTCCACCAGGACAGAGCCTGGCTCCGGAGCCTCCAAGATTCCCAGGGTCCTTCAGTCGCCGCTGGCCCGCGAATCGGCGACACCTATCAGCATCAGCGCATAACCGACAAGGCACCTGGTGCGGACGAGCAGCCCTCTTTCGAGGAAGGCTGAAGAACCAACCTTTACTTGTCCTTGTCCTTTACCTCGCAGACCGTCAGTAGGGTGTCTTCCACAACGTCGCGCCAACCGTGCAAAGCCCCGGGCTCGAACGTGAACAGCTCAGGGCCGTGATAATCGAGCTCTTGGCCACTTGGGAGCACTAACTTCCCACGCCCGGAGATGATCTGGCACAGTGCATAGTTGGGACCGGCGTGAATTGGGACAGTGCATCCGGCCGGAATGCGATACAGCACGGTGGTGCCGTTGGGTGAGTAATGCATTTCTGCGGCAACTTGCCCAAATTCGTCTGCATCCGCCCAAGGCGGGACCTCGCAGACCTCGGGCTCAACCTGCCCATCGACTAGCTTGAAAACAGTCGTCCGCACGTCGTGAACCTCCAATCACTTCCTGGACCATTCGGCTTCCTGCCTGGACCATCCCAACCCCTTAGGTTATGGGAAGGGCCGCAGTTTCAGGGTCTTCGCACCGCGTAGTCGGGACCCCTCTGCCTGCGGCCGGGCCCCGGGAGGGCCTCCGGAGGCCGACGCCCAGCCCCATCGAGCAACATTGGACGGCCGCCCGTCGGTGGACGTCGAGGCTGGGAGGCGAGTCCCGCGTGTGCGAGGAGCTGGCGGGAGCGGCAAGCTCCAGTGAACGGTGCGGCCGCTCGGCGTTGTAGGGGGATGAAGATCGGCTGGTGGGGTTCTTGCGTCCGGAGGTCGAGCTAGCGTCGCGGCTGTTCCGGGACAGGGGCTTCAAGGAGAGCGTGGGTTGGGCAGGCCGTCCTGACACTATGGGCTGCGAGCCCGTGGTTTGTAGTTGGCCGCCCCTGCGACTGCCCGGGTGTGCCGTGAGCACGGATCCGTAGTTGTCGTTCTTGCCCGCCTCGTCTCCGTGTCCAGCGAGTGGGAGGAGGTAGCGATGCGCTTCATCGCGCTCGATGTGCACCGTGATTTCTGCGAGGTTGCAGCGCGACGCGCAACGCGGGGAAACGGTGATCCACTCGGACCACGGGACGCAGGGCAGTTCACGTCCTGGGCCTTCACCGAACGAGCGCGGCAATCAGGACTCGTACCCTCGATGGGCTCGGTCGGAGACTGCTACGACAACGCGATGATCGAAGCGTTCTGGTCGCGGATGCAAGTCGAGCTGCTCAACACGCGCCGCTGGAAGACCCGCGTCGAGCTCGCGAACGCGACCTTCGAATACATCGAGATCTTCCACAACAGACGCCGGCGCCACTCCAGCCTCGGCATGCGGACACCGATCGAATATGAACTACTCAACACCACACCAGCGGCCGCCTGAACCAAGAAACGCGGCTCCACCGAACCCGGGGCACTGCGCGGTGTCAACCAAAGCGGGTCAATTCCAATTCCACTACCGACCCGGCTCAGGCCTGCGCCGCGGCTTCCGCGAACGAGAACTCAGGCAGCGAGCCCCGGGGGACGACTAGGATCGCCTGGTGCGTCTCTACCACGTCGCGCCAAGCCGCTCGACTCGTGTGTTGTGGTTGCTGGAGGAGATCGGCCAGCCCTACGAGCTAACGCTGATGACGGGCGAGGAGCGCCAGACGGGCGAGCATCGGCGCCGTCACCCGCTGGGACGAGTACCGGTGCTCGAAGACGAAGAGGGGTTTCTGTTCGAGTCGGCGGCGCTCTGCCTGCAGCTCGCCGACGTGTATGCGGACGCGCAGTTGACCTGGCCGCTCGCGACGCACGAGCGCGGGCTTGTCTACCAGTGGACGGTGTTCGCGATGACCGAGCTGGAGCCGGCGATCATTGAGGCGCGTCGGTACCGCGAGGACGACCCGGCTCGCGCGCAAGCGGGCATCGTGCGCTTCCAGGCCGCCGCCGCGGCTGTCGAACAAGCCCTGGACGGGCATGAGTATCTGGTCGGAGACCGTTTCAGCGTCGGCGATCTCGTCTGCGGCGCCGTGCTGATCATCGCCAAGAGCGCTGGGCTTACCGACGAGCTACCCAACATCAACGCCTACCTCGAACGGCTCGAAGCGCGCCCCGCCCGCCAACGCGCAACCAGCCTCGGCACCTAAGCCATGGCGCCTACCACGGCGCCTACCGAGGCTTCAGCCTGTTGCGCACCGTCAAAGAAATGGAAAGGCTGCTCGGGTGGCACGGCATCTCCGGCAGTTGCACTGTCCAACGAGAGGAGAAGCGAGTGACCGGCAAGGCTGACTTCACAGCGGAGGAATGGGAGACCGTGCTGCACGGGCCGGCGACTGCGGGCCTGATCGTGATCACAGCCCAGCGAGGTGGGGCTCTCCGCGAGACGCTAGCGCTGGCGCAGTCATATGTAGAGGCGCGCAAGCAGCACGGCGAGAGCGAGCTGCTGGACGAGATCGTCTCGGCCAAACCCGCGCTCGATCACACCCGGTACCACTCAGCCGAGGAGCTGAAGGAAGCCGGCCTGCAGCACTTGCGCGCTGCGGTCGAGTTGCTCGAGCAGAAGGCGACATCGGCCGAGGCCGATGCGTACAAGCGTTTCGTCCTGGAGCTCGCCGGCAAAGTCGCGAGCGCTCACCGAGAGCACGGAACAAGCGTCAGCGAAGCCGAACAAGCCGCTCTCGACGAGATCGCAGCGACACTCTCCACGCCATCCGCCTAGCTTGTCTCGACGTGCTGCGCAAGAACGGGCTTCTCGAAGCTTGATAACACAGCATCGAAAGGAAGCGGATAAGAGATGGCCACCGTCTACTGCGACAGATGCGAGAAGGTAGTTCGGGCGGGCAGCGGAGCGAAGGTGAAGTTCAACTTCACCAGTCCCAATCGGCTTAACGAGAGCGGAACGTTCTGCACTGCTTGCGCCGAAGCTCTAGTCAGGAGTGCTGTCACGTCACGCCGAATCGCGAAATGTGAAGCCTGGCCAGAGATCTTCGGCGTGTTGAAATCACCTCATATCGGTACAAGAAACATAACGCGGCGTGATACTCCGCTCCCGTGCAACAGCGTCCTTTGAGTCTTGTCAGCGGATGCTTGGTGGAGCAGCCCCTCGACCGGATGCTCGCCGAGTACGCCTACTACGACGCTCTCCCATCGGCCGTGCCGAACCGCATCGAGCCGCTCGACGTACTTGCGACGGTCGCGATGAACTCCCTGTCGCAGACTGCGGGAACTGCGACAGGGAGGATGAGACCAGCCTGTCTGCTGAATGCGGGGGCTTGGACGTGCCCACGGCTCGCGCCGCCGTGGCGCATCGTCGGTGCCGGTTGCGAGATTCTGGGTGGCACGCCGCTGGAGAACGTTCGCGCGATCGTCGACTTCGCGCGCGTGATGTCCGGGAGCTGAGCGTCCAGGCAGCTACAGGCGCCGTGCGCCGACGTAGCTGGCGCCGCCCTGT
>JBEKEH010000025.1:0-29623 GCA_050013935.1 Gaiellaceae bacterium | reverse complement strand
GCTACGGAGCGAAGCCGAGCGAGCGGAGCGAGAGGAGGCCGCGGGCGCGTTCGAGGGGCGTCAAACGGCCGCGGAGGCGGCGCACGAGCGCCCGCAGCTCCCGCCGCGCCTCCCGGGCGGCCGCCCGGGCTCCGGCCGGCGGCCCGAAGCGCGCGGCGGTCGCGGCCGCCACGAAGCGGTCGGGGTCGACCGTCAGCTCCTCGCGCACGAGCGCGCCGAGCTCGTGCAGCGTCGCGCTGCGCGCAGAGTCGATGCGCTGGTCGAGCAGGAAGTCCGCGAGCTCCCGACGGCAGGCGGCCGCAATCCGCCGCGGGTCGTGCGTCAGATAGCGGATGCGCCGCACGGACAGCTTCGTCGCGACGACGCTGAACAGCGCTGCCGCGAGCAGCAGCGCCAGGAGCAGGGCGAGGCTGCCATGGCCGCCGGAGGACGCCGCCGGCGCGCCGGCCCGCGCCGCCGTCGAGGAGCCCGTGCTCCCGCCCTCGCCGTGCCGGTGCGCGGCCTGCGCAGGGACGACGGGCGCGCCGCCGGCGGCGCTGCCGCCGTGCTGCGACGCGCGCGTCTGAGACGCGGCCGTGTACGGCGCGCTCAGCTGCCCGCGCGCCGGCCTGCCCGCGCTCGGCGTCGGGTCGAACGGCAGCCAGCCGTAGCCGCGGAACCACGCCTCCACCCACGCGTGCGCGTCGTGGTCGGTCACCGTCCACACGCCCGTCTTCGCGTCGTACGTGCCGCTCGAGAAGCCGACGGCGACGCGCGCAGGCACGCCGAGGTAGCGGAGCATCAACGCCATCGCGCCCGCGAAGTACTGGCAGTAGCCGGAGCGCGTCTGCGCGACGAAGCCGACGAGCGGCGCGTCGGCGTAGACGGCTGGGTGGCTCGTGTACGTGAAGCCACCGCCGGTCCGGAACCACCTGGTGAGCGCGAGCGCGGCCGCGTACGGCGTGCGCGCGCTGCCTGCAACCGTGAGCGCCGCACGCTCGAGCGGCACGTAGCGCTCGATCTCCGGATGCGCGTCGACGACGGCGTTCACGAGTTGGACGCGCCGGGAGACGCCGAACCGCGGCATCGTCACGCCCGGCCAGACGTCGAGGAACGCGTGCGGCTGGACGAGCGCGGCCGGGTAGACCGGCTGCGAGCGGGCGAGCTGCCCCGGCTTCGGCTCCGGCGCGTAGCTCCACGCCGTATACCGCAAGCCCCGCGTCAGCCCCGACGGCAGCAGCGCGACTCCCGGTGCCGGCCTCTGCAGGGGCGCGTCGCCGGCGGAGAACGCGACCGGGATGCTGCCGCCGATGAGGTGCGTGTCGGCCAGCGCCTCCACCGTCACGTCCTCGCGCACCCAGTGCTTGCGGTCGCGCGCCCCCGCCGGCTCGAGCGCGTCCGCGCTCAGCGGCGGGCCCTGCAGCCAGCGGTCGTCCGCGAAGACGTCGAGCACGGCGGCGCGCCAGTAGAGAGACGCCGGCGGTGCCTTGATCTCGAGCACCGTCGTCCGCGTACGCGGGAAGGTGAGCCCGCCGTACTGCGCGTCCCAGACGTAGGAGACGCTCACCGGCGCCTGCGCCGCCGTGTGGACGTTCCACCGCTGCCACTGGACGAGCTCGCCCTTCGCGACGGCCGACGAGCTGGACGCGCCGACGGCGGCGAGCGCGAGCACGGCGGCAGCCGGGACGACGGTGCGCGGCACCCGCCTGGTCGTGAGCCCGGCGAGCACGACGAGGACGGCCAGCAGGACGGCCGCGCCCTGCGCACGCGCCGCATGCCCTCCGCCCAGCGTGGCGGGCCAGCCTGCGCCGACCAGAAGGACGAGCGTCGCTCCCAGCGGCCGTCGCGCCGCGACCGCGAGGCCCAGGACGAGCACGAATCCGAAGACGGCGGCGAGGATGACGCTCCGCATGTCGCCGTGCACGCGCGGGTCGAACGGGACCCGGACGTCGTAGAAGTCGAGGAAGCCGTTCCCGAAGCGCGAGCCGAGGGCGCCGAAGAAATGCACGGGCTGGAGCGGCGACAGGCCGAACGCGAGCCGGGCGGCAACCGCTACCGCCGTGAGGAGGACCGCGGCGCGCGCGGCGAGCGGACGCACGAGTGCGGGAGCGAGTGCGAGCGCGACGATCGCCGCCACGCGGGCCGGCTGGTCCCCCGGCTGCTCGAGACGCAGCCACACCACGGCGATCACCGCCGCGGAGACGAGCGCAACGAGCGCGGTCCTACGCAACGCGCGCCTCCGGCGCCGCCAGCGCGGCGGCGAGGTCGGCGCCGCGCCGCACGACGGTGACGGGGATCCCGACCGACTGCAGGCGCAGCAGCTGCGGCTCGGGCACAGATGGGCGGCCCGCGAAGCCCGCCGGCTCGACGTAGACGAGCGACACGCCGTGGCGCGACAGCGCGCGCTGCACGAGCCGGTCGACGAGCTTCGCATCGACGCGCGAGGTCACGACGACGAGCTCGAGTGAGCGGCCGGCGACGCCGGCGGGCGCTTCGAGCAGCACGAACGCGGGCGTCGCCGCGGTCGGCTCCGCCGCCGCGAGCACCTCGAGCGCCCGCGGCCACTCTCCCGCCTCCGACGCCACCCGCTGCACCTCGCGCGCCGCCGAGTTGACAACGAGCACGCAGGGGCGCGCCCGCCGTACGTGCGCGTGGAGGATCGAGCCCGCTGCGCGGACGGCGACGTCGAACGTCGACTCGGGCGGCTCCCCCACCACCGCCGCGGCCTCCCCGTCGAGCAGCACTACGACCTCGTCGCGCGGAGCGTCCTCGAGCTCCTTCACCATCAGCTGTCCGCGGTGCGCGGTCGAGCGCCAGTGCACCTTCCGCAGCGACTCGCCCTGCTCGTACTCGCGCACGCTGTGCAGCTCGAACCCCGTCGGCCGCTTCAGCAGCAGCCGGCGCCCGTCATGCGCATGCGCGCCACCTTCGGAGAACAGCCGCTCGAGCGCGACGAGGCGCGGGTAGACGACGAGCGCCTGCGGCTCTCCTTGCACGATCTCCGCCCGCGCGAGCGCAAACGGATCCTCGACGGTCAGCCGGATGCTGTCGAACGCGTAGCGGCCGCGCGGCACGCGCGTCAGCTCGTAGCCGCCGCGGAACAGCCGCCGCGAAGCCCGCGCGAGCTCGACGCGGCGTTCACCCAGGCGGCCGGGGTACTCGTGCGCAACGAGCGTCGGAGGCGGCAGCGTCGACGTCGGCTCCGCGTCGAGCTCGACGCGCACGTCGCCGCCCTCGACGAGATCGCCGGTCGCGCCGTGCCGGCGCACGTGCGGCGCGCGCGCCGAGAGGCGCACCCAAACGACGGCGAGCGCCACCGCGAGCAGCAGTCCCGTGGCGACCGGGTAGAGCGCACGCGAGCCGAACACCCACGCGACGACGTAGACGAGCAGCCCGAGGGCGAGGACTGCGCGCCCGCGCGGGGTCATGCCGGTCACACTGGTACGGGTGTCTTCTCGAGCGCCTCGGCGACGATCGCCTCGCCGCCGAGCCCGGCGGCCCTGGCCTCCGGTCCGAGGATCAGGCGGTGCGAGAGCACAGGCGCCGCGACCGCCTTCACGTCGTCGGGGAGGAGAAAGTCGCGCCCGTCTGCAAGCGCGCGCGCCTTCGCGACGCGCAGCAGGGCGATGCCCGAGCGCGGGCTCGCGCCGAGGTACAGGCGCGTGTCGGCGCGCGTCTGCCTCAACAGCGCGACGACGTACTTGCTGAGGCTGTCCTCGACGTAGACCTCGCGCGCCTGAGCGGCGAGCTGGATCACGTCGTGGCCGCCGGCGACCGGCTCGAGCGAGTCGAGCGGCGGCACGTGCGTCTGCTCGTCGAGCATCTTCGCCTCGTCGGCGAGCGGCGGATAGCCGAGCTCGACGCGCATCGCGAAACGGTCGAGCTGCGCCTCGGGCAGCGGGTAGGTGCCTTCGTACTCGATCGGGTTCTGGGTGGCGATCGCCATGAACGGGCGCTCGAGCGGATACGTGACGCCGTCGACGGTCACCTGGCTCTCCTGCATGCACTCGAGCAGCGCCGATTGCGTCTTCGGCGACGCGCGGTTGACCTCGTCGACGAGCAGGAGGTTCGCGAACACCGGACCGGGACGGAACTCGAACTCGTTCGTCTTCTGGTTGAACACGTTGACACCGGTGACGTCGGACGGCAGCAGGTCCGGCGTGAACTGGAGACGCGAGAAGGAGCAGTCGAGGGAGCGCGCGAGCGCCTTCGCGAGCATCGTCTTCCCCACACCCGGGAAGTCCTCGATGATCAGATGCCCCTCGGCGACGAGGCAGAGCACGACGAGGCGGAGGGTGTCCGCCGACGCGTGGACGACGCGTGCGAGATTGGCCGTGATCGCGGCGACGAGGTCGGCGGGCGCCGGGGCGGCGGCCGGCTCAGCCAAGCAGGCGCTCCACCTCGTCGAGGACGGCGGCGGCGATCTCGTCCTTCGGCGCTTTGGAGACGGCACGCTCGCCGCGCGCGGTGACGAGCGTCACCTCGTTCTCGGCGGAGTCGAAGCCGATGCCGGCGCGGGCCACGTCGTTGTAGACGAACAGATCCGCGTTCTTGCGAGTGAGCTTCTCGCGAGCGCGCTCGAGTCCGCGCTCGCCCTGGTCGGCCGCGAAGCCGACCAGCACCTGCCCGGGAGGGCGCTGCTCGCCGAGCGCGGCGAGCACGTCGGTCGTCGGCTCGAGCTCGACGGCCCACGCGGCGGCGTCTTTCGGCCGCTTTGCCGCGAGCACCTCCGCCGGCCGGTAGTCGGCGACGGCAGCGGCCATGATCACGACGTCCGCCTCCGCGCCGCGCGCGAGCGCCTCGCGCTCGAGCTCGGCGGCGGTCGGAGTCTCGACCAGCTCCACCCCGGGCGGCGGCGGCACGGCGAGGTTCGCGCCGAGCAGCGTCACGTACGCGCCGCGACGCCGAGCCTCGGCCGCTAGCGCGACGCCCATCCGCCCCGAGGAGCGATTGCCGACGAAGCGCACGGCGTCGATCGGCTCGCGCGTGCCTCCGGCGGAAACGAGCACATGCTTGCCCGCGAGCGGGCCGGTGCCTGCGAGCAGCCGCTCGGCGGCCCGCACGATCTCCTCCGGCTCGGCCATCCGGCCGACGCCGAGCTCGCCCTCGGCGGTCTCGCCTTCGTCTGGCCCGACGAGCACGACGCCGCGCGCGCGCAGCGTCTCGGCGTTCGCCCGCGTGGCCGGGTGCGACCACATGCGCGGGTTCATCGCGGGCGCGACCAGGACGGGACCGCGGTGCGCGAGCGCCGCCTCGGTGAGCACGTTGTCCGCGAGCCCGTACGCAAGCTTCGCGAGCGTGTTCGCCGTGCAGGGCGCCACGAGCAGCAGGTCGGCCTTCGTGAGGTGCAGGTAGACGTCGTCGCCGGCCGGCCGCCGCGCGAGCGCCCGGAACGTCTCGGCAGTCACGAACCGCTCGGCCGCGGGCGTGACGAGCGGCACGACCTCGTGCCCCGCTCTAATGAGCAATCGGCAGATCTCGCACGCCTTGTAGGCGGCTATTCCCCCGGAAACGCCAAGCAGCACACGAGCCACAAGCGAATGATGCCTACGCCCGAAGCAACCGACCAAGCCGGAGGCCAACGCGGCCGCAGGCGCGTTAGCCGCAGGCGAATCCACGCGGTCGGGGAGGCTTCAGCCCCACCGGCCGCGCAGTGCGACCAACGGCCCCGAAAACCAGAAGGACGCCGGCTCAGCCGGCGTCCGCTCTGCGAAGCACACACTCACCCGAGCCGAAATGCGCAGCATTTCGGCTCGCCCTTACGACTGATAGTCGTAGGTGAGGAGACCCTCGCTGATTTCCTCCATGGCCATCGTGAGGTAGTTCTTCGAGCGGGACTCCACGAGCGGCGGCGGGTTGTCGTCGAAGGTGCCCTCGCCGAGCTGGTGGTGGTAGTTGTTGATCTGGCGGGCGCGCTTTGCGGCGACGATCACGAGCGCGTAGCGCGAGTCCACGTTCTGCAGCAGGTCGTCGATGCGGGGATGGATCATGGTCGGGACATGGTACCGGCAGGAGCGAGCAGGCCGCGGATCCGGGCCGTCAGCTCACTGACGGCCCGCTCCAGCTCGTCGTTCTCGACCACGTAGTCGAACTCGTCCGCCTGGGCGAGCTGGCGCCGCGCGAGCTCGATCCTCTCGTCGATCTCGCCCGCGCTCTCGGTTGCACGCTCGCGCAGCCGGCGCTCGAGCTCCTCGACGCGCGCCGAGATGAAGATCGTCACCGCCCCCGACACCTCGTGCTTCACCCGCAGCGCGCCCTCTGTCTCCAGCTCGAGGAGGGGCACGCGGCCGGCGGCCGCGATCCGGTCGAGCTCGGACCGGAGCGTCCCGTAGCGGTGCCCGGACACGTAGCGCACGTGCTCGAGGAACTCGCCCCGGTCGACCCGATCGAGGAACTCGTTGAGCGAGAGGAAGATGTACTCCCGCCCGTCGCGCTCGCCCGGTCGCTGCTCGCGGGTGGTGGCGGAAACCGTCGGCTCGACCTCGGGAACGTGCTCGAGCACCTGCCGGATGAGCGTCCCCTTCCCGGCCCCGGATGGGCCGGTCACGACGAGAACGGACGGCCGGCTAACGGTTGAAGAGGTCAATCAGCTCCGCGCGCTGCCGGTCGGAGAGCCCGCCGACGGTCTTCGACTGGCTGATCCGGCAGGTGTTGAGGAAGCGTGCGGCCTTCACGCGGCCAAACTTCGGCACGGCCATCAGGATGTCGACCACTTTCGCCGTCGACACGTATTCAGGCGGGTTGCCGAGGATCGTCTCGATCCGGACCCGGCCGTCCTTCAGGTCCTTCTTCAGCTTCGCCCGGCGGACCCTCACGTCGTTCGCCCGCTTGAGTGCGTCCATGCGCTGGTCGAGCGAGCGGACCGGCGCGAGTGCTTGCGTCTTTGCTGCGGGCATGGGCGCTCGATATTACCAACCGCTCCGCACCGATCAAGCGACGACTTTTGACCGGATCTCCAGGGTTTTTTCGCCGGAGTGCGCGGCGGCGTACATGTCGTCCGGCTGGACAACGCCAAGCTCCTCCGCCGCGCGTGCAAGCTCGTCGCGCACGCGCGCCGGGGCGTCGGGGTCCGCGAACAGCACGGTGCCGAGCGCGACGAGGCGCGCACCGCATGCGACAAGGTCCAGCGCGTCGCGTCCGCTCATCACGCCGCCCATGCCGACGATCGGCAGCTGCGTGGCCGCATAGCAGGCGTGCACCGCCGCGAGCGCGACGGGCTTCAAGGTCGGGCCGGAGAGGCCGCCGGTGCCGCGCGCCAGCACCGGCCGGAGCGTGCGCGGGTCGAGCGCCATGCCGCGAAGGGTGTTGATCAGCGAGAGCCCGTCCGCGCCGGCGGCGGCCACCGCCCGGGCAACCGCCGCGACGTCCGGATGGGCGGCGGACAGCTTCGCGTAGAGCGGGAGCGGCGTCGCCGCGCGGCAGGCGGCGACGATCTCCGCGGCCGAGTCCGCCGCCTCGTCGACGTTCGGGCAGGAGAGATTCAGCTCGATCGCCTCGACGCCGTCGAGCGCCGCGCAGGTGTCTGCGTAGTCCTGCGCGCAGAAGCCGCCCACGGAGATCCAGAGCGGGACGCCGAGCTCGCGCAGGCGCGGCAGGTGATCGGCGAGAAACCGCTCGCGCCCCGGGTTCGCGAGGCCGATTGCGTTCAGCATCCCGTGGGCCGTCTCCGCGATCCGCGGCGGCGCATTGCCCTCGCGCGGCAGGGGCGTGATCGTCTTCGTCACGAACCCGTCCAGCCCGCGCGCGACCTCGGGTGCGGCGAACGCGTCGAGGCAGCCGCTCGCGTTGAGCAGTCTCATAGCACGCGCTCCCTGACGGGACCGCGTGCTAGGCGCGACATCTCGCCATCGAAGCGTTCCACGACGGCCGCTGTGTCACGTCTCGTCCTCTCTGCGCCAGCAGAGAGGACGGGCCCTTCCACACACAGCCGCTTCAAGACCCCGCCGATCTCGACCGCGCAGCCGTAGCAGGCGCCGTAGCCGCAGGCCATCGGCGCCTCCCACGCGAGCTGCGCGCCCGGGCAGAGGGCGCCGACCGCGCGCAGCATCGGCTCCGGCCCGCAGGCGAGCACGCCGTGGCCGGGGGTGATCAGCTCGGTGACGAGCGTCGGCTCGACCGCGACCTCCGCGCCGGGCAGCAGCACCGCCGCCTCGGCGTGCGCGTCGCTGCGGAAGCCGAGCACCGCCGGCGGGAAGCGCAGCGCCTCGGCGAGGTACGGCAGCGGCGCGATCCCGATCCCGCCGCCGACGAGCAGCGGCCGCTCGACGTCGAGCCGGAAGCCGTTGCCGAGCGGCCCGAAGACGTGGATCGCCTCGCCGGGCTCGAGCGCGCACAACGCCTCCGTGCCCGGGCCGACGGGGTCGATGAGGAAGCCGAGCTCGCCCGCCGGCGCAAGGCAGAGCGAGAGCGCGCGCGGCAGGAGCCGCCCGGGCGCCTCGAGCATGAAGAACTGCCCCGGCGTGCCGGGATCGAGCCCGCCGCGGTCCAGACGCAGGAAGGTGTACGGCCCGACCGGCTCAGCTGCGACGACGCTACGCCGTTCGCGTCTCGGCATCGATCCGCTCCTGGAGCGAGACGGCCTGCTCGGCGCGCGCGTTCGCGATCGCATGGACGGCGGCCGCAGCGCCGGACAGCGTCGTGATGCAGGGCACGCGCCGCACGAGCGCCGCCTCGCGGATCAGGTAGCCATCGCTGCGGGCCCGCGGTCCGAACGGCGTGTTGATCACGAGGTCGCAGCTGCCGCGCCGGATGAGGTCGACGACCGTCGCCGTGTCCGACTCACCGGATACCTTCGCGACCCGGCTGACCGCGAGCCCTGCCGTCTCGAGTGTCCGCGCGGTCCCGCTCGTGGCGAGCAGGTCGAAGCCGAGCCCGGCGAGCGCGGCGGCGACGGGAGCGATCGCCCGCTTGTCCGCATCGCAGACCGAGAGGAACACCGTCCCGCTCCGCGGCAGGGGACGCCCGGCGGCGCGCTCGGCCTTGTCGAAGGCGCTGGGCAGGTCGCCAGCCGTCGCCATCACCTCGCCGGTCGCGCGCATCTCCGGCCCGAGCACGGGGTCGGCGCCGGGGAAGCGGGCGAACGGCAGCACGGCCGCCTTCACCGAGACCATCCGCGGCCGCGCCTCCGACGGCAGTCTGATGTCCACGATGTGCGCGCCGGCGATTACCTTGCAGGCAGCCTCGACGAGGTTGACGCCGGTGGCCTTCGATGCGAATGGGACCGTTCTCGACGCGCGCGGGTTGACCTCGAGCACGAACACCTCGGAGTCCGCGACCGCAAGCTGCACGTTCATCAGGCCGACGACCCCGAGCGCCGCCGCGAGGCGTCTGACCACGTCGGTCACCTCGAGGTGCGTGACCGGCAGCAGCGACGGCGCCGGCAGCACGCAGGCGGAGTCGCCGGAGTGCACGCCCGCCTCCTCGACGTGCTGCATGACGGCTCCGATGTAGGTGTCGCGTCCGTCCGAGACCGCATCGACGTCGATCTCGAGCGCCTGCTCGAGGAAGCGATCGACGAGCACACGCCCCTCCATCCCCTCCGTCGCCGCGCGCAGCTCGGCCGGTTCGTAGC
Organism: Gaiellaceae bacterium; assembly: GCA_050013935.1. GTDB lineage: Bacteria > Actinomycetota > Thermoleophilia > Gaiellales > Gaiellaceae > Palsa-739. The sequence continues at coordinate 20,073 of JBEKEH010000025.1, read as the reverse complement.
AGACGCGCATCGCGCGTCCACCGAGGACGTACGACGGCCGGGCGAGCACTGGGTAGCCGATCCGCCCGGCGATGCGCACGGCCTCGTCCGGGTCCGAGGCCATGCCCCACGCGGGGCAGGCGATGCCGAGCGAGCTCAGGAGGCGGCCGAACCGCCCCCGGTCCTCCGCCACGTCGATCGCGTCGAACGACGTGCCGAGCACCTTGAAGCCCTCGTCCTCAAGGGCGCGCGCGAGCTTGAGCGGCGTCTGGCCGCCGAACTGGATCACGACGCCCTCGGGCTGCTCGCGCTCGCAGACCGCGAGCACCTCCTCGACCCGGAGCGGCTCGAAGTAGAGCCTGTCCGACGTGTCGTAGTCGGTCGACACCGTCTCGGGGTTGCAGTTGACCATCACCGCCTCGTAGCCGAGCGCGCGGAAGCTCTGGACCGCGTGCACGCAGCAATAGTCGAACTCGATCCCCTGGCCGATCCGGTTCGGTCCGGAGCCGAGGATGACGACGCGCGGGCGCTCCCCCTCGGGCGGCGCCTCGTCGGCCTCGCCCCAGGTCGAGTAGTAGTAGTTCGAGCGCGCCTCGACCTCTCCGGCGACCGAGTCGACGCGGCGAAACGACGGCCGCAGCCCGGCCGCGCGGCGCTGCGCGCGCACCTCGTCCTCGGTCGTCCCCCACGCGGTAGCGACGTCTGCGTCGGAGAAGCCCGCGCGCTTCAGGGTCGCGAGGTCGCGCCCGTGCGCGAGCAGGTTCCTCAGGCGCTCGATCTCCGCCCGGAACCACGGGTGCACGGCCGCCGGCAGCTGGTCGAGCGCGCCCCACGGCGTGGCTGCGCTCGCGTCGAGCTCGCGCGAGCGCATCGCCTTCAGGAACGCCTCGGCGAAGGTGCGGCCGATGCCCATCGTCTCGCCCACCGACTTCATCTGCGTGCCGAGAGTGCGGTCGGCGCCCGGGAACTTCTCGAACGCGAAGCGTGGGAACTTGACGACGACGTAGTCGAGCGTCGGCTCGAAGCTCGCCGGCGTCGTGCCGGTGAGGTCGTTGGGGATCTCGTCGAGCGTGTAGCCGACGGCGAGCTTCGCGGCGACCTTGGCGATCGGATAGCCGGTCGCCTTCGACGCGAGCGCAGAGGAGCGCGACACGCGCGGGTTCATCTCGATCACGCGCACCTCGCCGGTCTCGCGGGCGCGCGCGAACTGGATGTTCGAGCCGCCCGTGTCCACGCCGACGGCGCGGATCACGGCCACGGCGGCGTCGCGCAGCTCCTGGTACGCCTCGTCGGGCAGCGTCATCTGCGGCGCGACCGTGACCGAGTCGCCCGTGTGCACCCCCATCGGGTCGAGGTTCTCGATCGAGCAGACGATGACGACGTTGTCGATATGGTCGCGCACGACCTCCAGCTCGAACTCGTCCCAGCCGCGCACCGACTCCTCGACGAGCACCTGGCCGATCGGGCTCTCCTGCAGGCCGATCTCGACCTGGCGCAGCAGCTCGTCGCGCGTCGTTGCGAAGCCGCCCCCGTGCCCGCCGAGGGTGAATGCCGGTCTCACGACACAGGGCGTCGTGAGACCGGCTAGGCCTGCGACGTCCGTGACGATCGTCGAGCTCGGGACCTTCAGTCCGCAGGACTCGACAGCGTCTTTGAAGAGTTGGCGGTCCTCGGCGCGCTTGATCACGTCAAGGTTGGCGCCGATCAACTCGACGCCGAGCTCGGCCAGCACGCCGGACTCGGCCAGCTCGCGGGCGAGGTTGAGCGCCGTCTGGCCGCCCATCGTCGGCAGCAGCGCCTGCGGCCGCTCGCGGCGAAGGACGTCCGCGACCCCCTCCAGGTCGAGCGGCTCGAGGTACGTGCGGTCGGCGAAGCCCGGGTCGGTCATGATCGTCGCCGGGTTCGAGTTGACGACGACGGTGCGGTAGCCGTCCTCGCGCAGCACCTTGAGCGCCTGGCAGCCGGCGTAGTCGAACTCGGCCGCCTGGCCGATCACGATCGGGCCCGAGCCGACGATGCAGATCGTCTCGATGTCGGTGCGCCTAGGCACCCCTGATCACCTCTACAACGTCGTCGACCCAGCGCTCGAGCAGCGGCCACGCGTCGTGCGGCCCCGGTCCGGCCTCGGGATGGAACTGGAGCGAGCGCGCGTGCAGCTCAGGGAACTCGAGCCCTTCGACGGTGTCGTCGTAGAGCGAGACGTGCGTCGCCTCCTTCGCATCGGTCGGGCGCACGGCGAAACCGTGGTTCTGGCTCGTCACGAGCACGCGGCCGTTCTGCCGCTGCAGCACCGGGTGGTTCGTGCCGCGGTGGCCGAACGGGAGCTTGAAGGTCTCGTGGCCTGTGGCGACCGCGAGCAGCTGATGGCCGAGGCAGATCCCGAGCACGTTCGTGCGCCCGACCAGCTCGCGCACGGTCGCGGCTTCGTCGACGAGCGGCTCCGGGTCTCCCGGGCCGGGCGAGAGGAGCACGCCGTCGTAGCCGGCCAGCTCGTCGGCGTCGACGGCGTGCGGGTAGACGGTGACGGCGGCTCCCGCAGCCGCCAGCCGCCTCAGGACCGAGCGCTTCACTCCGTAGTCAACGACGGCGATCCGCGGTGCGCCGTCGTCGGTGTAAACGTACGGCCGATCCGTCGAGACACCCGCCACGAGCGCCTGGCCGCTCATCGCGGGAATCGACCGTGCGAGCGCCACCGCTTCCTCGACGGAGCCCTCGCCGGCGACGGCCACGGCGCGCATCGCGCCCGCCTCCCGCAGCGTGAGCACGAGCGAGCGCGTGTCGATGCCGGTCAGCGCGACGACTCCGCGCTCGTGCAGCCAGTCGGTCCAGGCGGGACCGCGGGCCTCACGCATCACGACCCCGCGCGCGTGCGCCTTCCGCGACTCCGAGCGCTCTTCGGCCACGCCGTAGTTCCCGACCATCGGCGCCGTGAAGCAGACGATCTGCTCCGCGAAGCTCGGATCGGTGACGGCCTCCTGGTAGCCGGACATGCCGGTCGTGAAGACGGCCTCGCCGGTGACGAAACCTTCCGCACCGACCGACTCGCCGTGGAAGACGCTGCCGTCCTCGAGGGCGAGGAAGCCCGTCACCGCTCGAATACCACGGCGCCGCCCGCGACCGTCAGCGCCACCGAGCCCGCGAGTGTCTCGCCGAGCAGCCACGAGTTTCTCGAGCGCGAGCGGAACGACTCGTCGCCGACGCGCCACTCGCGCTCGAGGTCGAGCAGGACGACGTCCGCCGCGGCGCCGACTGCGACACGCGGCGGCGCGATCCCGAAGACCCGTGCCGGACCGGCGGACATCCGCTCCAGCAGCGTAACGAGAGGGAGCAGGCCGGCTCGGACGAGGCGCGTGTAGAGCACCGAGAACGCGGTCTCGAGCCCGGTCACGCCGAACGGCGCCGCTTCGAAGGGCACGTCCTTCTCGTGACGCGCGTGCGGCGCGTGGTCGGTTGCGATCGCCTCGACCGTCCCATCACGGAGCGCGTCGAGAAGCGCGAGGCGGTCGCGCTCGGCGCGCAGCGGCGGGTTCATCTTCACGTTCGAGTCGAGCGAGCGCACGGCGTCGTCCGTGAGCACCAGGTGGTGCGGCGTCACCTCTGCGGTCGCCCACACTCCGGCCTCGCGCGCCCGGCGCAGCGCGGCGACCGACTCGGCGGCCGAGAGGTGGAGCAGATGGATCCGCTGCTCCTCGTACGCGGCCAGCGCGAGGTCGCGCTCGACCATCACCGACTCGGCGACGGACGGGTAGCCGGCAAAGCCGAGCTCGGCCGCAACCGCGCCTTCGTGGACGTGGCCGCCGTGCGAGAGCGAGCGCTCCTCACAGTGCAGCGCGAGCGGGCGGCCCGTGATCGACGCGTACTGGAGCGCGCGCCGCATCAGCCCTGCCGAGCCGACCGGGACGCCGTCGTCCGAGAAGCCGATCGCGCCCGCGTCTGCGAGCTCGCCCATCTCCGTCAGCTCCTCTCCACCCTGGCCCCGTGTGATCGCGGCGAGGAAGCCGACCGATACCTCGGCCTCGCGGCGCGCCGTGTCGATGAGCGAGCCGAGCGTCGCGGCGGAGTCGATGACGGGGTCGGTGTTCGGCATGGCGAGGATCGCGCAGTAGCCGCCGGCCGCGGCCGCGGCCGTGCCGCTCGCGATCGTCTCCTCGTCTTCCCGGCCCGGGGTGCGCAGGTGCACGTGCGGATCGACGAACGCCGGCGCGAGCACGAGCCCGGTTGCGTCCACGACGCGGTGCTCGTTCGTGTCGACGTTCTCGCCGATCGCGGCGATGACACCGTTGTCGATGCGCACGTCGAGCGTCGCATCGATCCCTTCGCCGGGGTCGAGCACGCGCGCACCGCGGAAGACGACGTTCGCCCCGTGGTTGTTCTTGACCCACAACATCACGCCACCTCCGCCGCCGCGAGCGCCCGAACTCCCACCGGGCCTCCGGTCAGCACGTCGTAGAGCACCGCCATCCGCACCACGAGCCCGGAGCGCACCTGCGTCTCGACGAGCGCGTCGGGCGAATCGGCGACACGCGGGTCGATCTCGACGCCGCGGTTCATCGGCCCCGGGTGCATCACCTTCTGCCCGGCGCGGAGCCGCTCGGGCGTGATCCCCCAGCGCGCCGTGTACTCGCGCAGGCTGGGCACGTAGTTCGCGCCCGCCTGCATCCGCTCTTGCTGCATGCGCAGCACGTACACGACGTCGGCGTCGCGGATCGCGGCGATGTCGGTCGTCATCTCGGCGCCCAGCTCGCGCGGCAGCAGCGCCGGCGGCCCGACGAGCGTGCAGCGAACGCCGACGAGCGCGAACGCCTGGAGCAGCGAGCGCGCGACGCGGCTGTGGAGCACGTCGCCCACGATGGCGACGTGCAGGCCCTCGAGCCGGCCGAGCTGCTGGTGGATCGTGTAGAGATCGAGGAGCGCCTGCGTCGGGTGCTGGTGCTTGCCGTCGCCGGCGTTGACGACGTGGGCGGCGGTGACGGACGCGACGAGCTGCGGCGCGCCGATCTGCGGATGCCGGATCACGATCACGTCGGGGTCGTAGGCCCCGAGCGTGAGCGCGGTGTCCTTCAACGACTCGCCCTTGTCGACGGACGAGCCGACCGACTTGACGGTGAGCGTGTCCGCGGAGAGCCGCTTCGCCGCGAGCTCGAAGCTCGACGAGGTGCGGGTCGACGACTCGAAGAAGAGGTTGACGACGAGCCTCCCCTTGAGCGTCGGAAGCTTCTTCACTTCACGGTCGAGCGCCGACTCGAAGGTGCGCGCAGTGCCGAGCAGGCGCTCGACGTCGTCACGCGTCAGATCGGCGACCGATATCAGGTGGCGGCGCGAAGGCGGCCCGGGCGGGCGTAGCTCGTCTCTGACGAGGCGAATCGAGGTCATCGGACTTCCTCCTCGGGCGATGACAGGAGCAGGACCGCGTCGACCTCGTCCACCTCGACGAGCTGCACCTGAATCCGCTCCGCGCGCGCCGTCGGCAGGTTCTTGCCGACGTAGTCGGGACGGATCGGAAGCTCGCGGTGGCCGCGGTCGACGAGGACGGCGAGCTGGACGCGCGACGGGCGTCCGTAGTCGAAGAGCGCCTCGATCGCCGCGCGAATCGTGCGCCCCGTGTAGAGGACGTCGTCGACGAGGACGACGGTGCGCCCGTCGAGCGGGAAGTCGAGCTGTGTGGCGCGAACGATCGGCTGCGAGTGCAGTGGCGCCTGGCCGCCGCGGACGCGCACGTCGTCGCGATGGAAGGTGATGTCGACGGCGCCGAGCTGGGGAGCCTCGCCGGCGCGCTCCTCGATCAGCCGCGCCAGCCGCTGCGCGAGCGGCACGCCGCGCGTCTGGATGCCGACGAGCGCGACCTCGCGCAGATCGGGGTTCGCCTCGATGATCTCGTGCGCGATGCGCGACAGCGTCCGCGAGAGCGCGTCGGCGTCGAGAAGAAGCTTTCCGGATGCCTCCACCGTGCTCACGGCGCGGCAGGCATCGACGGTGCGGGGGCGTGCGTCGTCATCCGACTCCTTTCCGGCCTCGCTGGACCGGCTTAAAGGGGTACGTTGGTCCGTCGAACTCTAGCGAGTCCGACGGACGTCTTGCAGGTAGTGCTGCGCAGAGAGGCCGACGGCCAAGCCGTCGGCCTCTTCGAGCGCGGGGCGTTGCGGGTCGTTGCGCGGGCGGTGGCGGCCTCGGCGTCCCCGCCCGCGTGGATCCGGCCTCCGGCTAACGCACCGGCGTTAGCCTTCGGCCTTCCTGGCGGCTCTGGGCGCTCCCCGAGGCGCAGCCGCTCGTGGCCGCGATCGCGCGCCGTGCATACGAGACCGCCGGCGACCGGCTGTGCAGCGCCGGCGGTGGTGGCTGCGCCATCCCCGCCCGCGTGGAGTCGGCCTCCGGGTAAGCCCGGCTACGCCCGGCTACGCCCGGCTTACCCTCTGGCCCTTTGGTCGACGTGATTCGACCCGTGCACTCCAGCGATCACGACAGCCCATTCGAGGTCGACTCCGATTCGAGCCGGCAGCTCGCGCTCGGCGCGCGCGGTGCCCGCGACGATCTCCTCGTCGCCGAGGAGGTCGAAGGTGGAGATGTGACGGCCGCGGATGCGCTCGAGCGCGGTCTCGCGCTCGAGCTCCGCGTGCTGCGAGAGCCGAACGACGTGCGTCGACGCGAAACCGGCAGCGGCGAGCTCCCGGGCCAGCGCGTCCGGCTCGGGGAAGCGGGCCCTGTCGATGGCCTCGAGCGACGGGAAGAGCCGGTTCAGCCAGAAGCGGTCGAAGTGCGACGGGTCGAAGGTCGCGATCACCGCCCGCCCGCCGGGGGCGAGCACGCGGGCCAGCTCCGGCAGCGCGCGCTCCCGGTCGACGAGGTGCACGACCAGGCGCAGGACGACGCGCTCGAACCAGGCGGCCCGGAACGGCAGCTCCTCCGCGCGTCCGAGCCTCAGGCCGACGCCGCGCGGCACGCGGCCGGCGGCGACGGCGAGCATCTCCGGCTCCGGGTCGACTGCCCAGACCCTCGCCGCCACGCGCTCGGCGAGCGCTGCGGCGAGCACACCGGTGCCGCAGCCCACCTCGAGCACGCGCCGGCCGTGCAGGTCTCCCTCGCGCACGAGCAGCTCGAACAGTCGCCACCAGAGGTCGTCTGCGGGCCGCAGCTCGTCGTAGCGCGCAGCGCGCGCGCCGAAGTCCGGTCGTCGCCCTATGGCTCGGCGATGATGTCGTCCGGCTCGCTCAGCGCCTCGATCGCGTCCTGAGCGGCCTCGAGCGCGGCTTCCGGCACGAGCACGGTCAGCGGATCGTCGGCGCCGGCGGCCTCGAGCTCGGCCTCGATGCCCGCGTTGCGGAGGATCTCTTGGAGCTCCTCCGCCTCGGTGACGTCGCCCGCCACCGCCACCTGGACCATTCGTGTCATCGCGGCTTGATCATACGGCGTCGCCGGGCTCGGAGCGGGCGCCGCCCTTGACGAGCTGCGGCGCGCCGCGCTCGGGGAACGGAATCTCGATCACGTCGAAGTCGCGGGGCACGACCGTCTCGGGGAACACCTCCCGCGCCTCGCGCGCGAGCTCGGGGCCGAAGTAGCGCGTCGACACGTGCGTGAGCGCGAGCAGGCGCACGCCCGCCAGCTTCGCGACCTCCGCCGCCTCTGCCGCGGTCGCATGCAGGGTCTCTCGCGCGCGTTCCTTCTCCTCGGCGGCGAACGTCGCATCGTGGACGAGCAAGTCGGCCCGGTAGGCCGCCTGTACGACCGACGGCGCCGGCGCCGTGTCGCCCGTCAGCACGAGCTTCCGGCCGGCGCGCGGCGGGCCGAGCACGGCCTCCGGAGAGACGACGGTGCCGTCGGCGAGCGTCAGCGGCCGACCGCTCTGGAGCAGCCCGCGCTCGGGGCCGGACGGCACGCCGAGCGCGTCGGCGGCCGCGACGTCGAAGCGACCGGGCCGCTCCTCTTCGACGAGCGCGTAGCCGACCGCGGCGACGCCGTGATCGACCGCGAAGGTCGAGATCCGGTAGTCGCCGCGCTCGAGCACGTCGCCCGGCGCGAGCTCGACCGTCGTCAACGGGTACGGCAGCCGGCCGAGGAACGGCTTCAGCTTCGAGAACAGGTCGCGCAGGCCGCTCGGCCCGTACACCGTCAGCCCGGGCTCCTCGCGGCCGCGCAGCGCGAACGTCTTCAGCATCCCCGGCAGCCCCAGGAAGTGGTCGGCGTGCAAATGCGTCAGGAAGATCTCCTCGATGTCCGGCAGCCCCACCGACGAGCGCTGCAGCTGCCGCTGCGTCCCCTCGGCGCAGTCGAAGAGCAGCCGCTCGCCGCCGCGACGGACGAGGAACGCCGCCGGGGCGCGCAGCGCCGTCGGCATCGACGCCGACGTCCCCAGGAAGACGAGATCGAGATCCACCGCGCAAGCATAGGAGCCTCCGCGCTGTAGGCTCGGTCGCGGTGGCGGAAAAGCTCCAAGGTGGACGGCTCGCGGCGCGCGCCGTGGCGGCGCACGGCGTCGATGCTGTCTTCACGCTCTCGGGCGGCCACGTGATGCCGATCTACGAGGGCTGCCGCCTGGAGAGCGTGCGCGTGCTCGACGTCCGCCACGAGCAGGCGGCGGCGCACGCGGCCGAGGCATGGGGTCGCATGCGGCGCTCGTGCGGCGTAGCGATCGTGACCGCAGGCCCCGGTGTCACCGGCACGTTGACGGCGGTGGCGAACTGCTTCGTCGCGCAGACGCCACTCGTCGTGCTCGGCGGCGCGCGGCCGCTGGCCCAGGCCGGGCGGGGTGCGCTCCAGGAGCTCGACCAGCTTTCGCTCTTCACGCCGATCACGAAGCGGGCCGAGGTCTGCAGCGACCCCGAGCGGATCCCGGATTTCGTCGCGACGGCGTTCCGGCACGCGCTCGCGCCGCCACGCGGGCCGGTCTACCTCGAGCTGCCGATGGATGTCCTGTTCGCCGACGCCGACGACCCGGGAGCGATCCGGCCCGCGCGCACGGAGGCGCGCGCGTTCGGCGATCCCGACGAGATCGCACGGGCCGCCGACCTGCTCTCCCGCGCCGAGCGCCCGGCGCTCGTCGCGGGCAGCGGCGTCTGGTGGGACGGCGCCTGGGCGCAGCTTCGCGCGCTCGTCGACGCCGGCCGACTGCCGGTGTTCCTGCAAGGGTCGGCGCGCGGCGCGCTGCCGCCGGAGGACGAGCTCCTCTTCGCGCACGCGCGCGGGCTCGCGCTCGAGGCGGCCGACGTCGTCTGCGTCGCGGGCACCGGCCTCGACTTCCGGCTCCGCTTCGGGCGGCTGTCGCGCGAGGCGAAGCTGATCCAGGTCCATGCGGACGCGTCGGAGCTCGGTCGGAACCGCACGCCCGACGTCGGCATCCCCGGCGACTGCGCCGCCGTTCTCGGCGCGCTCGCCGATTCCGTGCGCCCGGTCTCCGATCGCGCGGCGTGGCTCGCGCGGCTGCGCGAAGCCGAACAGGCGTGGTGGGACGAGCACCGTCCCGAGATCGAGTCCGACCGCGGGCCGCTCCACCACTACCGGCTGGGCGTCGAGCTCGACGCCGTCCTCGATCCGGACACCGTCGTGATCGGCGACGGCGGCGACGTGGTCGCGGCCGTCTCGCGCGTGCTACGAGTACGCCGGCCGGGCCATTGGCTCGACCCCGGGCCGTTCGGGTGCCTCGGCGTCGGCCCGCCGTACGCCCTCGGAGTCAAGGTGGCGGAGCCGGACGCGCAGGTCGTGGTCGTCGCGGGCGACGGCGCCTTCGGCCTGAACGGCTTCGAGTTCGAGACGCTCACACGGTTCGGCCTCCCGGCCGTGTTCGTGATCGGGAACGACGCTGCGTGGGGCGAGATCCGGATCCCGCAGATCGGGATCTACGGCGCCGAGGGCGAGATCGCGACACGGCTCGCACCGACGCGCTACGACCGGCTGGTCGAGGCGTTCGGCGGCCACGGCGAGCACGTCGAGCGACCCGACGAGCTCCGTCCCGCGCTCGAGCGGGCGCTCGCCGCCGGCAAGCCCGCCATTGTAAACGTGATGCTCGACCCGGACGCGATGGCCGGGCATCCGTACCGCGGGATGTAGCCGGCGCCGCTTCGTCTACCGGAGGGCCCTACCTACGGCAGTACGAGCTTCTGGCCGGGCCGGAGCAACGCAGAGCGCAGGTGATTGCGCTGCTCGAGTTGCCAGACGCCCTCGCGGGGGTCGCCGGCGTAGGCGCGTGCAGCGATCGACCAGAGGGTGTCGGCCGGCCTGACGACGTAGGTGCGCTCGGGGCCGGCCCCGTGCGAGGTGCGGGCCACGATGCCGACCGCGAGCGCAGCCGCGACGAGCAGGAGGAGGAGCTTGCCGAACATGTGTTCGCCATGCTAGAGCGAACACGCGTTCGTGTCAAGCCCTCCTAGTGCTTCTTCCTCTGCTTGGCCTTCGCGGCCTTCACCGAGCGGACCTGAACGGCGAAGCCGTAGCGCGCGGACGGATCGGCGCGGCTCGTGAGGATCACAACGAGGTAGTACGTTCCCGCAGGCGCCACGGCGTTCTTCTTGAGCGCCGGCTTCAAGGTCAGCTGCAGCGGCGTTCGGGCCGCCAGGCGCGCCGTGCCGGCGGCGACGGTCGTGTACCTCGCCGCGGCCCGCCCGGACAGATGGCGTCCGAAGCCGGCCTTCTTCCACCAACTGGTGAGTGCACCGCCGGCCGTGCACGCGTGCGCAGCCCCGGCCGTGCACGCGACGGTGTTCCCGGTCAGCACCAGGCTCCCGACCGGCTCCCCGGCCGCCGCGAGAAGCACGTCGAGCACGCCCTGGTAGTACGAGAGCAGCTGCGCCGCCGTCGCCTGCGAGAGCGCCGGCCGGCGCGCTTCGGTCTTGGCGACGTGCGCGAGCGCCGCCTGGAGGTCGCTCTCCACGCTCGGGTCGATCACCCCATCGGGGTCGCCCAGCGTCGTCGCGGTCGTGTCACCGGTGCCGCCGGCACCCGGCGAGCCGCCTGTCCCGGTCGAGCCGGCCGGCGACCAGGTGGTGAGCGGGCCCGCACACGCCGCGCGGCCCTTGCCGAACAGCGGCCCGTCCTGGCCGTAGGCCAGCTTCGGCTGCGAGACGCCCGCGCCGCCCGCGGTGAGCAGCCCGCTCTGCCAGCCGCCGCCCACGACCTTGCCGGTCTCGTCCTTCCCGTTCCGGTACTTCTCGTCCACGAGCAGGAAGAGCTCCACGTCGGTTACCGTCGGGTCGCAGGCGAAGTACTTCGTGACCATCGTCTTGATGTAGTCCGCCTGCGTCTGCTGGCTCACGACCTGCACGTTCTCGGGGTTGACGTACTGCGGCAGGTTCGAGGTGTCGGTCTGCCAGCCGACCTCGTCGATGCGGAAGGTGAGGCCGTTGACCGTCGTCGGCTGGCCGGTGCCGTTGAACGCGTCCCAGACCGCCTGCTTGACACGGCCGAGGTCCGGGATCCCGAAGCGGTCGGCGACCTGGTAGCCGACGTCCGGCGGATTCGTCGGGCTGTTCGGATTCGGGTACGGGTGGATCGAGAGCTGGTCCATGATCGGCTTCGTGCGGCCCGAGGCGCGATAGGCCCGGCCGACGTCGCGCAGGAAGACGAGCGGCTCGGTCGACTCGCTCGTCGACGCGCGCGGCGAGAGCCCCATGCCGATCACGCGGGCGAGCGGGTCGGCGGCGTGCAGCGCGTCGTAGCACTTCGCGAGCAGCTGCTCGTACGCCGCGGCAGCCACATCGTTGCCGGACGCGTCTTTCTGCGGCACCCAGTAGAGCCGGGTGTTGGGCTCGTTCCAGACGATGTAGTCGTGGATGCCCCACTGCTGCACCGTGTTCGCGACCGTCGCCGCCCAGGCGCAGAACTGGTTCGGGTCGTGCTGCGACGCCTGCTTCGAGTAGAGCGCGAGCACGATGTGAATCCCGGCCTGCTGCGCCCTGGGCGCCGCACGCTGGACGAACGGGAGCTCCGTGATCGTGCTCGGGTTGGCGGGATCCCAGGCGAGCGTCCAGCGGTTCTCGGTCAGGTTCGCACCCTTCAGCATCCCGTAGAACCAGTCGCCGCCGTCGTCCGAGTACTTCGACATGTCGTCGGCGACGCCCCACGCGATCGGCGGAACGGCGGGCGTGCCTCCCGCCTCCGCGCGCCCGCTCGAGGCGCCGCTCCCGAGCACGACCGCGGCCACGGCACAGCACACCGCGAGAACAGCCCCAGCCCTCATCTGACCCCTTTCACGTCCACGAGCGGGGCCACCCTAGCACCGCGATCCGGACGGACCGCGGGTATCCAACGGCTACCGCGCGAGCGCGAGCGTGACCGTGCTCGTCCGGTCCGGATTCGTCTCCGCCCTGAGCACGATCACTGCCGTGCCCTGCCCGTAGCCGGTCGGCACCTTGACCGACGCGACGGTGCGCGGCGCGGTGCCGGTGACCGGCATCGAGGACTTCTCCCTGACCTTGAACGTGATCGAGTAGGTGAAGCCCTCGCCGGCCTTGAGCGCAACGTACTTGCCGCCGCCGTTGAGCGTCACCGCGGCGAACGGCTGCGGGCTCTGGTAGGGGAACGACTTGTACAGCGGCACGACGGCCGTCGTCGAGAACAAAGTCGAGCCGAGCGTCTGCCAGACGCCGCCGGAGCAGGAGCCCTTGTCGGCCGCGATCGCGTGCTGCATCGAGTTCGCCTGGTCGACCGCCGAGGGGCGCTCGCCGAAGTCGACCCGGAGCACGCCGCTCTGGAAGCCGGCCCGGTCGGCCTCGTCGATCTCGTGGAAGATGTGGAAGTCGGTGAGCGTCGGCTCGCAGTCGGCGAGGCGGACGAGCTTCTCGTAGTCCTGCGCCTGCTTCGCCTCACTGATCGTCGGCACGTTCTCCGTGTTGACGTAGCCGGGTAGGCCGGTCGTGTCCACCTGCCAGCCGGTCTCGTCGATGAACGTCTTCAGCGTGCCGAAGAGCGTGCCGCTCGCGCTGTTGAACGCCGGATACCCTTCCGTCACCGGCTGTCCTGTCCCGTGGAAGGCGTCCCAGAGTGCGAGCTTGACGCGGGCCGCGTTGACGCAACCCGTGTTCGGCCATACGTACCCGGTCTCGACCTCGTCGGTGTTGACGTTCGGGTAGCAGTGCCACGACCACTCGTTGAACAGCGGCGTCGTGCGGCCGCTCGCGCGATAGGCCTTGCCGAGCGCCGCGATCCACCGGACCGGCGAGATCGACGAGTTGCTCGACGCGTGCGGGTTGTCGTTGCCGCGCGGCGAGAGGCCGACGCCGATGTCGTCGATGTTCGGGTTGAACGCCTTCAGCTTGTCGTAGCAGTCGGCGAGCACGACCTCCATCGCCGCCGGCGACGCCGGCGTTCCGTCGGCGTTCCAGATGGGTTGCCAGAACTTCGGCTGGTTCGGCTCGTTGCCGATGATGATCTTCTGCACGTACGGGTAGCGCTGCATGACCTCGACCGCGTAGCTGCAGAACTGGTCCGCTGCGCTCTGCGTGACCGGTGCCATCGCTGCCTTCAGCGGGTAGACCGCAAAGACAACCTGGATGTTGTGCCTCTGGGCGACCGGGATCATCCGGTCGAGGAACGCCTGATCCTGGATGGTCGTCGGCGCGTCCGCGTTCCAGAACACCGCAACGCGGTTCGTCGTCGAGCCGAGCTTGTCCATCTCGGTGAAGAGCGCCTGGCCGCCGTCGGCGGCGAACTTCGTCGCATCGTCGGCGAACCCGATTCTGGGTCCGGCCGCTGCCGCGCCGGCCGTCGCAAGCGCGAGCACACCCATGAGCACCGTGAGGATCGTCTTCAAGATGGTCCCTTCCTCTTCGAACGTCGCGAGTTCTCTGGCTTCTTCATCGGCGCCGTTCCGGGCGCGCACGCAGGCCGAACGGCCTATCTTCGTCGCAGCTCGGGCCTACCCCACCCGCGTGAGGAGCACCGCCTCCGTCAGCTTCGAGGCGCCAAACCGTACCGGATCGTCGGCCGGAAGCCCCGTCTCGTCCTCGGCGGCGGCGATCGCCGCCCGGGAGGCGGTCTCGTCGAGCAGGCGCGTGTTCAGCGCGACCGCGGCGACCCGGGCCGGCCGCGCCGGAAGCGCGAGCCGCTCGTGCAGCTCGACCAGCTCCGCCAGCGGCGGGATCGGATGCAAGCCGCCGACGCCCTCGATGCGCTTCCGGCCGGACTCGTGGCAGAGCACGAGCAGGTGCGGGACGCTGCCGTGGTAGAGGCCGAGCGCGACGCCGGAGTAGAGCGGATGCAGGAGCGCGCCCTGGCCCTCGACCCAGAGGAGCTCGCCGCCGCGCTCGGCCCCCTCGACGACGAGGCGCTCGGCGGCGCCGGCGATGAAGTCCGCGACGACGGCGTCGACCGAGATCCCCCAGCCGGCGATTGCGATGCCCGTCTGCCCGGTCGGGACGAAGACGGAGCGCACGCCGCGCGCCCGGGCCTCGAGGTCGAGCTCGAGCGAGACGGTCATCTTCCCGATCGCACAGTCGGAGCCGACCGTGAGCACGATCGTGCCGGGCACCTCCAGGTTCGCGCCCGTCGCCGTCGAGAGGTCGCGCGGTGGACGGCGCAGGTCGCGCAGCTCGACCTTGTGCCGCGCGGCGAGCTCGCGCAGCTCCGGGTCGTCGGCGAGGAACACGTGCAGCCCGTTCTCGACGTCGAGGCCCTTCGCGATGCAGATCTTCAGCAGGTCGATCCACGCGGGCGGAAAGCGGCCGCCCTGCGTGGCGACGCCGACGAGCGCCGTGTTCGCGTTGAAGCAGAGCGCGTCGTTGACGGTCTGGACGACGGGGATGCCCTCCTCCGTCTCCCCCGCCGGCCGCTCCGAGTCGAGGATTGCGACGACGTCGTCGCGGCGGTAGCGCAGCACGCCGCGCATCGTCTTGCCGTAGTGCGCGTCGGCGCTGAAGCCCTCAGCGAGGATCAGGTAGCGCGTGTCTGGAGGTCGAATCAGAATGATCCTCGTCGACTGGGCGCGATGGACGAGCGCGACGCAAGGACGCAGGGAGCGCTCGTAGCTGAAGCTACGGGCGCGACCGAGAACGCGGCGTCGTGCCGTCCAGCGCGGTCAGACGACTCAGGCGTCATTCTGATTCGACCTCCTTACACCGAGCCCCGGCTCGTCGGAGGGAAGTTGCACGCCGTCGACGAACGCCACGCCCGGCCAGGGGTCGCGCGCGATCAGGATGTTGCCGTCGAGGTCGACGTGGTCGAAGAGGCTCGCGATGTGCGCGCCGGCGGCGATGCCGAGCCCCGACTCGACCATGCAGCCGAGCATCGTGCCGAGCCCGAGCGCGCGCGCTGCGTGCACCATGCGCACCGCCTCCCGGATGCCGCCGGACTTCGCGAGCTTCACGTTGATCCCGTGTGCACGCTCGGCGCACGCGGCGACGTCCGCGAGCGTGTGACAATCCTCGTCGACGTAGATCGGAAGCGGCGAGCGCGCTTTCAGCTCCGGTCCGCCCGGATCGCCGGCGACGAGCGGCTGTTCGCAGTAGTCGACGCCGAGCGCGGCCAGCTGCGGCAGCGCGTCCAGCGCCTCCTCGAGGCTCCAGGCCTCGTTCACGTCGACCTGCAGCGGCATGTCTACGACCTCGCGCACGGCGCCGACCCGCTCCACGTCGCGGCCGTCGCGGCCGCCGAGCTTCAGCTTCAGGCGCTTGAAGCGCCCGCGCACCTTCTCGGCGCGGCGCGCCATCTCGTCGGGATCGCCGAGCCAGACCGTCCAGGTGGTCGGCGGGCCCTGGCGGCGCAGTCCGAGCAGGCGCCAGACCGGCTGCCCGAGCAGCTTCCCCTGGAGGTCGTACAGCGCCGCGTCGAGCGCGGCGCGCGCCGCGTACTCGCGCGCCGGCAGGCGCGCCATCACCTCCTCGAGCGCAAACGGGTCGTCACCGAGCAGGTCGGCGTGTTCCTCCACGTACGCGAGCGCGGACTCGGCCGACTCCTCGTAGCGCTCGATCGGGGCGGCTTCTCCGTAGCCGCGGACGCCGCTGTGCGTGAGTTCGACCTCGACGACGTCCTCGGTGTCCCGAGCGCCGCGCGAAATGACGAACGTCTCGGCGAGCTCGAGTGTGAAAACGGTCGCCTGTGCCTCCACGCGCTGGAGGCTACGGCATCGCTTACGGGCCGCGGAAGCCGAACTGGCAGCCGGCCGAGGTCGGCTTCGTGAGGGCGACGTTCTGGGCCGTGACCGTGACGCCCTTGTCGGAGCTCGTCCCGCGGACGAACGCACAGTCCTTCACGGCGATCCCCGAGGCACCGACCTGCGCCGTCTTCGACAGCTGCGTCTTCGACGAGACGGTCACCGTCGTCGTGGTCGCCTTCGCGCCGAGCTCGCCCTTCACCGTCAGGGTGTCGCCCTTCACGGCGGAGATCTCGCCGAAGGCGGACCCGAAGTTCGCCAAGTTCCCGAAGCCTCCGTTACCGTTGCCGGCGCCGGGCGGCCGCTGCCCGCCCGTGCCACTGCCGGGAGGGCGCGTTCCGGTCCCCGGACCGCCGCCGCGGCCGCCGAAGCCGGCCGTGCACTTGCCCTTGACGGGCGTGGTGACCGAGATGCGCTGTGCGGCGACGACACCCTTGCTGTTCTTCTGACCGGTCGCCATCACGCACACGCCGGTCTTGAGCGAGCTGAGCGCCACCGTCTCCTGCGCGGTGATCGTCGTCGACTTGCTCACGGTGACCGTCGACTTGCCCGTCGGGCTCAACGATGTCGTCACGGTGAACGTCGAACCCTTCACCGACGTGACGGGGCCGGAGATCGAGCCGCTCACCGGGGACGCGGCCGACGCCACACCCGCGAGCGCGCACGCCGCAGCGACGACAACCGCACCAGCCCCGAGCGTCCGTCTCTTCATGTGTCCCAGCGTGCAGGCCGCGCCTAAGAACAGGCTAAGGCCTCGGTAAGAGAGGTGCAAGCATCGCTCAGCCACCGCTGCCTCCGCCGAACCCGGTGGCGCCGCCCGTCGTGCTGGTGCCGCTACGCGTCGTGCTGGTGCCGCTACCCGTGGTGCTGGTGCCGCCACTGCGACCGCCGAAGCCCGTCGCCCCGCCGCCGCCGCCGACTCCGCCGAGGCCACCGCCCGCGGAGCCGACGCTGATCGTCTGCGCCGCGATGCTCCCGTTCTTCTGCTGCGTGCCGCGGATGACGACCGTGTCGCCCGGGAGGATGCGGTTCACCTTCGACGAGACCGTCTTCGTCACGGTCGCCGCCGGAGATGTCGTCACCTTGACCGTGTTCCCGCTCGAATCGGTGACGTACAGCGTCGAGCCCTTGATCACGGTCACCGTGCCCACGGTCGTTCCGCCGCCGGCGAACCCGGCGGCGCCGAAGCCGCTGGCACCCGTGCCGGTGGTCGTTCCGGTCGTCGTGCCGGCGCCCGCACCACGGAACCGCGACGCGAACGCGGCCGCGGCACCCGAGCCGCCGCCCGAAGACGAGCTCGCGCCCCAGTGCTTCTGCGCTTCGGCGCCGCCGATGAACCCGCCGGCGGCGACGACTCCGACCGCGAGCGCGGCGGTCAGGAGCGGCAACCGGCGCCGGCGGCGCATCGCGAGCGCCTGGAGCTCGAGCGCGTCGTCGTCGTCGCCACCGTCGTCGCTCGAGAGTGCGAAATCGGTGTCAGCAGTTGTCATGTGCAGGACTCCTTATTCATAGCGCAGTGCTTCGATCGGCCTGAGAGAGGCCGCTCGGTTGGCCGGGTAGATGCCGAAGAAGAGGCCGACGGCGACGCCGACCGCGAGCGCGAGCAGCACGGAGTACGACTCGACGACCGGCTGGACGCCGACGATCTTGAACCGGCTGCCGATCAGGCCGGCGGCCACGCCCAGGAGGCCGCCGCAGACCGAGAGCAGCACCGACTCGGTCAGGAACTGGCCGAGGATGTCGGTGCGCCGGGCGCCGAGAGCCTTGCGGATGCCGATCTCGCGGGTCCGCTCGGTCACCGTCACGAGCATGATGTTCATCACGCCGATCCCGCCGACGAGCAGCGAGATCGCGGCGACGGCTGCCAGCAGCACGGTGAAGACGTGGTTGGTCGACGCCGACGTCTGCAGCAGCGACGCCTGGTTGAGCACCCGGAAGTTCGCGCTGCCGTTCGAGGTGTGCGTCGGGGTCAGGATCGAGGTCGCCTCCGCCTCGGCGGCGTTCACCTGATGCGACGACTTCGCCTCGATGATGATCTGGCTGAGCCCGCTCGTGACGCCCGTGATCAGGTCCTGTGTCGTCGTCAGCGGCGCGATCGCGATGTCGTCCTGGTCCTGGATTCCGTTCGTCCCCTTCGGGACGAGCACGCCGACCACGGTGAAGCTGATCCCGTTCAGCTTGATCGTCTGGCCGAGCGGATTGGCGCTGCCGAAGAGGTTCAGCACCACCGTCTGGCCGAGCACGACGACGCGCGCGTGCTGGGACTCCTCCTGCGGCGTGATGAAGGTGCCGGCCTCGACCGGCGACTTCCTCGCCTCTTCGTACGACGGGGTCGTGCCGACGAACTGGCTCGGCGAGTAGCTCGCGGCGCCGAACGTCGCCGTCACGGAGCCGCTCACGACCGGCGTGACCGACTTGATGTCGGGTGCCGCAGTCGGATCCTGGAGCGCCTTCACGTCCTTTGTCGTCAGCCGCGTGAAGGAGCTCCGGAAGCCGCCGGAGCCGCGGCCGAAGCCGAAACCGCCGGGCTGGATGGTGACGACGTTCGTGCCGAGCGCCTCGATCCGGTTCGACACCGTCACCGCCGAGCCGTGGCCGACCGCGACGAGGATGATCACGGCCGCGACGCCGATCGTGATCCCGAGCATCGTCAGCAGCGAGCGCAGGCGGTTCGAGAGCACGCCCTGCACCGCCATGCGGACGGCCTCGGCGGCGCTCACGCGGACTCCGTCTTCGACACGTCGTCGGGAGCGAGCAGCGGCGGCAGTGCCGTCAGCGGCGCCGTCCGCCGGTCCGAGTCGATCCGGCCGTCGACCAGGTGGATGACCCGCTTCGCGTATGCGGCGATCTCTGCCTCGTGGGTGATCATCACGATCGTCCGGCCGGCGATGTTGAGCCGCGAGAAGATCTGCATCACCTCGCCTCCGGACACGCTGTCGAGGTTGCCGGTCGGTTCGTCGCCGAGCACGATCGCCGGTTCCGTGACGATCGCACGCGCGATCGCGACCCGCTGCTGCTGGCCGCCGGAGAGCTCGGACGGAAGATGGTGCATCCGGTCCTCGACGCCGACCGCGACGAGGGCCGCCTCCGCCAGTTGCCGGCGCTCATGCTTCGGCACCCTCGCGTAGATGAGCGGCAGCTCGACGTTGCGCAGCGCGCTCGTGCGCGGCACGAGGTTGTAGCTCTGGAAGACGAAGCCGATCTTCCGGTTTCGGATGAACGCGAGCTCGAAGTCGTCGAGCTGGCTCACGTCGATGCCCTCGAGCAGGTAGCGGCCCTCCGTCGGCGCGTCGAGACAGCCGATCAGGTTCATCAGCGTCGACTTGCCGCTGCCCGAGCTGCCCATCACGGCGACGAAGTCGCCGCGTTCGACCACGAGGTCGACGTCGCGCAGCGCACGCACGGCGATCTCGCCGGCGCCGTAGCTCTTCGAGACGCCTTCGAGGGCAAGGGTCGGCCGGCGGCGGCGGGGGCGGCTGCTCATCCGCCGAAGCCGCCAAAGCCGCCAAAGCCGCCGCCGGGGCCACCCCCGGGGACGCCCGTCGTGCTCGTCCCGCTCGTGGTGGCCCCGCCGGTGCTCGCGGTGGAGATCGAGACGGAGGGCAGCACGACCGTCTGGTTCGCCTTCAGCCCGCTGAGGATCGCGGTCGACGAGTCGCCCTGGAGACCGGCCACGACCGGCACGCTCGTCTGCTTGCCGTTCTGGAGCACGGTCACGGTCGCATTGCTGCCGCTGCCGCGCACGGCTGCGGTCGGCACGTGGAGGACGTTGTCGACCTCCCCGACGACGACGTCGACGTTCGCGGTCATCCCCGGCTTGAGCTTCGGCTCGCTGCGATCGAGCGCGAACGTCACGCCGTAGGTGACGACGCTCGAGGAGGAGGTCGCCGCTGCGGCGATGGAGAGCACGTGCGCGGCGAGCTCCTCGTTCGGCAGCGCGTCGACCGTCACGGTCGCGGCCTGACCGGGCTGGATCTTGATCGCGTCGGTCTCCGCGAAGCTCGCGACGACCTGCATCCCCT
>JBEKEH010000024.1:0-35011 GCA_050013935.1 Gaiellaceae bacterium | reverse complement strand
GCTCGCCAGCAAGATCGCCGCCTCCTACCAGGGGTCGTCCACGAACCTCCAGACCGCCTCACTCGTCTATCTCGGGCTGATCCTGCTCGTCTTCTCGCTCCTGGCCAATATCAGCGCGCAGCTGATCGTCCGCCGCGTCGCGCGCCGTCACGGCATCACCCGTGGGGGGCACGCGTGAGCGCGCAGGGCCTCACCGGGCCCGGGCTGCGCCTCGACCGGCTGCCGCGGCGGCGCAGGGTGAACCGCCTGATGGAGGGGCTCGCCTGGCTGGCCGCGGCGATCGCGATCGCCATCCTCGGTGTCGTCGTCTTCTCGGTGGCACAGAAAGGAGCCAGCGAGCTCAACCTCAACCTGCTCACGAAGCCGCCGATCCAGTTCAGCCTCACGAACGCGCCGCAGGGCCTCGCCAACGCCTTCGCCGGGACGCTCGTGATCGTCGGCCTCGCAACGGCGATGGCGTTGCCGGTGGGGATCCTCGTCGCCGTCTACCTGAACGAGTTCGCGCCGGCGTCGATCCGGAACGGCGTCAGCATGGCGCTCGACATCCTCAACGGCGTACCGGCGATCGTGATCGGCATCTTCGTCTTCGGCCTACTCGTCGTCGGCAGCGGGCAGAGCGGGCTCAAGGGAGCGTTCGCGCTCTCCTGTCTGATGCTGCCGCTCGTCGCGCGCGCGACGATGGAGGTGCTCGCGCTCGTGCCGAACTCGCTGCGTGAAGCCGGCCTCGGGCTCGGGGTTCCGCAGTGGCGGACGACGCTCAGCATCGTCCTCCCGCAGACCGTCGGCGGCATCGTCACCGGCACCGTGCTCGCGGTCGCGCGGGTAGCCGGGGAGACTGCGCCGCTGCTCTTCACCTCGTCCCTCGTGGGCACGCAGACGAGCTGGAACCCGTACCACGCGCTGCAGACGGTACCGGTGGCGATCTTCGAGCTGTCCGAGTCTCCCGACCCGGCCGACCACGCGCGCGCCTGGGCCGCGGCGCTCGTCCTGCTCGTCTTCATCCTGATCGCAAGCCTGGGAGGCCGCTGGCTCGCCACCCGCAGCCGCACCAAGATGCTCGCCCGTTGATGGAAGGAGAGGACGACATGTCGACTACGATCGAGCCCACCGTGCGAGTCGAGACGACGCGCCGTCAGCCGATGCCGCCACGCGAGCGGCTCGAGACGATCTTCCACGTCGACGGCCTCGACGCCATCTACAGCGGCAAGCCGGCGGTGAAGGACGTGACGATGGAGGTCTACAAGAACCTCGTCACGGCGATCATCGGCCCCTCCGGCTGCGGCAAGAGCACGTACATCCGCTGCTTCAACCGCATGAACGACCTCATCCCGGGCTTCACGCAGACGGGGACGATCCGCTACCACGGCCAGGACATCAGCGGCTCGAACATCGACCCGGTCGCGGTGCGCCGGAACATCGGCATGGTCTTCCAGCGCCCGAACCCGTTTCCCAAGTCGATCCACGACAACGTCGCCTGGGGCCTCAAGGTGCTCGGGATGAGGGACGACCTCGACGAGCGCATCGAGCGCGCGCTCACGCGGGCCGCGTTGTGGGACGAGGTGAAGGACCGGCTGAAGGCGAGCGCGCTGTCGCTCTCCGGCGGGCAGCAGCAGCGGCTGTGCATCGCCCGCGCGATCGCCGTCGAGCCGGACGTCGTGCTGATGGACGAGCCGGCGTCGGCGCTCGACCCGATCGCGACGCAGGCGATCGAGAGTTTGATGCACGACCTGAAGAGCGAGTACACCTTCGTGATCGTCACGCACAACATGCAGCAGGCCGCGCGCGTCGCCGACATGACCGCGTTCTTCTCCATCTCGCAGGGCGACGAGGGCCAGCGCTGGGGCGAGCTGATCGAGTACGACGCGACCGAGAAGATCTTCACGGCTCCGTCCGACAAACGGACGGAGGATTACGTCACCGGCCGTTTCGGCTAGCTGGTTGATGCCCTGCGGGGAAGCCGCAGCCGCGAGGGGCCGGCCCCTGATGCCGGCGAAGCCCGCGCGCACCATCGTTTATCTGCGATGAACGATGGTCGGAGTGCGCTCCGGCTGAAGGAGGCGTCCGATGAACTGCTACGAGTGCGCGAAGGTCAACCGTCCTGTCGCTGCTGTCGGTGTCTGCCGGCACTGCGGCGTCGGCCTTTGCCTCCAACACCTGGCGGAAGCGAACGCGTACCGCATCGGCGGCACGATCTACGCCTGCGCCCACGCGATCCCGCCCGTCCGAGATCGGGTCACAGCCGCGTGACGATCGCGCCCTCCGAAGCCTCGGCTCTCGGCAAGGAACGCGACGCCGATCTCGCGCGCCTCGCAAAGGCGGTCGCCCATCCGGCACGGGTTCACATTCTGCGGCTGCTGTTGAGCCGTGACGCGTGCTACTGCGGCCAGGTCGTCGACGCGTTGCCGCTCGCGCAGGCCACCGTGTCGCAGCACCTGAAGGTGCTGAAGGATGCAGGCCTGATCACCGGCGAGATCGACGGCCCGCGCACCTGCTACTGCGCCGACCGTGGACAACTGGCCGAGCTGCACGACCTCGTCGGCGCAATGCTCGCCGAAGCCGCGGACCTCTCTCCGGACCGGCGGCGTGGCTGCGACTGAGACATCGCTCGCAAGGCTCTCCAGGCGCGACCGTCTCCTACCCGCGTGGATCGCGCTCGCGATGGGTGCGGGACTGGGCCTGGGGACGCTCCTGCCGAGCCTCAACGACCGCCTCGACGAGCTGCGCGTCGGCACCGTCTCGCTGCCGATCGCAGCAGGGCTCCTGCTGATGATGTACCCGGTTCTCGCCAAGGTCCGTTACGAGGATCTCGGCCGCATGAGCCACGACGGGGTTAGCAACCTCCGCTTCTTCGGTACGTCGCTCGTGCTCTCGTGGATCGTCGGCCCGGCCCTGATGTTCACGCTCGCCTGGCTGCTCCTGCGCGACCAGCCCGCGTATCGCACCGGCGTGATCATCGTCGGCCTCGCCCGCTGCATCGCGATGGTGCTCATCTGGAACGACATCGCGAAGGGCGACCGTGACCGCGCCGCAGTGCTCGTCGTCTTCAACGCGCTCTTCCAGGTCGCCGCGTACTCGCTCCTCGGCTACTTCTACCTGACCGTCCTGCCGGGCTGGCTCGGCCTCGACACCCAGGGGTTCGAGGTCGGCATCTGGCAGGTCGCGAAGACCGTGCTCATCTTCCTCGGCATCCCGCTGGCGGCCGGATACGCAACGCGGCGGGTCGGCCTCCGGCGTCGCGGCCGGGACTGGTACGAGCAGCGGTTCATCCCGCGGATCGCGCCGATCACCCTGTACGGGCTCCTGTTCACGATCGTGCTCCTGTTCGCGATCCAGGGCGACAAGATCACCTCGCAGCCGCTCGACGTGGCACGGATCGCGCTTCCCCTGCTCGCGTACTTCGCCGTCATGTGGACGGCAGGGTTCGCTGCCGGCAGGATGCTCGGGTTCCCGTACCCGCAGACGGCAAGCCTCTCGTTCACCGTCGCGAGCAACGACTTCGAGCTTGCCATCGCCGTCGCCGTCGGCGTCTTCGGCGCAGCCTCCGGGCAGGCGCTCGCCGGCGTCGTCGGGCCGCTCATCGAGGTACCGGTGCTCGTCGCGCTCGTCTACGTGGCGCTCTGGACGCGCAGGTATTTCGCCGATCAGGCGACTTGGCCTCCGGCCGGAGCGGCGGCGTAGCTACGCGCTGGGGAAGCGACAGACGATCTCGAGACCCTGGCCGGGGCCGCCGCGCGCTTCGACCGTGCCGTCCGCCGACGTGACGACGTGCTTCACGATTGCGAGGCCGAGGCCGGTGCCGCGGGACGAGCGGGCCTGGTCGGCCCGGTAGAAGCGCTCGAACAGGCGGGGCAGGTCGCTCTCCTCGACCCCCTTGCCGTCGTCCGACACGACGAGCAGCGGGCCGGCCGCCTCCTCCGAGACCGTCACCGTGCACGTGCTCCCCGGCCCGGAGTAGCGGATCGAGTTCGTGACGAGGTTCTCGACGACGACGCGCAACATCCGTTGCCGGAGCGGCAGCTCGACCGTCGGGCCGCCGGTGACGACGAGGCCGACCTGCGCGCGCTCGGCGCGGTCGGCGAACGACGTGAGGATCTCCTCGGCTACCGGGAGAGCACGCGTGCGGCCGAGCGACACCACCTCGCGCCCCGTCTCGAGCTCGCCGAGGAAGAGGACGTCGTCGATCAGGTCCCCGGCCTGCTGGATCTCCTGCCGCGCCTGCTCGACGAGCTCGTCGATCCTGGCGCCCGGCAGGGTCGCGCTCTCGATCAGCACGAGCAGCCGCGTGAGGGGCGTCCGCAGCTCGTGCGAGACCGCGGCCGTGAACCCCGCGCGCAGCTCCTGGTAGGCGGAGAGCTCCGGCAGCGCCGCGAGGTAGAGCACGAGCGGCTGCGGCTCGGCTGTGAGGACGTCCTCGCCGACCCGCCGGCCCGGCGTCACGTCACCCAGCGCGGCCGCCGCGGCAGGGCTCGCTGCGACGAGGCGCCGCTCGCTGTCGAGGACGACCACCGGCTCCTCCAGCCGGGCCACCAGCACCTGCGCCCGGGCAGTATCTTCGTTCACCACCCCTTCACCACTCCTTCACCGTTCAGCGACCCGTCGGCATCCCGCGGAACCCGATAATGACATCGATGCCCAAGGTGTTGATCGTCGAGGACGACGAGGTCATCGCCCAGGGGATGGCGCGTCACCTCGGCGCCGCCGGCTTCGACGCAACCTGGGTCGGGAACGGCGACCAGGGGCTCGCCCGGCTCCGGTACGAGAAGCCGGACGCCTGCGTGCTCGATCTGATGCTCCCGGGGCTCGACGGATGGAAGCTGATCGAGACCGTCCGCGGCGAGGGGATCGCGACGCCGATCGTCGTCGTCTCCGCGCGCGGCACCGAGTACGACCGAGTGCACGCGCTCGAGATTGGAGCCGACGACTACCTCGTGAAGCCGTTCTCGATGAAGGAGCTGGTGGCGCGCGTCCGCGCCGCCGCGCGTCGGGGCATCCGCCGCGAAGAGACGCCGCGCGGAGAGCCGATCGAGATCGAGGAGCTGGTGATCGACCCGCGCGAGGTGCAGGCGTACGTCGACGGCGACAGCGCCGAGCTGACGCCGACCGAGTTCCGGCTCATCTACCAGCTCGCGCTCGACCGCGGCCGCGTTTCGACGCGCGACGAGCTGCTGCAGAAGCTCTGGGGCCGCCGCGAATCACACCGCGACCGCACGGTGGACGTCTTCGTCCGCCGGCTGCGGGAGAAGATCGACCGGCGCGCCTCGCGTCACACGTTCATCCAGACGCGTTACGGCGTCGGCTACAAGCTCGAAGCGGTGCCGAAAAGTCGCGCCGCCTCGAACGGCCGCCCGTAGCGACTCCGTCACCCGGCGTACACCGGAGCGACGCCCACCGACGGCGCACGTGTGCGCTCGACGTCGAGGACGTGTACGCGGAGGCCGTGGCGGAGTTGCTGCGCGCCGCGCGCAACCGGCGGGTCCTCGCCGCAAGTTAAGCGGCGGTTACGGCTCATCCTCGGCTCATCGAGGACGACTATCGTTCGGCGCATGCTCCCGGTGGAGGCACGGGGCCTCGTCAAGGCCTACGGACGAATCCGTGCCGTCGACCACGTCGACCTGACCGTCCACGAGGGCGACATCTACGGCTTCCTCGGGCCGAACGGCGCCGGCAAGACGACGGCGATGCGCGTGCTGCTCGGCTTGCTGCGGCCGGACGAGGGCGAGGTGCGGCTCTTCGGCCGCGACCCGCAGCACGAGATGCCGCAGGCGCTCGACGGCGTGGCCGGCTTCGTGGAGACACCGCACTTCTACCCGTACCTCACCGGCCGCTCGAACCTCGAGCTCCTCGCCGCCTTCGACGGCGGCGACGCGTCCGGCCGCGTCGGCGCCGTGCTCGAGACGGTCGGGCTCCAGACGCGCGCAGGCGACAAGGTCGGCGGCTACTCGCAGGGCATGCGACAGCGGCTCGGGCTCGCAGCGTCGCTCCTGCGCAATCCGAAGCTGCTCGTGCTCGACGAGCCGACGAACGGACTCGACCCGGGCGGCATCCGCGACATGCGCGACGTGATCAAGGAGCTGGCCGCGCAGGGCATGACGATCTTCCTCTCCAGCCACCTCCTCGCCGAGGTCGAGGAGCTGTGCACGCGCGTCTCGGTGATCCACGAGGGACGCATCGTCTACGAGGGTGCGCTCGCCGACCTGCACGCGAGCTCGGCGCCGCGCTACCGGCTGCGCACGTCCGACCAGGAGGCCGCGCGCCGGCTGCTCCTCGACGATGGCGCCCTCGGCGACGTGACGGCTTCCGGCGACGACCTCGTCTTCACCGCCGGCGAGGCCGTCGTCCTGGAGCTCTCGCGCCGCCTCGTCGAGGCGGGTCTCGGCATCGCGGCGCTCATTCCGGAGACGGCGACGCTCGAACAGCTCTTCTTCGAGCTCACCGAGGCCGGCGAGCACCCGCACCGCCTGGAGGCCGTCGCGTGACGCCGACGACACTGACCGCGTACCGCTGGGAGGTGCGCAAGCTCGCCTCCCAGAAGCGCACGTACATCGGCATCGGCGCGTCAGCGCTGTTGCCCATCCTCTTCGTCACGGTGATGGCCTTCCAGAAGGGCGGGCCGTACGACGCGCCGCTGGGGCACAACCTGCGCCACACCGGGATCGCGCTCGCCCTCGTCGTGCTGACGTTCGCCTCCCGCTTCGGCGCGCAGCTCGTGACCGCGCTCGTCGCGGGCGACATCGTCGCCACCGAGAGCACGGGCGGAACGCTGAAGATGATCCTCACGCGCTCGCTGCGGCGGCGTCAGATCCTCGCTGGGAAGACGCTCGCGTCGTTCACGTACGTCATCGCGCTCCTGCTCGCGCTGCTCGCCGCGGGGCTGGTCTCCGGCGGCATCGCCTGGGGCTTCAACCCGGTCGTCGACCTGACCGGCACCCGCCTCCCGGCGGGCCACGCCCTCGGCCTGACGTTCGCGGCCCTCGGCGTGTTCGCGATCCCGCTCGTCGCGATCGCCGCCTTCGGGATCTTCCTCTCCGTCGTCACGCGCAACAGCGCCGCAGCGATCGTCGGCACGCTCGTCTACGAGCTCTTCATGGAGGCGATCGTCGGGCTCGTGCACGTCCAGTGGCTGCCTCACTACATGCTCTCGGCGCAGTTCGACGCCTGGCACGGCCTTTTCCAGACGCCGGTCTTCTGGACACCGGTCATCCGCTGCATCTGGGTCTCGGCGCTCTTCGCCGCCGTCCCGCTCGCCGCCGCCTTCGCCGTCTTCCAGCGCCGCGACGTCGCCGACGAGTAACCGGGGGAAGTGCTTCGCACTTCCCCCGGGAGAGGTTCGGCTTCGCGGAGCGCCCGGCGGCGGAGCCGCCGGGCTCTTATGGGACCAGAGGCGAGTGGGTTTCGCGGCGCGGGCGGTGGTGGCTTCGCCATCCCCACCCGCGAGGATCCGCCTGCGGCGAACGCGCGAGCGTTCGCGAAGGCCGAACGCACGCGCGCGGGGACGCTTCAGCGCCACCGCGCGCGCTACGCGACCCATCGCTCGCGGCAGACAAGAGGCCGCGGGCTCAGCCCGCGGCCGCTCCGCGGAGCACAACCTAGTCTCGCTGAAAGTGCGCAGCACTTTCAGCGACAGGCCGGAGGCCTGTCTCGACCTGCCGCCGGCCGCCGGCTTCGTAGACGACGTCGACGGTCTCGTGCTTGCGGTAGGAGCCCGCGACGCCGAGCCACATGAAGAGCCAGCGCCAGAAGCCGAGCCGGCCCTCCTGGGCGATCGGCCGGGGGAAGACGAGCGACCGGCCGACCACTTCGTAATCAACGCCACGAGCCTGCGCGACGCCGTTCACGAACACCTCGAACTCGCCCGGGACGTGCGGCGGCAGCTCGACACGCGTGCGCTCGTTCACGGCCATAGAATGCCCGATCGGGTGCGCCGGAAGCTTTCGCTGCTCATGCTGGTGGTGGGTATCGCCGTCCTTGCGACGGCCGGCGTCGCAGCGGCCGCGAACGGCGGCTTCACGCCGGTGACCCCGCACTCGCCGAACGCAGCGCGCACGAACGAGGTGTACTACGTGATCCTCGGCTTCACGGGCGCGATCTTCCTGCTCGTCGAGACGCTGCTCGTCGTCTTCGTCTGGAAGTACCGCCGCCGCGGTCGCCCGCGCACGGCCGACGGCGCGCAGGTGCACGGCCACACCCGGCTCGAGCTGATCTGGACGGTGATCCCCGTGATCATCCTCTGTGTCATCGGGATCGTCGTCTTCTACGAGCTCCCCGGCATCTCGAACGCGCCGGCGGCCGCGGATCCGCTGCACATCACCGTCGAAGGGCACCAGTTCTACTGGCAGTTCGACTATCCGAACGGCGCACGCTCGATCAACGACCTGCACGCCCCGGTCGGCCAGGTCGTCGACCTCACGGTGGAGTCGTCGGACGTGATCCACAGCTGGTGGATCCCGGAGCTCGGCGGCAAGATCCAGGCGATCCCCGGCCACACGAACCACTTCTGGTTCGAGGCGAACAAGCAGGGAACGTACACCGGCCAGTGTGCCGAGCTGTGTGGCCTTTACCACGCCTCGATGCAGGCGCGCGTGCTCGTCGGCACGAGCGCGCAGTACACGAAGTTCGTCAGGTCGACTGCGCCGCAGGTGCTCGGCAAGGCGGAGTTCCAGGGCGTGTGCGCGACATGCCACGGCATGCAGGGCCAGGGCGGCTACGGGCCCAACCTCTCGAGCAACCCGCTGCTGACCCAGCCGGCCGGTCTCGAGGCGATCGTCCGGAACGGACGTAACCTGATGCCGGCGGTCGGCGACACGTGGACGAACGAGCAGATGCAGGCGCTCGTGAAGTACGTGAAGGCGCACGTCTACAAGGGGGCGTCGACGAGTGGCGGCTAGGTCGGACGCGGTCTACCCGGTGACGTGGAAGAGCGGCCGAGTTGCACGCTGGCTCGTCACCGTCGACCACAAGCGGATCGGGATCATGTACATCGCGACGTCGCTCTTCTTCTTCGTGCTCGGCGGCATCCTCGCCGTCCTGATGCGGGCGCAGCTCGCGACACCGAACGAGACGCTCCTGACGAAGAACTCGTACAACGAGGTGCTGACGATGCACGGCACGACGATGATCTTCCTCGTCGTCGTCCCGATCCTCGCCGGCTTCGCCAACTACCTCGTGCCGCTGATGATCGGCGCGCGCGACGTCGCGTTCCCGCGCCTGAACGCCCTCTCGTACTGGCTCTACCTGCTCGGCGGGATCGTGCTCTGGGGGAGCTGGTTCGCGACGGGCGGCACCGCGAGGGCCGGCTGGTGGTCCTACCCGACCCTCTCCGAGGCCCAGTTCAGCCCGGGCCACGGCCAGGACTACTGGATCCTGAGCATCCACATCCTTTCGCTCGCGTCGCTCCTCGGCGCAATCAACTTCATCGTCACGATCGTGAACATGCGCGCGCGCGGCATGAGCTGGATGCGCATGCCGCTCTTCGTGTGGTCGATACTCACCTACTCGATCCTGCTGCTCGTCGCGCTGCCCGCGCTGTCGGCAGCGGTGACGCTGCTACTGCTCGACCGGCAGGCGGGGACGCACTTCTTCATCCCGTCGAAGGGCGGCAGCATCGTCCTCTACCAGCACATGTTCTGGTTCTTCGGGCACCCCGAGGTCTACATCATGGTGCTGCCGGTGATGGGGATGATCTCGGAGATCCTCCCGGTCTTCTCGCGCAAGCCGATCTTTGGCTACAAGGCGGTCGCGTTCTCGACGGTCGCCATCGCGTTCTTCTCGATGCTCGTGTGGGCGCATCACATGTTCACCACGGGCCTCGGCACGGGCCTCGACAGCTTCTTCATGATCTCGTCGATGGTGATCGCGGTGCCGACCGGCGTGAAGATCTTCAACTGGCTCGCGACCACCTGGCGCGGCAACCTGATCTTCGACACGCCGATGCTGTTCGCGATCGGCTTCATCGCGCTGTTCACCATGGGGGGCCTCTCCGGGATCTTCCTCGCCGCGTTCCCCGTCGACTGGCAGGTGAACAACAGCTACTACGTCGTCGCGCACTTCCACTACGTGCTCTTCGGCGGCAGCGCATTCGGATTCTTCGGCGGCCTGTACTACTGGTGGCCGAAGATGTTCGGGCGGATGCTCGACGAGCGGCTCGGCAAGTTGAACTTCTGGCTGCTCTTCGTCGGCTTCAACATGACGTTCCTGCCGCAGCACATGCTCGGGCTACTCGGCATGCCGCGCCGCATCTACACGTACCACCACGGCGGGCTCTGGGAGGTCTACAACCTGATCTCCACGATCGGGTCGGGCGTGATGGTGATCGGCGTCGCGGTGTTCATCGCGAACGTCTGGATCGCGCACGGGCTGCGCAAGGGCGTCCGCGCGGCCAACGACCCGTGGCTCGCCGACACGCTCGAGTGGTACACGACCTCGCCGCCGCCGGCCTACAACTTCGACGCCGTTCCGTACGTGACGAGCACGCGACCGCTGCGCGACCTGCGACGCCGGCTCGCGGAGCCGACATGAGCGCGCGTATCGCACCGGGCCCCTGGCTGCGCCTGACTGCGCTCGCCGCGTCGACGGGCACGCTGCTCGCGGTGGTGTCCGGCGCCGCGCACCTCGGCACGACGCACCGGCTGCTCGCGGCGCTCGTCGCGCCGCCGCTTGCGGCCTTGCTCGTCTCGGCGTGGCTCTCGCACCGCAGCCTCGTGCCCGCCGTGCTCGCGGCGTCGGCGCTGTTCACCGCCGCGGCCGCGCTGCCGGGACGCGACACGCACGCGGCGCTCGCGGCGCTCGCGCTCGCGGCACTGCTCGTCGTCGCCGTGCAGAGCGTGCGCGGCGAGCCGGTACCGTGGGGCTCCTGGCGCGACTACGTCGCGCTGACGAAGCCGCGGATCATGACGCTGCTGCTGATCACCGGCTTCTGCGGGATGATCGTCGGCGCGCGCGGCTGGCCCGGGACGGGCACCGCCGTCGCGGCGATGGCCGGGCTGGCCCTCGCCTGCGGCGGTGCGAGCGCGCTGAACCACGTGCTCGACCGGGACATCGACCCGCTGATGGGGGAGCGCACTCGCACTCGGCCGGTGGCGTCCGGCCGCGTCTCGCCGAGCCGAGCGCTCGAGTTCGGGCTTGCGCTCTCGGCCTTCTCGTTCGTGCTGCTGGCAAGCGAGGTCAACCTGCTCACAGCGGTGCTCGCGCTCGTCGGCAACCTCTTCTACGTCCTCGTCTACACGCGCTGGCTGAAGCGGACGACGTCGCAGAACATCGTCATCGGCGGCGCCGCAGGCGCCGTGCCGCCGCTCGTCGGCTGGGCGGCCGCGACCGGTCATCTCACCGTGCCCGCTCTGCTCCTGTTCGTGATCGTCTTCGTCTGGACGCCGCCGCACTTCTGGGCGCTCGCGCTCCTGATCAAGGACAACTACGCGGCGGCGAAGGTGCCGATGCTGCCGGTCGTTCGCGGCGAGCGGGAGACGGCGCGCCAGATCGTCCTCTACTCGCTCGGCCTCGTCGCGGTGACGCTGCTGCCGTGGGCGTGGGGGACGGTCGGCCTGCTCTACCTCGCCTCGGCGCTCGCGCTCGGCGCCGTCTTCGTCTGGCTCGCCGAGCGGCTGCGCCGGGACACGACGCCGCGCCGGGCGGTGCTGCTCTTCCACTACTCGCTCGCCTACCTGGCGCTGCTCTTCGCCGCGATGGCCCTGGACCTCGTCGTCTGATGGATCCCGAGCTCGCCCGCAGGAACGTCCGCCTCGGCTGGCTCCTGTTCGCCGTCTTCTGCCTGCTGTTCGCCGGCTCGATCGGCGTCGCCTTCATCTATCTCGCGTTCAACTAGGAGGCAGTTCCTAAAGTCACGGCCCCGCGGAGCCGATTCTGGTCAGCGTATGGCCGTTCTCCGCCGTTTGCTGACGCTGGCCGCCGTGCTCCTCGGAGCAGCCGTCTTTGCCGGGCCGAGTCTTGCGATCGCGAATCCGCCGCCGGGCGCGCGCTCCGCGGGAGGCGGCTGCGGGTTCGAGTTCACGCTCGGATCGCCGCACTTCCTCGTTCACTACAGCAGCGACGTCTCGTCCACGGCGTGCGACGAGCCGATGGCGATCACCGAGACGCAAGCCGGCGACGTGCTCGGCTGGGCCGAGAAGGCCTACGCGGCGGAAGTCGGCACGTACGGCTTCCCGGCTCCGCCCTCCGACGGCGTCCTGGGAGGCGACGGACGGATCGACATCTACGTCGTCGACCTCTACGCCGCGGGCCCCGACGCCGTCATGGCCGAGACGTTTCCCGACAACCCCCCGCCCCAGGCGAGCACCAGCGCGTCGATCGACGTCGACGCGGGGGTCGGCCTGACGCCGGAGGTCATCGCCCACCAGGTCTTCAACATGATCCAGCTCGGCATCTGGCAGCCGGCCAGCGCCAGCGAGAACTGGCTGCTCGAGGAGTCGGCAGAGTGGATGTCGGCGAAGGTCAACGAGTACGACGCGACGTTCGTCGCCGACCTCGGACCGAGCGACATGGCGCTCGATTGCAAGGACCCGTTCGGCACCAACAAGTGCGACCTGGTCGACTCACCCGCGAACCTCGGCTACTCCCGCTGGCCGTTCTGGGAGTCGGTGACGCAGAAGTTCGGCGCCCTGTTCGTCAAGGAGGTCTTCGCCGACGGTGCCGCGAACCCGGGCGAGACCGCTGTGGCAGCGCTCCAGCAGGCGCTCGCCGCGCACGGTGCGAACCTCACCGACGTCTTCACGGCGTGGACCGTCCAGCAGATGATCGGCGGCTACGGGATCGATGCGCTCGACCTCGTCAAGCCGACCGTCTGGGGCACGCCGATCTCGACCGGGACGGGGATCCCGCCGCTGAACCCGCCGCTGAACCCGCCGCTGAACCCGATCGTCGTGCCCGTCAACCATCTCGCGGCCCGGTACCTCGAGTTCGACCGCGGCGACGGGACCGGCGGCAGCGCCTGCCTCGCGGCGACGCTGACGCTCAAGGTCGACCTGCCCGACCTGCCGCCGGGGATCGGCGCGAGGCCGTACTTCTACTGGAACGGCTTGAACAGCACTCCGGTCGCGCTCAGCGTCAACGGCAACACGGCAACGACGACGGTTCCGTGGGACACCTGCACCTGGGTCGGCAACCAGGGCTACCTCGACCTGCCGAATCCCAGCACCGATCCGACCGCGAACGGGGCGCTCTTCACCGTCACCGCGACGATCACGGTCGACCCGAACACGCCGGGCGGACAGGCTCAGCTCCCGCCGACCCCGGTCGCCGTGACCGGCCCGATCGTCGCCGTGCCTACGACGGACGTCGCGCCCTCGATCGCGGTCTTCGGGCCGGAGCTGCTGCAGGTCCCCGCGGCCGCCCCCGTCGTCCGACTCATCGTCCAGTCGAGCGGCGACGGGAAGCTCCAGGCGTCGCTCGGCGGCACCGTGCTCGGCACTGTGAGTGTCCGCGCCGGCAACAACGACCTGCGGTGGACGCTGCCGGCGTCGCTGCTGCCAAGGCTGCGGCGCTCGTCGGCGGACTCGAGCAACGTCCTGACGCTCACGCCGATGTCGAGCTCGGGCGCAACGACGGGAACGCCCATGACGCGGAGGGTCTCCCTCGTACAGGCGCCGGTCAAGGCGACGCCGACGGCGAAGGCGGCGGCCAAGGCGAAGGCGGCGGCCAAGGCGAAGGCGGCGGCGGCGAAGAAGAAGTCGAAGAAGCCGTCCGGCTGACGATCGCTTCCACCGCAAGCCTCGTTAGAGTCGGCGCGTGAGCGCCGGAATCTGGCTCGCCCGCCCGGCGCGGCCTGCGCAGGGAACGCCCGTCGCCGTCAAGGATCTGCTCGACACGGCCGGGCTCGTGACGACGTACGGCTCCACCCTCTTCGCCGACCGCGTGCCCGCGCAGAGCGCCGACGCCGTGCTGCGGCTCGAGGCCGCCGGCTACGCAGTCGCCGGCAAGACGAACCTGCACGAGTTCGCGTACGGGATCTCCTCGCAGAACCCGCATTTCGGCACCGTTCCCAACCCGCGCGCGCCGGGGCGGCTCGCCGGCGGCTCGAGCGGCGGCTCGGCGGCCGCGATCGCCGCCGGTGACGTCGAGCTCGCGCTCGGCACCGACTCGGGCGGCTCGATCCGCATCCCCGCCGCCTGGTGCGGGATCGTCGGCTTCAAGCCGACGTTCGAGCTCGTGCCGACCGGGGGCTGCTTTCCGCTCGCGCCGAGCTACGACCACGTCGGGCCGATGGCCTCGACCGTCGAGGGCTGTGTCGAGCTGATGCAGGCGCTCGTCCCCGGGTTCACCCCGGTCGCGCTCGAGTCGCTCGAGGAGGTCGAGATCGGCGTCGCGTGGCTCGACGAGGCCGACACGCTCGTGCGCGCCCGCGTCGAGGAAGCGATCTCGCGGTTTCCGCGGCGTCGCGCCGTCGAGCTCCCGCTCGCCGACCCGGACGAGTACGCGCTCTTCATGCGCGAGGTCGCAGATGTCCACCGCGGACTCTTCCCCGAGCACGCGGACGCATACGGCGAGAACGTCCGCTCGAAGCTCGAGCGCTGCCTGCAGGTCACGGATGCCGAAGTGGCGGCCGCCGTCCGCCTGCGCGCGCAGTACCGCGAGCGCTGCACCGAGCTGCTCGACGGCCTCGACCTGGTCGTCACGCCGACGGTCGCGTTCGTCGCGCCGCCGCAGGAAGCCGAGGAGCGCGACTTCCGCGGCCGCGGAATCCGGCTGACGTACCCGTTCGACGCGCTCGGCTGGCCCGCGCTCGCGCTTCCGTGCGGCGCCGCAGAGGGAGGCTTCCCCGCCTCCGTCCAGCTCGTCGGGAAGCCGGGCGCCGACGCCCGCGTTCTCGCCGCCGGCGCGCTGCTCGCATCCCTCGTTTGAGGGACGGCTGCGGCTCTACGAGTGCCGAAAACGAGGGAGACGATGCACGTCTTCCGCCTCGCCGCAGTCACGCTGCTCGTCCTCGGCGTCACCGCCGCGGGCGGCTCTGCGCAGTCCCCGGTCTTGAAGGCGCCGACCGGCTTGCATGGCTTCCTCCTCCGCGCCGACGAGCCGATCGTCACCACATTCGACCGGACGCCGGCCTTCGCGTGGAATCCGGTGCCGCTCGCGATCGGCTACGAGTTCCAGCTCTCGACGAGCAGCACCTTCCAGGAGAACGGGATCATCTACGCGTCGCCCACTGACCCGTCGACGTGGCTGACGACCCCGGTCGTCGCGCCGCCGCTCACACTGCCGTGGATCACCGGCAATCCCCATGCGCTGTACGCACGGGTGCGCGCGATGTCGCAGAATGCGATCAGCGACTGGAGCACGCCGTTCGGCTTCGACATGGCGCCGCCCGCCCCGCCGACGCCGCTTCCGAGCTACCCGGGGCTGCTTCGCTGGACGCCCATCGAGGGCGCCAACGTGTACGAGGTCTGGTTGATCGACGCCAAGAAGCAGGAGTTCTTGAGGACGAACGTCCTCGACGAGCGCGAGTTCTACACCTTCCACCAGTCGAACGCCTGGATCGGCACCGTCCGCTGGCGGGTGCGCGCGCTGCGGGACGTCGTCAACAACAGCCTGAACACGGTCACGCCCTCCGTAGCCGGAGCGTGGAGCCCCGTCTACAGCTCGACGAACCCGCCCGCCACGGGCGGCCCGATCAAGCTGCTCGGCACGGTCTCGGACGTCTATTCGGACGGCTCGCCGACGTCGCCCGCCCTCCGCTTGACGCCCGCGTTCCTGTTCTCCGGCAACCAGACGGCAGACGGAACGGCGGCGGAACTGTTCCGCATCGAGGTCTTCACGGACAAGCAGTGCCTGAACCCGGTGATGATCGGCTCCGTGACCGGCGCTCCGGCGTTCTCGCCGCGCCCGTACGGGCAGCTCTCGATGCCGACGCTGCCGGAAAGCCTCCAGGCCGCCCGGGGTCTCTACCTTCCGGACGTGAAGCCCCACACGCCGAGCTCGATCGACTGGGGCTACGACCTCTCGCAGCTGACGCTGAGCGAGGGAGCGCCGGCCGCGACACCGACGACGATCGTCCCCGGCGCGCCGGGTGACGGGACGACCGCGGGCGGATCCGGCTCCTCTGGCGGCTCCGGCTCCTCTGGCGGCTCCGGCTCCTCGGGCGGGTCGAGCACGCCGGGAATGCCGGGATCGGGCGCCACCGGCACCCCTCCGGCCGGCGGCATCATCTTCAGCGGCGACCCCGGTGCGCCGATCGACTTCTGGGACACGGACTGGCCGAGCGCGGGCTACTACTGGACCGTGATCCCCGTCGCCGCAGTGCAGCCGGGAGCGCTGTCGACGTTCGTGCGCGCCCCGGGCGCGAAGGCTCTCGACACGTCGATTCCGGTGACCAGCACGACCGGCTTCAACATCGGCGACGCCATCACGATCGGCGGTACGGAGAGCACGACGGTCACGGGCATCGGCGACGGCACCCTCGGCGTCACGGCGCTCGTCAAGGCCCACACCGAGGGCCAGGTCATCAGCCGAACCGGCGGGGACGTCCAGTACATCGACCTCGAGCTGCCCCAGGACGTCTGCGCCGCCCCCATCAACCGCGTCGCGCGATTCGGCAAGGACAGCGAGGTCTCGCTCACGTCCTCGGGCGACCTGTTCGCGACGGGCCTCTCGCCGAGCGGACGGCTGACCTCGGCCCTCGACACGCCCGCGTTCTACGGCTCCCCGCTCGTCTCGTGGACACCCGCACTCGGCGCCGAGGCGTACCAGGTGCAGTGGAGCAAGACGAAGTATCCGTTCGTACCGGAGGTGTACGCCGCTTCGACCACGAAGGGCTTCATGACGGCCGGAACGTCGGCCGTCCTGCCGGTGGGATCGCAGCCCGGAACGTGGTGGTACCGCGTGCGCGGGTTCGACTACTCGCTGCCGACGGGCGCACAGCAGATGTCGTGGTCGGATCCAGAGCAGATCGTCGTCAAGTCGATCTTCAAGATCGTCACCGCCAAGCCGTCGACGTTCACGGTCGTCGGCGCGGCCGCGAAGAAGAAGTCGGGCAAGAAGTAGCTACGCTCGCGCGGTGGACGCCGACCTCGCGTTCGCCCTCGAGCTTGCGGACGTCGCCGACGCCCTGTCGCTGCCGCGCTTCCGCGCCGCCGATCTGCGCGTGGAGACCAAGCCCGACCTGACACCGGTAACGGACGCCGACCGCGCTGTCGAGCATGCTCTGCGCGAGCGGATCTCGGCCGCACGCGCGGGCGAGGGCGTCCTCGGTGAGGAGGAAGGCGACGACGGCGGAGCCGTCCGCTGGATCCTCGATCCGATCGACGGTACGCGGAACTTCTCGCGCGGCGTCCCCGTCTGGGCGACACTGATCGCGCTCGAACGGGACGGCGCCGTGGCGACCGCCGTCGTGTCGGCGCCGGCGCTCGGGCGGCGCTGGTGGGCGGGGCGCGAGGCGGGCGCGTTCGCGGACGGCGAGGCGATTCGCGTCTCGCCTGTCTCCGAGCTCCGCGACGCGTCGGTGTCGTGCTCCCTGGGACGCGACCTGGCGGCGTTCGAACCGCGCGTCTGGCACGCCCGCGGCATGGGCGATTTCTGGCAGCACATGCTGGTCGCCGAGGGCGCGCTCGACGCGGCCGTCGATGCCGAGCTCGCGCTCTGGGACTACGCGGCCGTCGAGCTCATCGTCACCGAGGCAGGCGGCCGGGTGACGGCGCGGGACGGCTCGGCGCCCAGCCCAGGCAGGCAGCTCGTCGCCTCGAACGGCCTCGTGCACGACGAGGCGCTGGCGCTACTGGGCCACCGCTAGCAGCGCGCCCTCGTACACCGGGTCGCGTGTGAAGCGGTCGAGCTCGTCCGAGAGCACGTCGCTCGGCAGCGGCGGGTCGCCGGGCGGGAACGGTGCCGGCTCGCCGTCGACCTCGATCCCTTCCAGCCGTTCCGCCTCGACGTGCTCGAGGGCGATGTCGTCGCGGCCGAGCCGGGAGCGGAGCCAGCCCTGGAGCAGCAGCGCCTGCGCGTGCGTCCCCGTGACGCGGATCGCGCCGACGCCGGCGACGCCGGGCCAAAGCGACGCGAGCAGCGCGCGCCAGCGCGACGTGCGCGCCCACGCGATGTCCGACACCGCAGTGCGCTCGAACAGCTCCGCGAGATGCCGGTACGGATACGGCAGGTCGTCCCACTCGGTCGAGTCGACGATCAGCCGGTCGACGATGTCGACGAGCTGGTGGAGCTCCTGCGCGCCCCACGGCGGCTCGCCACGCCAGCGCAGGAACACGGGGAGATCGGAGATGAGCAGCGGCTCGACGATGCTCGCCGGAGCCTTCGCGCGCTTGCCGAGCAGGCGCAGCTCGACCACCTCGGAGCAGACGCTCCGCTCGACGCCGGGGATCGCGTAGCGCTCGACCGTGACCTCCGCGTCGATGCGGTCGACGCCGGCGTCGGGATCCGGGAACAGCAGGATCGCGCGCGACGGATGCCGCTCCGCCATCCCGGCGAGCGCGGCGCGAGCGCGGTCGGCCCACTCCCCGGGCACCCAGGCGATGTGCGTCATGACGCTCGTGCGGAGGCTCTGCGCTGCGCCGTCCGTCGCTGTCGCCGCACGGAACCGCGCGAGCGCCGAGTCGACGTCTGCCAGCCGGACGTCCTCGCCGGTCCAGGTCTCGACCCCGACGGCCGCGCTCAATGCCGCCGCCAGGAGCGGCCGTCGCGATGGAGGAGGTCGTCCGCGCTCGGCGGGCCCCACGTCCCGGCCGCGTAGTTCGGGAAGCCCGGCCGGTCGCGCGTCCACGTCGCCACGATCGCGTCGACGAGCAGCCACTGCTCCTCGACCTCGTCCGCGCGCGTGAACAGCGTCCCGTCGCCGAGCAGCGTGTCGAGGATCAGCCGCTCGTACGCCTCGGGCATCGCGGTGCGGAACGCGCCGCCGTAGAGGAAGTCCATGTGCACGGTGCGGATCGTCATCCCCTGCCCCGGCACCTTCGCGCCGATCGCGAACGAGACCCCCTCGTCCGGCTGCACGTGCACGAGGAGGACGTTCGGGCGCAGCCCTTCCGCCGCCGTCTCCTCGAACGGCGGGTGCGGAGCGCGCTTGAACTGGATCGCGATCGTCGTTTCGCGCCGAGCCAGGCGCTTGCCCATGCGCACGTAGAACGGCGTGTCCGCCCAGCGCCAGTTGTCGACGTAGAGCTTCGCCCCGACGTACGTCTCGGTCATCGAGTCGGCCGCGACTCCCTGCTCCTCGCGATACGCCGGCACCTCCTCGCCCTCGACGAAGCCGCGCCCGTACTGCCCTCGCACGACCGACTTCGACCCAGGCGTGCGCAGCGACTTCAGCACCTTCACCTTCTCGTTGCGCACGGACTCCGCGGTGAAGTCGATCGGCGGCTCCATCGCCGTCAGCGAGAGCAGCTGGAGCAGATGGTTCTGGAAGATGTCGCGGATCGCACCGGCGGACTCGTAGTAGCCGGCGCGTCCCTCGATCCCGATCGACTCCGCGACGGTGATCTGCACGTGGTCGACGAACTGCCGGTTCCAGATCGGCTCGAAGATGCCGTTCGAGAAGCGGAGTGCCAGCATGTTCTGGACCGTCTCCTTGCCGAGGTAGTGGTCGATCCGGAAGATCTCGTTCTCCTCGAAGTGCTCGAGCAGCATCGCGTTCAGCGCCTTGGCGGAGGCGAGGTCTTGGCCGAACGGCTTCTCGACGATCAGGCGCGTCCAGCCCGTCGCCGTGCGCCGCTTGCCGAGCGCCTCGACGATGGTCGGGAACGCGGCGGGCGGCACGGCGCAGTAGTAGACCCTGTTACCGCCGAGCTGGAGCTCGCCGTCGAGCCTCGTCAGCAGCTCCGCCAGCGCGTTCTCGCCGCCTTCGTCGGAGAGGTCCGTCGGGACGTAGTGGATGGCCGCGGCGAGCTCGTCCCAGACGTCCTGGCGAAACTCGTCCCGCGCGTGCTGCTGCACCGCCTGCTTCATGTCCTCGCGGAAGCTGTCGTCGCTGCCCTCGGTTCGGGCGACGCCGACGATCGCGAACCGGGGCGGCAGCAGCCGTCGCAGCGCGAGCGCGTACACCGCCGGTATCAGCTTCTTGTGCGTGAGGTCGCCGGAGGCGCCGAATATGACGAGTGCGAACGGGTCCGGCGTCCGGCGGAAGGAGAGACCTTCCTCGAGCGGGTTCCGCTGCTCCGCCACGGCTGCCATCAGTCGGCCGTCTTCACGGCGTGGCCGCCGAACTGATTGCGGAGCGCCGCGTTCACCTTCGCGGCGAAGTTGAGCTCGTCGCGTGAGGCGAAGCGGGCGAAGAGCGACGCCGTGATCACCGGTGCCGGCACGTTCTCGTTGATCGCCTCGAAGATCGTCCAGCGTCCCTCGCCGGAGTCCTCGACGTACGGCGCGATGTCGGCGAGCTTTGCGCCGTGCTGCTCGAACGCGTCGTGCAGGAGCTCGAGCAGCCACGAGCGGACGACCGACCCGTACCGCCAGATGCCGGAGATCGCGTGCAGGTCGAGCTCGAACTCGGAGTGCTCCATGATCTCGAAGCCCTCCGCGTACGCCTGCATCAGGCCGTACTCGATCCCGTTGTGGACCATCTTCGTGAAGTGGCCCGCGCCCGACGCGCCGACGTGCGCGTAGCCGTCCGGCGGCGCGAGCGCCGTGAAGACCGGCTCCAGCCGCCCAACCGGCTCCGGGTCGCCGCCGACCATCGTGCAGAAGCCGACCTTGAGGCCCCAGACGCCGCCGGAGATGCCGGCGTCGACGAAGTGGATGCCTTTCGCCTGCGCCTCCCGGTAGCGGCGCTGCGAGTCGCGGAAGTTCGAGTTGCCGCCGTCGACGATCGTGTCGCCCTTGTCGGCCAGCGACAGAAGCTCCTGGAAGGTGTCCTCGGTGATCTTCCCGGCGGGGATCATCATCCAGAACGCGCGCGGCGCGTCGAGCTGGGACTTCAGCTCTTGGAGCGACGCGGCGGTGCGCGACTCGACGTTCGGGTCATACGTCTTCACGTCGTGACCGTGCTCGCGGAGGCGCTCGGTCATCCCGTTGCCCATGCGGCCGAGGCCGATCATCCCAAGTTGCATCGCGGCGCCTCCTAGCTCTCGTCGATGTGGATGCGGGCGACGCGGCGGCCGCGTTCCTGCAGCGACGCATAGTCTCCCGCGGCCTGCGCACGGATCAAGCGGCGGAAGCCGAATGGCTTGCCAGGAATCGCGAGCTCGTCGCCGGGCTCGTCGACGACCTGCAGGAAGAGCCCGGTGTTCGGGCCGCCCTTGTGCAGCTGCCCCGTGGAGTGGAGGTAACGCGGGCCGAAGCCGTGCGTGACGACGAGGCTGCTGCGCAGCCGGAGGCTGCGCACTAGGTCCCCGATCCGGCGGTCGCTCTCCACAGAGGGGCAGACGAACGCTTGGACGCAGATGTAGTCGCCCTCGTTCGCCTGAGCGAGCAGCTCGTCGATCGAGCCTTCCGGCTCTAGCGACGGATCTTGACCCGTCGCCAGCACCTCGTTTGTCTTGTCCTTCGCCGCCTGCACGTCGGGCTGGTCGAACGGGTTGATCTCGAGGTACGCCCCGGCGACGGCGACCGCGAACTCCCAGCGGAAGAACTCGCCGCCGAGGTCGTACGGGTCGGTGATCTGCGGCTGCGCGGCCTGCCGGTCGGCGCCGTCGGCCGCCTCACCCGGTGCGGGCACGAGACCCTTGCCGAGCTTGCCGGTCGACTCCGCGATCAGCTGCTCGGCCCAGAGGCCGAAGCCGCCCGGCGTGTCCGCGATGCAGATCTTGTCGCGTCCCTCCTCCCAGCCGGTGCCGAAGCCGCGCCCGAGCTCGTAGCCGGGGTTGCCCTCGTCGCGTCGGCACGCCTCCGCCATCGCCTCCGCGTTCGCGAGCAGCCGGTCGACGTCGATCCCGAGCAGCGCGGCCGGGACGATCCCGAACGGCGACAGCGCCGAATAGCGGCCGCCGATGGTCGGCTCGCCGGCGAAACAGCGCCGGAAGCGGCGCTGTTTCGCTAGGACCTCTAGCGGCGAGCCGGGGTCCGTGATCGCGATGAACCTCTCGCCCCGTTCGCCGGCTCGCTGCCAGAAGTAGTCCGTGTGCGATCGCGTCTCGAGCGTCGAGCCCGACTTCGAGGCGGAGATGAACAGCGTGCGCTCGAGATCGATCTTCGCCTCGAGCGTCCGGATCGCCCGCGGGTGGGTCGTGTCGAGGACGTGGAACGAGGAGGAGCCGAACGTCCGCCGCAGCACCTCGGGGGCGAGGCTCGAGCCGCCCATCCCGAGCAGGACGACGGCGTCGAGCCGCTCGTCGGCGACGGCGTCCGCGAAGGCGGCCAGCTCGCCGACGCGCTCGCGCATCTGGCGTGGCTCGTCGAGCCAGCCGAGCCACTTCGCCTCGTCGGCGCCCGTCCAGACCGTGGGGTCGCGCTCCCAGATCCGGTCGATGAGCTCGGCGCGGTCCACCACGGGGACTCTATGCGTGAGCGACCTGGCCGCGTTTCGCGCGCACTCCGTCGAGCAGCTCCTCGAACGAGACGGCGAATTTCTGCACGCCCTCCAGCTCCAGCGTCTCGGTGACGTCGTCGTAGTCGACGCCGGCCTTGGCCAGCTTCTTCAGGAGTTTGTGAGCCGCCTCGAGGTCCTCCTCGATGGTGTCGCCACGCACCTTGCCGTGGTCCTGGAAGGCGCGGATCGTCTCCTCGGGCATCGTGTTCACGGTCTCGCGGCCGATCAGCTCCTCGACGTAGAGCACGTCGCGGTACTCCGGGTTCTTCGTCGAGGTGGAGGCCCACAGGCAGCGCTGCGTGTTCGCGCCCTTGCCGGCGAGGAACTCCCAGCGCGGGCCCGAGAAGGCCTCCTGCCAGTGCTCGTACGCGAGCCTCGCGTTCGCGACCGCGAGCTTGCCGCGCAATGCGCGTGCCTGCTTCGAGCCGATCTCGTCGAGGCGCCGGTCGGCCTCGGTGTCGACGCGCGATACGAAGAAGCTCGCCACCGAGTGCACGCCGGCCGGGTCCCCGCCGCCCGCGACGAGCCGCTCGAGCCCGCGCAGGTAGGCCTCGACGACCTCGCGGTAGCGCTGCAGCGAGAAGATCAGCGTCACGTTGATGTTCTTGCCGTGGGCGACACAGTCCTCGATCGCGCCGAGGCCGGGCTTGGTCGCAGGGATCTTCACGTAGAGGTTGGGCTTGTCGATCCAGGCGTGCAGGCGCATCGCCTCGTCGAAGGTGCCCTCGCGGTCGTACGCGAGCGTCGGGTCGACCTCCCACGAGACGAACCCGTCCTGTGGCTGCTTCTCGTGCACGGGGGTCAGCAGGTCGAGTGCCGCGGCGACGTCACGCGCAGAGAGCTGCAGGAAGATCTCCTTCGGATCGATCTCCTGGTCGAGCAGCTCCGTCAACTGTGCGTCGTACGTGTTGCCGTGCGAGATCGCCTTCTGGAAGATCGTCGGGTTTGAGGTCACGCCGACAACGGTGTCCTCCTTCATCATCCGCGCGAGCTCGCCCTGCTCGAGCATGTCGCGCGAGAGGTAGTCGATCCAGACCGACACACCGCGCTTCGAGAGCTTGTGGAGATTCGACTCAGCCATGTGTCATCTGCCTTTCCATCGCCTCGATCTTCCGTAGCCGCTCGACGTACCGCTCACCGCCGTTGAAGCGTGCGCCGAGGAACGTGCGCACGAGCTCGACGGCGAGACTCGGCCCGACGACCTCCGAGCCGAGGCAGAGCACGTTCATGTCGTCGTGCTCGACGCCCTGGTGCGCCGAGTAGACGTCGTGGCAGATCGCCGCGCGGATGCCGGCGATCTTGCAGGCGGCGACGGCGGCGCCGACGCCGGAGCCGCAGACGAGCACGCCGCGCTCGGCGCGGCCGTCGAGGATCGCCTCC
Source organism: Gaiellaceae bacterium (assembly GCA_050013935.1). Lineage (GTDB taxonomy): Bacteria > Actinomycetota > Thermoleophilia > Gaiellales > Gaiellaceae > Palsa-739. The sequence continues at coordinate 11,220 of JBEKEH010000024.1, read as the reverse complement.
CCGACCTCGCGGGCCTTGTCGGGATAGTCGATCCGCACCGCGTCGGTGTCGGTGCCGAGATCGACAGCCGCGACGCCGTCGGCGCGCAGCGCCTCGAGCACCGTGTCGCGCAGGCGGACGCCGCGGTGATCGAACGCGACCGCGACGTTCATCGCGGACCACCCGTGTCTGACACCTGGGCGTGTCTCATCCGGACACGCGCTCGCGCAGCGCGAGTGTGCGCGCGACGACGTTGTCGACGCTGAAGCCGAGGTGCTCGAGCACGGTCGCGCCGGGCGCCGACGCGCCGAAGCGCTCGATCGAGATCGAGTCGCCCTCGTCGCCGACCCACTGCTTCCAGCCAAGCGCGACGCCCGCTTCCACAGAGATGCGCGCTTTGACGTCGGGCGGCAGCACCTGGTCCCGGTAGCCGGCGCTCTGCGCCTCGAACAGCTCCCAGCAGGGCATCGAGACGACGCGCGCGTGCACGCCTTCTTCGTCGAGGCGCCGCGCGGCCTCGAGCGCAACGTGAACCTCCGAGCCCGACGCGATCAGGATCACATCGGGGACGCCGCTCGCCTCCTCCGATTCCCAGATCACGTAGGCGCCGCGGCCGACGCCCTCGGCATTCGTCCGCTCGAGCGTCGGCAGCTTCTGGCGCGACAGCGCGAGCCCCACCGGGCCGCCTTCTCGCTCGAGCGCGACCCTCCACGCGCCGACTGTCTCCTTCGCGTCGGCTGGGCGCACGAACCAGAAGTTCGGGATCGCGCGCAGCGCCGCGTAGTGCTCGACCGGCTGGTGCGTCGGCCCGTCCTCGCCGAGGCCGACCGAGTCGTGCGTCCACACCCACACGACCGGGATCTCCGACAGCGCCGACAGCCGCACGGCGGGCCGCATGTAGTCGGAGAAGATGAGGAACGTCGAGCCGTACGGCTTGACCATCCCGCCGTGGAGCGCGATGCCGTTGACGATCGAGCCCATCGCGTGCTCACGGATGCCGAAGGCGATGTTGCGGCCGGCATGCGTCGCGGCGAAGACGCCGCCGCCCGTGAACTCCGTCTTCGTCGACTCGACGAGATCGGCTGCGCCGCCGATCATCGTCGGCGTGAAGCGCTTGAACGCCTCCATCGTCTTGCGGCCGGCGTCGCGCGTCGCCACGTCCTCGCCGACCGGGAAGTCGGGCAGCGCCTCGACCCAGCCGGGCCTCGGCTTGCCCGAGTGCACCTGGTCCCAGTCCTCGCGCAGCCCCGGGTACTTCGCCGCCCACGCGTCGACCTTCGCAGTCCACGTCCGCTCGAGCTCCGCCCCGTGCGCAACCCGGTTCATATGCTCGCGCACCTCGTCGGGAACGAAGAAGTGCTGGTCGGGATCCCAGCCGAGCGCGACCTTCGTCGCCCGCACCTCGTCCTCGCCGAGCGGCGCGCCGTGCGCCTTTGCCGTGTCGACCGCGTGCGGTGCGCCGTAGGCGATGTGCGAGCGGATCACGATCAGCGACGGCCTCTCCAGCTCTTGCCGCGCAGCGGCTATCGCAGCGCGCAGCGCTGCGAGGTCATTCGCGTCGTCCACGTGCTGGACGTGCCAGCCCTGCGCCGCCAGCCGCCGGCCGCGATCTTCGCCCGTGAACGAGATCGAGGTCGTGCCGTCGATCGTGATGTGGTTGTCGTCGTAGAAGTAGACGAGCTTGCCGAGCCCGAGCTGGCCGGCAATCGACGCCGCCTCGTTCGAGACGCCCTCCATCAGGTCGCCGTCCGAGCAGATCGCGTAGACGCGGTGGTCGACGATCTCGTCGTACGGCCGGTTGTAGCGCTCGGCGAGGAAGCGCTCGGCGATCGCGAAGCCGACGCCGTTGGCGAAGCCCTGGCCGAGCGGCCCGGTCGTCGCCTCGACCCCGGGGGTGTGGTGCACCTCCGGGTGGCCGGGCGTGAGGGAGCCCCACTGGCGGAACCGCTTCAGCTCCTCGAGCGGCAGGTCGTAGCCCGTGAGGTGGAGCGCGGCGTACTGGAGGATGCAGGCGTGGCCGGCCGAGAGGACGAAGCGGTCGCGGTCCGGCCACTGCGGGTTGGCCGGGCTGTGGTCCATGACCTCCGTGTAGAGGAGGTAGGCGAGCGGCGCGAGCGCCATCGCGGTGCCCGGGTGGCCGGCGTTCGCCTGCTGCACCGCATCCATCGCAAGCGTGCGGATGGTGTCGATCGAGCGCTGTTCGATGTCACTGTTCGCCACGGAGCACCTCGTAGAGCCGCTGTTGCCGTTCGCGCGCCGAACGATATGCCTCGGCCTGCTCCTCGCGGGGATCGAACACCTTTCCAAGGGCCGCGTCCACCGCTTGGTAACCGACTCGCTCCAGCGTCGCAACCGCTGCGCCCCGAAGCGAGGCCTCCGCGACGCCGGAGACGGTGACCGGACGGCCGAGCGCGTCGGCCATGACCTGGATCCAGCCGGGGTCGTGGAGCAGCGCGCTGCCGGTGGCCACGACCTCCTCCAATCCCGGCAGGAGGTCGGCGATCGCGGCGAAGCGGAAGGCGACGCCCTCGAGCGCCGCCTGGCGCAGATCGAGCGCCGTCGTCCGGAACGTGAGGCCGGTGACGGCGCCCGTGGCGGCGGGGTCCCAGCCGGTCGAGCGCTCGCCGCCGAGGAAGGGCAGGAAGGCGAGCCCGTGGTCGTCAGGGCCGCGGCCGGCGAACGAGCCGCCCGCGCCCGCCAGCGTCTCGTTCAGCCAGACGCGGAGGTTGCCGCCGTCCGAGAGCGCGCCGCCCTCGACCACCCGGTGCTCGTCGAGCCGGTACATGAACAGGCCGGGGCGCGGCTCCGGGCGCTCGGTCTCGTAGATGACCCGCAGCGCGCCCGAGGTGCCGACCATCAGCGCCGCACGCCGCCGCCCGGTGCAGCCGGCGCCGAGGTTGGAGCAGGCGCCGTCGATCAGCGCCGGGAACCAGGAGCCGTGCGGCTCGTCCGAGAGCGCGGGCAGCCGCTCCTCCTCGACGTCGACGGCGGCGAGTAGCTCGGCGTCCCAGCGGCGGCCGGCGAGGTCGAGCAGGCCCGTGCCGGACGCAATCGAGAGGCTCGCCGCGGGCCCGGCGCCGAGCAGCTCGGCGTAGAGGTAGTCGGCGCAGGAGACGAAGCGGGCCGCGCGGCGGAAGACGTCCGGCTCGGTCTCGGCCAGCCAGAGGAGCTTCGCCGGCCAGAAGGCCGGGTGGAGGTGCTGGCCGGTGCGGGCCTGCACGGCGGCCGGGTGGAGACGCGCGCGCAGCCGCCCGGCGGCGCCTGCGGCCCGGTTGTCCCGCCAGCCGAGCACCGGCGTGAGCGGCCGCCCGCGCGCGTCGAGCGCGAGCAGGCTGTGGCCGAAGCAGGCAGAGCCGGCGAAGTCCGCCTCGCGGCCCGCGATCACCTCGCGGGCGAGGCGGACGATCTCGTCCGGGTCGTCGCCGCTGTAGTCCGCCTGCCGCAGCTCGTCCACCGGCTCGCCCCGCTCGTCGAAGACCTGGGCGCGCACCGAGGACGAGCCGACGTCGAGCCCGAGCACGGTCGCCACGCCCGCGAATCTACCCTTGGTCCGGCATGGCGGTCGTGATCGCATCGAACCTGCGCAAGGAGCTCGCCGGCACCCTGCTCTTCGACGGCGTCTCGTTCAGCGTCGAGCGGCGCGACCGCGTCGCGCTCTCCGGGCCGAACGGCGCGGGCAAGACGACGCTGCTCCGGATTCTCTCCGGCGAAACGGAGAAGCACGGCGGCGAGCTCGCGTTCGAGAAGGGGACACGCGTGGCCCTCCACGACCAGCGGCCCCCGCTCGAGCGCGACCTCACCCTGCGCGAGTACGTGCTCTCCGGGGCGCGCGACCTCGTCCGCCTCGAGGAGGAGCTGGCCGGGCTCGAGCAGGCGATGGCCGGCGGGACCCACGACCAGGGCACGCTCAACCGCTACGCGGCGGCGCAGGCGCGGCTCGAGCACGCCGGCGGCTACGGCTGGCGCGACCACGCGACGTCGGTGCTGCGCGGCCTCGGCTTCGCGGACGAGCACCTCGACCGGCCGCTGCGCACCTTCTCCGGCGGCGAGCTGACGCGCGCCTCGCTCGCGCGCGCGCTCGGCGGCGACCCCGACCTCCTGCTGCTCGACGAGCCGACGAACCATCTCGACGTCACGAGCCTCGAGTGGCTCGAGCGCGAGCTGCAGTCGCTCGACGCGGCGGTGATCCTCGTCGCGCACGACCGCTGGTTCCTCGAAGCGGTGACGACCGCGACGCTCGAGCTGGCCGCCGGCCGAGCGACCTTCTTCTCCGGGCCCTGGCATGCGTGGCGGCGCGAGAAGGCGGCGCGGGCGCTGCACGCCCAGAAGGAGGCGGACCGCGTCCAGGCCGACATCGCCCGGCTCGAGCGCTTCGTCGAGCGCTTCCGCGCGAAGAAGGAAAAAGCAAAGCAGGCCCAGGCAAAGCTCACCCAGATCGGGCGGCTGGAGAAGGAGCGCGCCGCGGCGACCGGCGAGGCCGCACTGCTGTCGCGGCGGACGCGCAGGCTCGGCTTCGAGTTCCTGAAGCCGGCGCGCAGCGGGCGCACGGTCGTCGAGGCAGAGGGGCTCGGCGTCCGCATCGACTCGCGCCTGCTGCTGCACGGCGCGTCCTTCGCGCTCGAGCGCGGCCAGCACGTCGCGCTCGTCGGGCCGAACGGCTCCGGCAAGACGACGCTGCTGGAGACGATCCTCGAGCGGCGCGAGCCCGCGGCAGGCCGCGTCCGGCTCGGACACGGCGTACAGCCCGCGTACTTCTCCCAGCAGGAGCTCGAGCTCGACACGCGCGGCTCCGTGCTCCAGTGCGTGCAGACGATGACCGGGCTGTCGCGGCCGGACGCGCAGGCGCTGCTCGGGCGCTTCCTCTTCTCCGGCTGGGACGAGCACGAGAAGCCGGTCGCGGTGCTGTCGGGCGGGGAGCGGCGGCGGCTCGCGCTCGCGGTGACGGTCGCCTCGGGCGCGAACTTCCTCGTGCTCGACGAGCCGACGAACCATCTCGACCTCGAGAGCCGCGAGGCGCTCGAGGCCGCGCTCGAGGCGTTCCCGGGCACGGTGCTGCTCGTCTCGCACGATCGCGCACTGCTCGACGCGGTCGCCGAGCGCACGCTCGCGATCGAGGACGGCGAGCTGCACGGCTACGACGGCGGCTGGGCCGAGATGCTGCGCCGGCGCGAGGAGCGCGCCGCGCGTGCGACCCCGCGCGAGCCGAAGCCGGAGAAGCCCGCGAAGCCGAAGCCCGCGCCGAAGCCGCGGCCGCGTCGGCCGAGCGAGCTCGAGCGCATCGAAGCGGAGATCGCCGTACGCGAGGCGGAGGTCGCGCAGCTCGAGGCGAAGCTCGCCGAGGACTGGTCCGACGTCGACGTGCTCGCCGCGCACAAGAAATCCCGTGACGCTTTGCAAGCACTGCTGCGCCGCTGGGAAGAGCTGTTCGAGGCTGCGACGAAACGGTAGATCCGCAACCAGGTTGCCAAAGGCAACCTGGTTGCAGCCGTCTACAACGTCTTCTCAAAGCACCTGCTCGTGCTCTGCGCCGCGTACGCGCCGTAGCAGGGGATCGGCTCGAAGCGCGACGTACATCCGCTTCAGCTCGGCGCGCGTCTCGTCGAAGCGGCAGACGCCGCCGCACGCGACCACGCGGCCCTCGATCGTTCCGAGGAGGAAGACGCCGTGCGGAGGCTTGAACATCGCCGCCTCGCGGGCCGGACCGATGTCGCCGACGCCGTCGTATCGTCCACGCAGCTCCTTCTGCTGCGCGAGAGCAAGCGCCTGCACGTCAGGAGCGTCGAACGGCGTGTGGGCGAGCTCGAACGCGTCGCTCGAAAACACGGCCACGGCCGGAGGCTAACGTGGCCGCAGGCGCGTTAGCCGCAGGCGAATCCACCACCCCCCCCCCCCCCCCCCCCCCCCCCCCCCCCCCCCCCCACGAGCGAACCAGGGGTTCCCCCGCGTTCCTCAGGCCCAGAAGCGCTCAAAGGCGGAGTCGAGCGGGACGGCGGTGACCTCCTTCCAGAGGCCGTCCTCGCAGCGGATGACGAACGCCTGGTCGACGTCGAGGTCGATGCCGTTGCGGCTGCCGACGGCGCGGTAGATCGCGATCGCCCAATCGTCGTTCGCGAAGACGGTGTGCAGCGAGCTGCGGTACGTCCCCCCGGTCTCGAGCCCCGTGCGGCGGAGGAATTCGACCACCTCGCGCCGGCCGTTGTACTCGCCGCTCATGACCGTGTGGCCGGGCACGCGCCAGACGATGTCGCGCGAGAGCGCGGCCGAGATCGCCTTCGCGTCCTTGCCGAACGCCGCGAAGACGCGCCGCGTCAGGGCGGCGTTCGGATGCTCCTCGCTCACGCGTCGCCTCCCAGCGTCGCGACCACGGCCTCGGCAATCACTTTCAGCGGCCGTTGCGACGTCTGGCTCGCGCGGCGCAGCCGCTCGAAGGCTTCCTGCTCGGAAAGCTGCTCCTTCTCCATCAGCAGGCCCTTGGCGCGCTCGATCACCTTGCGCGCGGCAAGCGCCTCCGCGAGCGATTCCGCCTCCTCGCGCAGCGCCTGCAGCTCCTCGTGCCGCGCGCGGGCGGCGGCGATCGCAGGCAGGAGGTCCTGCTCGCGGAACGGCTTCACGAGGTAGCCGAACACGCCCGCCTCGACCGCGCGCGAGACGAGCTCCTCCTGGCCGTAGGCGGTCAGCATCACGATCGGGATCGGCCGCTCGTCGAGGATCCGCCGCGCCGCCTCGATCCCGTCGAGCCGCGGCATCTTCACGTCCATGATCGCGAGGTCGGGCTGCTCGGAGCGTGCAAGCTCGACCGCCTCCTCGCCGTCGCGCGCCTCCGCGCACACCTCGAAGCCTGCGCGCTGGAGCAGGTCGCGCAGGTCGAGTCGGATGATCGTCTCGTCTTCGGCGACGAGGATGCGCAGGGGCTCGGTCACAGCGCCCGCAGTATCTCGCGCGGCTCGGGCCAGAAGAGCAGCTCGACCGCCTCCGCCTGCGTACACCAGCGGTAGTCGTCGTGCTCGTGGTCGAGTGCCGGCTCCCAGCCTTGTGGAACCCCCGTGAGGAATGCACGAACGGTGACGCGCATGCCCGGCTGCTCCTCCCACTCCTCCCGGACGTACTCGAATCCGCCGATCTCGCGCAGCTCCGTCACGGCGAGCCCCGTCTCCTCGTGCAGTTCACGGACCGCGGCTCCGTGCCACTCCTCGCCCGGCTCGACACCGCCCGCGATCGTGTGCCAGTAGCCGCCCTTCTCCGGCGCGCGATGGACGACGAGGAACTCGTCGCGGCGGCGAACGACGACCACGACCTCGAATGTCTCCCGCGTCACCGCACCGCGATCCGGAACGGCCGGACCTCGGCGGTCATGATCCCGCTCGTCACCGCCGGGTCCTGCGCGACGATCGCCTCGACGTCGGCGTGGTCGTCCTGGTCGAAGATGCCGAGGCCGACCGTGTCGCCCGGCAGCGCCGAGGGCCCGGCGAGGACGAGCCTGCCGTCGGCGCGCAGCGCCTGCAGGTAGGCGTAGTGCTCACCGACGATCCGCGTCTCCTCCTCTGTCGGCTCGAACGGCATCTCGTCCCGCACCGGCCGCAGCACGACGAGCCAGCTCATGCGGGAAACACTACTTCCGCGCAGGTGCCCTGCCCGCCGCGCAGGTCGAAGCTGCCCTGCAGCTCGTCGCGGACGAGCGCGCGGACGATCGAGAGGCCGGTGCCCGCCGCCGCGCCCTCGGGGCCCGGCCCCTCGTCGGCGATCGCGAGCACGACGTCGCCGTTGCGACGGGCGAGCGAGATCCGCACGGCGCCGGCGCCGTGCTCGAGCGCGTTCTGGAGGAGCTCGCTGAACACGAGAGCGAGCGCCGTGGCACGGCTACCGGCGAGCGACACCGGCTCCAGGCTCGCCTCGACCGCGCGGCCCGCGCCGAGGCCCTGCACGAGCATCGCGCGCAGCCGGTCGATCAGCTCGCCGAGGTCGACGTCCTCTTCTCTCTGCTCGGTGAGGGCCTCGTGCACGGCGGCGATGGCGAGGATCCGGTTCACCGAATGCTCGAGTGCCTCACGCGGATCGACCTCGTCGGCGCGCGACTGCAGCCGCAGCAGTGAGGCGACCGTCTGGAGGTTGTTCTTCACGCGGTGGTGGATCTCTTGCGCGAGCACGCCGCGCATGACCGCGCGGCCGTGCTCGAGCGCGACGGCGGCGTGATGAGCGATCGCCTCGAGCAGCGCCCGATCGTCGTCGGAGAACGGCGTGTCGCGGTCGGCGACGAGCTCCCCGATCTGGCGTCGCTTCCAGCGGAGCGGCGTGCGCACCGCATGGGCGCCCGCGCGCCCCTCCGGCCAGGCGATGCGCCCGTCCTCGAGCACGAGCGCCGCCCCGGTGGCCTGCACGGCGTCCATCGTCGTCTTGACGATCGCCTCGAGCGACTCCTCGAGGTAGAGCGACTCCGAAACGGCCTCGGAGATCCGCGAGAGCGCCTCGAGCTCGGCGACCCGGCGTTGCGCCTGCGCGTAGAGCTGCGCGTGCACGATCGACTGCGCCACCTGGTCGGCGATCGCGGTCAGGAGCCCGATCTCCGCATCGCCGTACACGCGCGGCTCGCGGGTGCGCACGTTGAGCGCGCCGGCCAGCCGCTCTCCGTGGACGAGGATCGGCACGGCGAGAATCGACTCGTACTGCTCCTCGGGCAGGTTCGGGAAGAGCTTGAAGCGCGGGTCGAGGTGCGCCTGCGAGGGAATCATCACCGGCGAGCGCTCGGCGGCGGCGGTGCCGGTGATGCCCTCGCCGGGGCGCATGCGCGGACGGCGCGTCATCTCCTCGACGCTCGACCCGTGCGTGGCGCGCAAAACGAGCTCGTCGCTCCGCTCGTCGTAGAGGTAGACGAAGCACGCGTCCGCCTCGAGCGCGTCCGCAACCTTCGTCGCGACGAGGTCGAGCACCTCCTCGAGGTCGAGGGTCGAGTTGACGGCCGCGATCGTCTCGGTCAGCAGCCGCAGATGCCGCTCGGTGGCGTCCACGTCCGTATCGTACGGAGCGCCCGCCCATGGAACGCTGGCTTCTCTTCTTCCACCTGCTCGGAGCGTTCTGCTTCTTCGCCGGCGCGGCCGTCGCCGGGACGTTGCAGCTGGCAGCGATCCGCCGGGAACGGCCGAGCGAGATCCTCGCGCTGCTGCGGCTGACCCGGGTCGGCGTCGCGCTCGTCGGCGCCGGCGCGCTCGCGACGCTCGGCTTCGGGATCGGGCTCGCGGAGCACCTCGGCTACGGGCTCTCCCCGGCCTGGCTCCAGGCGTCACTGGGCCTCTGGGCGGCGAGCATGGCGCTCGGCGGCCTCGGCGGGCGCACCGCCCGCCACGCGCGCCACCTCGCCGAGCGGCTCGCCGCGGAGGGGGACGAGCCGAGCGCCGAGCTGCGGTCCCTCGTGGCCCACCGGCCCTCGCTCTGGGCGAGCTACCTCAGCAGCGTGCTGCTCGTGGCGATCGTCGTGCTGATGGTCTGGCGACCGGCCTGAGCAGGAGAATGTCCCGAGTTAACAAACCTTTTACCGCGACCCTGCAGTTCCCTTGCAGGGCGCGAATAGCCTCCGCTCCGTGGCCGCCCTTGCCATCGACCTCCGCCGCACGTCCGGCTACATCGTCGCCGACCGGCAGGGACGCCTCGTCGGGAAGGTCGAGTGCCCGATGTACGGCACCGCCCCCGACATTCCGGACGCCCTTTCCGTCAGGTCCGGGCTCTTCTCGCGGCGCCGCAGGCTCGTTCCGGCCGACACGATCGACCAGATCGACGGCACGAGCGGCGTGATCGGCCTCCGGGTCGATCGCGAGTCGATTAGAAGCTTTCTCTAGGCCCGCCAAAGTGGCACAATCATGCCGGGCTCGCCCCCTGCGGAGGCGAGTCCGAACTGACGGCCGACCGCGAGTCGCTGCTTAGCGGCTCGTGGTCGTTCTGGGCCGGTTTCTCTACAGCACGGCCAGGTACTTCTTCATCTCCCAGTCGGTGAGCTGCACGCGGTACTCGTCCCACTCCTTCCGCTTCAGCTCCACGTAGCGGTCGAAGATGTGCGGGCCGAGCGCCTTCCGGACGAGCTCCGAGCGGGAAAGCTCGTCGATCGCCTCGCCCAGGGTCTCCGGCAGCGAGACGATCCCACGCTCGCGGCGCTCCTCCGGCGTGAGGTGGTAGAGGTTCGTCTCCATCGGCTCGGGGAGCTCGTACCCCTGCTCGATGCCCTCGAGCCCCGCGTGCAGCAGGCACGCAAAGGTCAGGTACGGGTTGCACGCCGGATCCGGGCAGCGAAGCTCCGCCCGCGTGGCCTGCTCCGAGCCGGGCTTGTAGAGGGGGATGCGGATCAGCGCCGAGCGGTTGCGCAGCGACCACGCGACGTACACCGGCGCCTCGAAGCCGGGCACGAGCCGCTTGTACGAGTTCACCCACTGGGCGAACACCGCCGAGATCTCGCGCGCATGGCGCAGCTGGCCGGCGATGAATCCCTTGCCGACGTCCGAGAGATTCCACTTGTCGTCGCCGTCGAAGAACGCGTTGCGCCCGTCCCTGAACAGCGACTGGTGCGTGTGCATCCCCGAGCCGTTCTCGCCGAACAGCGGCTTCGGCATGAAGGTCGCGTGGTAGCCGTGCGTCTTCGCGACCTCCTTCACGATCAACCGGTACGTGAGCATGAAGTCCGCCATGTCGAGCGCGTTCGTGAAGCGGATGTCGATCTCGTGCTGGGACGGGCCGACCTCGTGGTGGTGGTACTCGACCGGGATCCCCATCGACTCGAGCGCGCGGATCGTGTCGCGGCGCACGGTCGTGGCGGCGTCCTGCGTCGTCTGCGCGAAGTAGCCGCCCTCGTCGAGCGTCTCGGTGCCCTTCTCGTCCTTGAAGAGGAAGTACTCCGCTTCCGGGCCGACGTTGAACGTGTCGAAGCCCATCGCCCGCATTCGGTCGAGCGCCAGGCGCAGGACGTGCCGCGGGTCGCCGTCGTAGGGGAGGCCGTCAGGCGTCACCACGTCGCAGATCATGCGGCCGGTCAGGCCGTCCGGCAGCACGCGGAACGTCGCCGGATCGGGGATCGCGACCATGTCCGACTCCTCGATCGCGTTGAAGCCCGTGATCGACGAGCCGTCGAAGCCCATCCCGTCGTCGAGCGCGCCCTCGGCCTCGCTCGTCGTGATCGAGAAGCTCTTCAGATGACCCTCGAGATCGGTGAACCAGAGGAGCACGTCCTCGATGCCGCCGTCCTGGATCTGCTTGAGCACGCTC
>JBEKEH010000023.1:0-30075 GCA_050013935.1 Gaiellaceae bacterium | reverse complement strand
CCGCGAGAGCCGTGTCGCGATCGTCGGCACGGCGCGCTCGGCGGAGGAGGTCGCGCGCCTGCTCCGGCTGGCAGGCGTCGCCGTGGTGGAGCGCACCGAGTGGACGGAGCCGCTGCCGGCGGCGACGGAGCTCGCGCTCGCCGCGCCGCGCGGCGACGAGCTCTCGCTGCTCGACGCGTGGAACGAGCGCATGCTCGACGCAGCCGTTCCCTGGCTCCAGCTCCTTCCCTTCGACGGCGCACTCGCGGCGGTCGGGCCGCTGTTCCTGCCAGGCGAGACCGCCTGCCACCGTTGCTACCGGCTGCGCCGTGCAGCGCACCTCCCACGCGGCGGTGACCCGCTCGGCCCCGGCCACTATCCCTCCGCGCCCGCGCTCGACGCAGTGCAGGCCGGCCTCACCGCGACGGTCGCCCTGCGCTGGCTCGCAGACGCCGGCGGCCTCGACGCCGGCGTTCTCCTCGCGCTGGAGGCAGCGCCCGAGCTCACGCTCACCCGACACGTCGTCTACCGCGTCCCGCGCTGCCCCGCCTGCTCGCCGGCGCAGGCACAGGCCGTGCTCAGTCCCTGGCACGAGGAGTCCACCGTTGCCGCTTGAGCTGCGCGAAGTCGAGGAGACGCCGCTCGCCGACACGCTGCAGCGGCTGCGCACGCTCGTGTCGCCGCACACGGGAATCGTCCGCGGCGCCGAGCGGCTGCTCGCCGCACCGGACGACATCCGGCTCGTGAGCGTGTTCTGCGAGACCGGCGAGGGAGGCGACGTCGTCGGCTGGCCGGGCACCCATCCCGGTAACGGCTCGGGGAGGACGGCGGGCGAGGCGTTCGCCGCGGCGGTTGCCGAAGCCGTCGAGCGCTACTCCGCCTGCTACACCGCCGGCAGCGGCGCGGTCGTCGCCTCGGCACGGGAGCTCGGAGCCGACGCGGTCGCCCCGGAGCGCTTCGCGCTCTACAGCGAGCTGCAGCACGCCGCCCGCAGGTTTCCGTACGCGCGCTTCACACGCGACACACGTGTCGCATGGGTGCGCGCGACGGCGCTGCCCTCGGGCGAACCGGCGTACCTGCCGGCGCAGCTCGTCTATCTCGCGTGGCGGATCCTGCCCGGCGAGACGCGCGTCGGCAGCGCGACGAGCAACGGGCTCGCCGCGCACGCGAGCGTCGAGGAGGCGGTGCTGCGCGGCCTGCTCGAGTTGGCCGAGCGCGACGCGTTCATGATCACGTGGGCGGCGCGCCTGTCCTGGCCGCGCCTGACCTGGGAAGGGAACGCGCGGCTCGAGGAGTTCGAGCGCCGCTACCTGCGCCCGACCGGGATCCGCGTCGCAGCGCTCGACCTGAGCGCCTTCTGGAGGCTGCCGTGCGTGCTCGGCGTCGCCCGCAGCGGCGCGCCCGCCCAGGCGCCGCTCGGCGTCGGCGCGGGCGCGGCCCCGGCCGTCGAGGCCGCGGTCGAGAAGGCGCTCGACGAGGCGGTGCGGGTGCGTTCCTGGGCGCGCGCCGTCCGCGGCCGCGACCCGCACGGAGCGCGCGTTCCGCCGCCGGAGCGGATCCGGCGCTTCGACGAGCACGTCGCCTTCTACGCGCAGGACGAGAACGCGCAGCGCGCCGGCTTCCTCGACGCCGGCGGCGAGAAACGGCACGTCCGCGACGTGCCGCAGCTCGAGGAGGCAAGCGTGCGCGGGCGCATCGGGGCGATCTGCACGCGGCTGCACGCCGAGGGAGCGTCCGCGTACGCGGTCGACGTGACGGCGCCCGACGTCCGCGACGCCGGGATGCGCGTGGTGAAGGTGGTGGCACCGGAGCTCTGCCCGCTCGACGTCGAGCATGCAGCGCGCTGCCTCGGCGGCCGCCGGCTCTACGACGTGCCGCGGCGGCTCGGCCTGCGCGACGCGGTGCTCTCGGCCGAGGAGCTCAATCCAGACCCACATCCCTTCCCGTGACGCTCGGCGAGACCGTCCCGCTCGATCCGGCGCTCACGCTGTACGCAGCGGTGTTCGGTGCCGACGAGCCGGAGCTCGACGACCTTGCGGAGAACTTCCACGAGGCGTCGAAGCTCCACCCGGCGCTCGCCGAGCGGCAGCTGCGCGGGATCGCCCGGCTCACGGCAAGCGACGCGTTGCTTGCCGCATCGCTGCGCTCGGTGCGCCGGAACCGGCAGCTCCCCAGCGTTCCACTACCGCCCTGCGCGCTCTCGCCGGTGCTCCGTGCGCGGCGCAGCGCGCGCGACTTCCCGGGCCGGCCGCTCGGGTTGCAGCGCCTCGCCGCGCTCCTCGAGGCGGGGTACGGCGTGACCGCACCGGGCCGGCGCTCGGTTCCCTCCGGCGGTGCGCTGTACCCGCTCGAGCTCTACCCCGTCGTCATGCGGGTCGACGGGCTCGACGCAGGCGTGTTCCACTTCGATCCGCCGCGGCGCCTGCTCGAGCTCGTGCAGGCCGGCGAGGTCGCGGCCGAGCTCGAGGCGACGTGTCCGTTCCCGGGACTGCTCGCGGGCGCGGCCGCGGTCGTGTTCGTGACGGCGGTCTTCTGGCGCTCGCGCTTCAAGTACGGCCTGCGCGGCTACCGCTTCACCCTGCTCGAGGCGGGTCACGTGGTGCAGAACGTCCTGCTCGCGGCCACCGAGCTCGGAGTGCCGGCGCTGCCGCTCGGCGGCTTCTACGACACCCGGGTCGAGAGCCTGCTCGGCGTCGACGGAGTCGACGAGTCCGCCGTCTACGCGATCGTGCTCGGCGGCGATCTGTGAACGTCGCCCGCGAGCATCGCGTGCTCGTCTCGCTGCTCGCGCTGCCTTGCGCCGCGGCGACACTGCTCGTCCGTCTTCCGACGGCCCCGCTACGCGCTCCCCTGCCGATTCCGGTCGCACTGCCGGCCGGGCTGCTCGCCGGGGCGCTTCTGTCCTCGCTGCTCGCGCGCGGACGGGTGCGCGGCGTGCCGCCCGCGCTCGCCGTGCTCCTCGTCGTGGTCGGCACGAGCGAGGAAGTCCTCTGGCGCGGCTTCGCGCTCGTGCGCCTCGCCGCCGCCGCGGGCGTCATGCCGGCGCTCGTGCTGACGACGCTCGGCTTCGCCGCGACCCACTACCCGGCAATGCGCGCACGCGGGGTGCGCGTCCATCTTCTGACGGGTGCCACGTTCGGCGCAGTGTTCGTCGCGACCGGAAGCCTCGTCGCGTGCGCCGCCGCACATGCGCTGTACAACCTGCTCGTCGTCGCACGCCGCGGGGCGCCGCCGGCGGCAGCCGCGTCGTTGCGCGGCGTCGTCAAGCGCTTCGGGGACGTCGCAGCACTCGACGGCGTCGACCTCACCGTCGGCGAGGGCGAGATCGTCGCGGTGCTCGGGCCGAACGGCGCCGGCAAGACGACCGCGGTCAGCCTCCTGCTCGGTCTGCTGCGGCCGGACCGGGGCACGGTCGAGGTGTTGGGACGCGATCCGCGCTCCCCCTCGGCGCGCACGGCGGTCGGCGCCACACCGCAGGAGATGTCGTTCCCGCCGACACTCCGCGTCGGCGAGCTCGTCGAGTTCGTGCGCGCGCATTATCCCGAACCGCTGCCTTCGAGCGTGCTGCTGGAGACGTTCGCGCTCACGGACGTCGCGCGCCGGCAAGTCGGGGGCCTTTCGGGCGGCCAGCGCCGGCGGCTCGCCGCCTCGCTTGCATTCGCGGGCGACCCGCAGCTCGCAATCCTGGACGAGCCGACCGCCGGCCTCGATGTCGAGACGCGCCGCGGTCTCTGGGACGCGATTCGCCGTCACGCCGGTCGCGGGCGTGCGGTCCTGCTGACCACGCATCACCTCGAGGAGGCGGAGGCGCTCGCGCACCGGATCGTCGTCGTCGCCGGCGGAAAGGTGCTCGCCGAGGGAAGCGCCGCCGAGATCAAGGGCACGGCGCCCACCCTCGAGGAGGGGTTCCTCGCCCTCGTCCGGAGCGGCGGATGAGGCTTGCGCTCGTCCACGCCCGCCTGCAGATCGTGGAGCTCCTGCGCTTCCCCGGCTTCAGCGTCGCGACCCTGGGCTTCCCTTCGCTGCTCTTCCTGCTCTTCGGCCTGCCGCGCGCGGGCCACGACGCCAACCTCTTGCTCGGCTCGTACGCCGCGTTCGCCGTTCTCGGCGTCGGCTTCTTCCAGTTCGGCGTCTCGGTGGCGATCGAGCGCGGAACGCCGTGGCAGCTGTTCGTGCGCACGCTGCCCGCGACGGCTGCGAGCCGTCTCGCGGGACGCGTGCTGGCGGCGCTCGCCTTCGCCGCGTCATCGTCTGCAATCGTCGTCGCCGTCGCGCTCGGCACGACCTCGGCCTCGCTCGACACGACGCAGTGGCTGCGCCTCGCCGCCGCGCTCCTGCTCGGGAGCATTCCGTTCGTGCTGCTTGGACTCGCGATCGCGTTCTGGGCCTCGGCGAAGAGCGCCTTACCGGTCGCGAACATCCTCTACATGCTGCTCGCGTACGCGGGCGGCCTCTGGACCGGCCCGCAGGATCTGCCGCACGCGATCCGCGCGCTGTCGCCGTACACGCCGACTCGACAATGGGGCGACGTGCTCTGGCCCGCGGTCGCCGGCGGAGCTTGGCGCGCCTCGCATTGGCTCGCGCTCGCCGCCTACGGCGCCGTCTTCACGCTCGTGGCCGCCTGGGGCTACCGGCGGGACGAGGGACAGCGCTTCCGCTGATCGAAGCCACGTTCGGCTATCATTCGGGCAATGATCGATCTCCGAATCGAGTCCGTTTCCCGTCCGCTTGCGGCGTCCCGCGCTACGGCGCACGTCGCCCTTCACCTGCTCATCCGCGCACAGGTGATGGGCTACCTCCCGGCAGACGTCCAGGGGCCGGTCGTCCTCGATCTCGAGCTGCTCGACCGGATCTGCGCGAACGTCGCTGCGGCCGGAGTCGCGACGCGAACCGTGTCGCTGCTCCCCCTGCGCGGCGAGAAGATCGAGGAGGCGCTGCGGGCGATCATCGAGGCCGTCGACGCATCGCCCAACCCCGCCGGCGAGTGGGCGCCGTCCCGGCAGGTGCTCGGCGACGAGCTGCTCGCCGGCCTGCTCGACATCTCCGAGTCCTCGCTGCGGCGCTACGCCGGGGGCGAGCGCACGACACCCGACGAGGTGGCGTGGCGCCTGCACGGCATCGCGCGGATGCTCGCCGGCCTGCTCGGCTCGTTCAACGAGTACGGCGTACGCCGCTGGTTCGCCCGGCCCGTGGTGCAGCTCGGCGGCGAGCCTCCCGCGACCGTGATCCGCGGGGCCGAGAGCGAGGACGAGCTCGAGCCCGCGATCGCGTTCGCGATGTCGCTCGCCGGCTGATGTCCACCTGGTACCGCCAGGCCGACCACCGCTTTCCGTTTCTGCACCTGGCGCACGATCAGCCGGCGGGCCGCTGGCACGGCGACGGCGAGGGCCCCGTCCAGTATCTGGCGGACACGCCCGACGGCGCGTGGGCCGAGCTCCTGCGGCACTGGAACATCACGCTGCTCGAGGATCTGGGCGGGATCGACCGCGCCCTCTGGGCGGTCAAGGTGGACGAGAGCGCCGAGGTCGTCATGCGTCCCCGTCTGCACCGGCTGACGCTGCTCGGCTCGCTGAACAGCTACGCGGCCTGCCGCGCCGCCGCGCGCAGGCTGCGCAAGCGCGGAGCGACCGCGCTCCTCGCTCCGTCGGCGGCACTGCTCGAGGGCGCGGCCGGCGGCCAGCGCACGACGCAGGACGGACTGGTCGAGGCCGCTCGCCGCGACGGCCGGGTGCTCGTGCTCTTCGGGCCGCGTCCGCGTCTACGCGGCTGGTGCTGCGCGCTGCGCGGCGCCCCGACCGAGCGACTGCTCCCGCTCGTCCGCCGGCTTTGAGCTACCAGACCGAGCGCAGCAGCTGCTCGATCTCCGCCGGCGTCGCCGGGTGCGGGTTCGCCTGGTTGCCGGCGCGCCCCGCGGCGAGCTCCGCGAGCTCGGGGAGGTCCTCCTCGGGCACGCCGAGGTCGCGCAGCCGTGTGGGGCCGCCGAGCGCTGCGAGCTCCGTGACCCGCGGCTCCGGGTCACCTCCGACTGCCTCGCCGAAGCGTCGGACCGCCTCCGGCGCGTAGCGCGCGTTGTAGCGGAGCACCGGCGGCAGGCAGATCCCGTTCAACGTCCCGTGCGGCAGGCCGTAGCGGCCGCCGATCGCCTGCGCCATCGCATGCGCGAGCGCGAGCATCGAGCCGCCGAGCGCGGCGCCGGCATGACACGCGCCCCGCAGCAGCTGCGTGCGCGCGTCGCGATCGTGCTGCGACTCCACGACCTGCGGCAGCCAGACCGAGATCAGCTGCGCGCCCTCCAGCGCCTCTGCGTCGGCCGCATCGTTGTGCCCCTGCGCGTACAGCGCCTCCGCACAGTGCGCGAGCGCGTTCATCGCCGTGCCCACCGTCGTCTCGCGCGGCAGGTCGAGCGTCAAGTCGACCTCGTAGACCGCGCCGGCGAGCCGAGCTCCCGAGCCGCCGCCGCGCATCCGCCGCTGCGGGTCGCGCACGCCGAAGTACGGCGTCCACTCAGCGCCCGCGTACGTCGTCGGCACCGACACGAGCGGCAACCCGGTCGAGGCGGAGACCGCCTTGCCGAGGTCGACGGCGCTGCCCCCGCCGAGGGCGACGACGCCGTCACCGGAAAGCGCCGCCTCCGCCGCCTCGCCGACCCGGTCCGACGGCACCTCGCGCCAGCGCGCGGCCGGCTGGAGCGGCAGCTCGAGGCCGTCCCAGCGCGGGCTGGCGACGAGCAGCGGCGAGCGAACGCCGGCCGCGGCGCAAACCTCGGGCAGCGCGTCGAGGCCCCAGCGAACGATCACGCGAGCCGCGACCTCGCGTAGGCCACAAACGCCTGCGCGACGCGCGTCTCCGCACGGCCGCTTGAGCGCACGAGCGCGATCTCGCGCGACGGCTCCAGCCCCTCGACCTGCGCGATCGCGACCGTGCCGGCGGCGAGGTCGCTCTCGATCGCCGAGCGCGAGATGAAGGTGACGCCGAAGCCGGCGACGACGGCGCTGCGTGCCGACTCCTGCAGTCCGAGCTCGAGCCGGACGTCGAGGTCGCGCAGGCGCACGCCGGCGTTGCGCAGCTCGTCGTCGATCACCTGCCGCACGCCCGCTCCTTCTTGCATGAGCACGAGCGGCTCGCCCTTCAGCTCGTCGAGGGGGACGGTGCGGTTCGCGAAACGGTGGCCGCGCGGCACGGCGAGCACGACCTCGTCGCGGAAGAACGGCTCGAAGACGACGCCGCGGTGCCGGCGTACCGCGCCGACCACGCCGAGCTCGAGCTCGCGCCGCGCGACCTGCTCGACGACGCGTTGCGTGTCGGACACCGACAGCGCGACGTGGATGTCGGGATGCCGAGCCTGGAACTCGCACAGCACGATCGGCAGCGCCGTCCCGCCCGGCCCGGTCGACGCGCCGATCTCCAGCCGCCCCGTCAGCTCCCCCTCGGCCTCGTCGCCGAGCTCTGCGAGCAGCTGCTCCTCCATGGCGAGCAGCCGCTGCGCACTGCGGTAGAGCCGCTGGCCGGCCTCGGTCGGCTCCACGCGCCGCCCCGAGCGGTCGAGCAGCTGCAGCCCGAGCCGCTTCTCGAGCGACCGGATCTGCAGGCTCACCGCCGGCTGCGTGACGCCGAGCTGCTCCGCCGCCTGCGAGAAGCTGCGCCGCTCGACGACCGCGCAGAACGCGGCGAGCTGTCGCGTGTCCATAAGCGATCATTATGCCCCGATCTTGCCGTACAGGGAACGCCGGGCGGCCTCGAGCGAGCGTCCAGTGGACGCGGCCATAAGTTCGTTTGTGTCTGGCGGTTCGCAAACCAAGCAGGCCTAGGACGCAGGGAGGCCGCATACCCGTAGGTATGCGGCCGACCGAGGACGACGGCATGCGCCGCGTTTGCGGGCCGCCAGGCGCACAACCGTACTTGTGGCCGCGTCCACTAGCATCACACGCGTGCCCGAGACGACGACGCGGCTCGAGGACGCGCTCGTCCGCGGCTACCGCCAGCTGGCGCTCGAGACGCCGGCCCGGCCGCGCGACGCGCTTCTCCGCACGCTCGACGTCGGCCTCTCCGCGCTGTTCCTCGTCTGCGCGCTGCCCCTGGCGCTCGCGATCGCCCTGGTCATCCTCGCCACGAGCGGGCGGCCGGTCTTCTACCGCGGCGAGCGGGTCGGCCGCGGCGGGCACGTGTTCACCATGCTGAAGTTCCGCACGCTCCGCTCCGACGCCGAGACCCGGCTCGGTCCCTATCTCGGCGAGGAGCTCGTCCGCCGCACCCAGGAGGAGTTCGCGCCGCTCGGCCGCTGGCTGAAGGCGACCCAGCTCGACGAGATCCCGCAGTTCTTCAACGTGCTGCGCGGCGACATGAGCCTCGTCGGCCCACGCCCGATCCGGCCGCGCTTCTTCGAAGAGCTCGCCCACGAGCTGCCGGCGTACTGGCAGCGGCTCGTCGTCCGTCCGGGCCTCACCGGCTTCGCGCAGGTGCGCCGCGGCTACGAGACGTCGATGGCCGAGAAGCTCGCGCACGACCTGGAGTGGATCGCCGACCGCTCGGTGCGCCTCTACCTGCGCACCGTCGCGGCCACCGGCTGGCGCGTGATCAGGCAGTCGCTGCGAGGGCTCGTACGCCGCGGCGCCTGACAGCCGTTCTCGCCGCGCTCGCGGCCGCACGCGGCGCCGTCCGCTGCAGGAACGGCGCCTGATCGCTCGTAGAGTAGGGCGAATGTGCGGGATCTGCGGAATCGCGTCGCCGGTCGGCCCGCCCGACCTCGAGCGGCTGTCCGCGATGAGCGCGGCGCTCGCGCACCGCGGCCCCGACAGCTCCGGCGGACACGTCGACGGACCGGTTGCGCTCGCGGCGCGCCGCCTTTCGATCATCGATCTCGCGGGCGGCGACCAGCCGATCGCGAACGAGGACGGCGCCTGCGTCGTCGTTCAGAACGGCGAGATCTACAACTACCCGGAGCTGCGGCGCGAGCTCGAGCGCGACGGGCACGTCTTTCGCACGCACAGCGACACCGAGGCGCTCGTGCACCTCTACGAGCAGCACGGAGTCGGGTTCGCGCGGCGGCTGCGCGGGATGTTCGCGGTCGCCGTCTGGGACGCCCGCGCACGCCGGCTCGTACTCGCACGCGACCCCTACGGCATCAAGCCGCTCTACTACCGCCACCACGCCGGCGAGCTCTCGTTCGCGTCGGAGCTTCGCGCGCTGCCCCGCGTCGAGGTCGACCTCGACGCGCTCGAGGCGTTCCTCGCCTTCAACTCGATCCCCGCCCCCTATTCGATCTTCCGCGACGTGCGCAAGCTCCCCGCCGGGCACACGCTCGTCTGGGAGGAGGACGGGCACGTGCAGCTCGAGCGATACGCGCGACCCGGGCCGGTGGCGGCCGCCGAGCTGCGCCTCGACGACGAGGCAGAGCTGATCGAGGAGCTGCGTGCGCGCCTGCGCGACTCGGTGCGCGCACACCTGCTCAGCGATGTCCCCGTCGGCGTGCTCCTCTCCGGCGGCGTCGACTCCGCCGTGCTCGCCGCATTGGCCGCGCAGGAGACCGCGGAGCCGCTGCACACGTTCACGATCGGCTTTGCGGAGCGGAGCTTCGACGAGCGCGCCGACGCGCGCCGCGTCGCCGAGCGGTACGGCACGAGGCACCACGAGTTGCTCGTCCGTCCCGACCCGGCGCTGCTCCTGCGAGCGCTCGCCGACGTGTTCGACGAGCCGTTCGCCGACTCGTCCGCTCTGCCCACCTACCTCGTCTCGCAACTCGCCGCCGACCACGTCAAGGTCGCGCTCTCGGGCGAGGGCGCCGACGAGCTGTTCGGCGGCTACTACACGTATGCGGCCGACCTGATCGCCGACCGCGTCGCCCCCTTTGCGCGGCTCGTCCGGCCGCTCGTCGAGCGGCTGCCGACGTCGACCGCAAAGGCGAGCTTCGACTACCGGGCGAAGCGCTTCGTGCGCGCGGCGCACCTGCCGCCGCTCGAGCGCCATCACGGCTGGAAGGAGATCTTCGCAGCGGACGTGCGCGCCGAGCTGACCGGACGCAGCGCGGCGTTCGACCCGGTCGACGTATACCGCGCCCGCTACCGCGAAACGGAGGGCGCGGACGGGCTCGCGCGGCTGCAGGACGTCGACTTCGGCGTCTATCTCGTGGACGACCTGCTCGTGAAGACGGATCGCGCGTCGATGGCGCACTCGCTCGAGGTGCGGGTGCCGTTTCTCGACTCGGTGGTGACGAGCTTCGCGTTCTCGCTGCCGGCCCAGCACAAGGTGCGCGGACTGTCGAAGAAGGTGCTCCTGCGCAAGGCGGTCGAGCCGCTGCTGCCGCGCGAGGTCGTGCATGGGCGCAAGCGCGGCTTCTCGATTCCGGCAGGGCTGTGGCTGCGGGGCGAGCTGGTGCCGTTTATGCGCGAGACGCTTTCCGCCGAGACGCTTACGCGCCAGGGCTTCTTCCGCCCAGACGTCGTTGCACGGCTGATCGGCGAGCACGTCTCCGGGGTCGAGGACCGCAGCCGCCAGCTGTGGGGACTGCTCGCGTTCACGCTCTGGTACGAGCGGCACGTCGAGCAGGAGCCGCCGCTGCTGCGCTCGGCCCGCATGGAAGCGCTCCTGACGTGAGGGTTTGGGTCGACATGACCGCGTCGGCGCACGTGCTCGTGTTCCGGCCGCTGATCGGCCTGCTGCGCGAGCGCGGGGACGAGGTCGAGATCACCGCGCGCGACTACGCGCAGACGCTGCAGCTGCTCGAGCTGCACGGGCTCACCGCCGAGGTGATCGGGCGGCACGGCGGCCGCTCACGCGTGCAGAAGGCGCGGCAGATGACGCACCGGCTCGGTGCGCTGCGCCGCTGGGCGAAGGGTCGTGACTTCGACGTCGCGCTCGCGCACGGCTCGCACGAGCTGACCATGACCGCGCGCCGGCTCGGCATCCCGAGCTCGACGACGTTCGACTACGAGTTCGCGACGCTGCAGCATCAACTCGGCTGCCGCGCCGCGACGAAGGTCGTCGTCCCGGAGGCGATCCCTCCCGACCGCCTGCGCAAGTACGGCGTGCGCCCGCCGAAGCTCGAGCAGTACCCGGGCCTGAAGGAGGAGTACTACCTCGCCGACTTCGAACCTGACGGCTCGCTACTCGACCGCTTCGGCGTCGACCCGGCGCGAGTGCTTGTCGTGCTACGCCCGCCGCCCGACGTGTCGCTCTACCACCGCCACTCGAACCCGCTCTTCCCGATGACGCTCGACCATCTCGGCCGGCTCGAGGATGTGCACGCGTTCGTGCTGCCGCGCACCGAGGAGCAGCGCGACTACGTGCGCAGTCTCGCGCTGCCGTCGGTGATCCTCCCCGAGACCGCCGTCGACGCGCAGAGCCTGATCGCGCTCTCTGACGTCGTCGTCTCGGCGGGTGGGACGATGAACCGCGAGGCGGCGGCGCTCGGCGTGCCGGTGTACACGACGTACGGTGGCCGGCTCGGCGGCGTCGACGAGGCGCTGATCCGCGAGGGGCGGCTGAAGCCCCTCACCGACCCGCGGGCGCTCGACCTGCGCAAGCGAGACGGCGGCGCCGGCGAGCGCGTGCGGCGCAACCCGGCGCTGATGCTCGAGCTGCTGCTGTCCGCGCTGCGTTAGGCCACGCGGGCGAGCGCGGCGAGCAGCTCGGGGCCGAAGCGCTCCAGCTTCGCCGGGCCGATGCCGGGCACGGCGGCGAGCTCCGCGATCGTGCGCGGCGAGCGCGAGACCAGCTCGGCGAGCGTCCGATCGTTGAAGACGACGTACGCGGGCACCTCCTCCGCACGCGCCCGGGCGAGGCGCCACTCCTTCAGCGCCTGAACCGCAGGCGTCTCCTCGAGCCTGGCTTTGTGAACGGCTGCAACCTGGTTGCCTCTGGCAACCAGGTTGCATTCGGTGAGGAACCTGCTCGGCTTGCCCTGCCACGTCACGAGCAGGTAGCGCTTCGCGCGCGTCATCCCCACGTACAAGAGCCGCCGCTCTTCGTCGACGTCGGCGCGGCGGATCGGCAGCTCGCCCTCCTCGAGCCGCGGCAGGTAGACCGCCTCGAACTCGAGCCCCTTCGCGCGGTGCAGCGTCAGCAGGTGGACGCCGCGGCCGGCGCTCGCGCCGAAGCGCTCGCGCAGGCTCGCCGCGAACTCCGCGAGCGTCCCCTCGAACTGCTCCGCGAGCCGGACGAGCCGCCCGAGGTCGGCCTGGCGCGTCTGCTCGCGGTCGCCGAGCTTGTCCGGCGGGCTCGGCAGCCAGCCCTGCGCCCCCGCCGTGCGGCGGACGGTGGCCGCGACGTCGGTCGAGTCGCCGTCGCGGAGCAGCTTGAGCAGCTGCCGCGCCGCGTCGCGGTCGAGCAGTGAGGCGCCCTGGAACGGGATCCCGGTTTCGTGGAACGCCTCCTCGAACTCCGTTGTCCGCGCGTTCGTACGCACGAGCACGGCCTGCTCCTCGAGCGGCACGCCGGCGGCGGCCAGCTCCTCGATGCGCTTGACCACGTCGGCGTTGGGGCGCACGTCCGGCTCCGGCCCGGCGGCGAGCGTCGCGCGCAGCGTCTTCGCGGAGCCGCCGAGCTTCGGCACGAGCCGATTCGCGAGCTCGAGCACCTGCGGCGTCGAGCGGTAGTTCTGCTCCAGCCGTACGACGTGCGCGTGCGGGAAGCGCTGCGGCAGCGCCAGCAGCCACTCCGCGCTCGCACCCGTGAAGCCGTAGATCGACTGGTAGTCGTCGCCGACGACGCAGACGTCGTCACGCTCTCCGAGCCACAGGTCGAGCAGCGTCTGCTGGAGCAGGTTGACGTCCTGGTACTCGTCCACCGTGAACGCGCGCCAGCGGTCGCGCACGGTCGCGAGCGCCTCTTCGTCCTCCTCGAGCAGCCGGATGGCCCGCCCGAGCAGGTCTTCGAAGTCGAGCTCGCCGGCCTCCGCCTTGCGTCGTTCGTACTCGCGGAAGACGCGGTGGGCGAGGTCCGGCGGCAGCGGCGGCTCGTGCTCGCCGAGCCCCGCGAGATAGGTCTGCGGAGTGAGGCGCCGGTTCTTCGCCCACTCGATCTCCGTCGCGAGGTCGCCCGCGGGGCGGAAGCGGTACGGGCGCGGCAGGCTGTTGCCGATCCGCCGCAGCGACAGCGCCTTCGTCGCGAGGATGCGGCCGGGCGCGCCGCCGAACCGGTGCAGCAGCGCGAGCGCCGCCGAGTGGAAGGTGGACGCGCGCACGCCTTCGACGCCGAGCGCCGCAAGCCGGCCGCGGAGCTCGCCGGCGGCCTTGTCGGTGAACGTGACGGCGACGATCTCCGAGGCGGAGAAGGCGCCGCTCGCCACCTGCCACGCGATCCGGCGCGTGATCGTCGTCGTCTTGCCGGTGCCGGCGCCGGCCAGGATGCAGACCGGGCCGCGCGTCGCCTGCGCGGCGGCCCGCTGCTCCGCGTTCAGCCCTGCGAGAATCCGCTCGGTATCCACGAGCGCTCCACCGTACCGAGGGCGCCGGTCGGCTTCGTCACAACGGATCGTCGACTCCGTGCAGAATCACCGCATGGACGGATTCGCGGCGGGCAAGCTCGGGCGACGGCATCCGCTGCGCGTGGCCGCGTTGGTGGCCGGTGGGGCGCTGCTCGTCGCCGCGATCGCGGCGGGCGCGCTCTACTTCTGGCTCGGCTCCTACGCGCCCCTCGCCGCGCTCGACACCGACTTCGCGCCGGGCTCCGGCATCGGCGCCGACGTCCAGCCGGTCGCCGGCTCAGGCGGGAAGCCCGTCTTCTTCCCCGCCTACCGGCGGGGCCGCAGCTTCGACGCCGCCTTCACCCTGCGCAACACGGGGCGCTTCCAGGTGACGGTGACGGGTCTCGCACCCGAAGCGCCTTTGAAACGGCCCGGGGTCGGCCCGGTGCAGCTGCTGGGCACGGACTCCGCGGCGGCCAGCGCCGAACCCGGCGACCTGATCCCGTTCCAGGACGTCAAGCTCGCGCGGGGCGATTCCGCGATCCTCGTCGTGCGCTACCGGCTCGTCTGCGCAGGCGCGAGCGCGACGACGCCCGACGTCTTCTCCGACCACCTGCGGCTCCGCTTCTCGTACCTGTCGGTCTTCCACCGCACGCAGACGGTGACGCTGCCGTTCGCCGTCACACTTCGCTGCGTGGGCGGACCGCCGGCGACTCCGTAACGACCGCCCGCTCGGGCACTGTGACCGTTTCACGCTTCGGCTCGCGGACGATCGCGCTCAGCTTCCCGACGACCTCGAGCGTTTCGCCTTCGTCCGCGAGCCGCTCGAGCTCGCGCAGCTGGTCGGTCAGCCAGGACGGGTCGACCGGCGGGCGGGACAGCCGCTTGATCTTCGGGTGCGCCGTCTCGCCGACCGCCTCGTCCGCACTCCAGAGCTCCTCGTGGATCTTCTCGCCGGGGCGCGAGCCGATGTACTGGATGCGGATCTCGCGCGGCCCCGCCTCCGGCTCGCCGGGCAGCCGCGGCTCGTTGCCGGAGAGCCGGATCATGTTGCACGCGAGATCGACGATCTTCACCGGCTCGCCCATGTCGAGCACGAACACCTGGCCGCGGCCGCCGATCGCGCCGGCCTGCACGACGAGCGACACCGCCTCCGGGATCGTCATGAAGAAGCGCGTCATCTCGGGATGGGTCACCGTGACGGGCCCGCCCTTCTCGATCTGGCGGCGGAAGGTCGGGATCACGCTGCCCGACGAGTTGAGCACGTTGCCGAAGCGCACCGCGACGAAGCGCGTGGGGACGTCGCGCCGGTGGCCGAACGACTCGACGATCCACTCGCAGAGCGCCTTCGACTGGCCCATCACCGTCTTCGGGTTGACCGCCTTGTCGGTGGAGATGAGCACGAAGCGCTCGACCCCGTACTCGGCGGACAGCTCTGCAACCGTACGCGTCGCGGCGACATTGTTCCGCACGGACTCGAGCGGGTGCGTCTCCATCAGCGGGACATGCTTGTATGCGGCCGCATGGAAGACGACCGTCGGCTTGTACTTCTCGAAGACCTCGCGCCTCAGCGCCTTCCGGTCCTTGACGTCGATCAGCTTCGGCACCGCAGGCGTGAAGTCGCGTTCACCGACGAGCTCGCGTTCGATGTCGAACAGCGCCGTCTCGGCGTTGTCGACGAGGATCAGACGCGCCGGGCGGACCCGCGCGATCTGCCGGCAGAGCTCGGAGCCGATCGAGCCGCCCGCGCCGGTGACGAGCACCGTATGGCCCTGCAGGTACGAGGCGGCCTGCTCGAAGTCGACCTCGACCGGCTCCCGCCCGAGGACGTCCTCGACCTGCACCGGGCGGATCTGCCGCGCCAGGTCGACGTCGCCGGAGATCAGCTCATACAGCCCCGGCAGCGTCTTCACCGGCACGCTCGCGGACTGGGCGGCCTCGACGACGCGGCGGCGCGTCTCGCCTGACGCCGAGGGGATCGCGATCAGCAGCTCATCCGGCTTGAACTCGCGCACGAGCCGCGGCAGGTCCTCCATCGTGCCGAGCACGCGGACGCCGAGGATGCGCGTGTTCCGCTTGCGCGGATCGTCGTCGACGAAGCCGATCGGCGTGTACGAGAGCATCCGCGAGCGCTGCATCTCCTGTACGACGAGCCGACCTGCATCGCCGGCGCCGACGACGATCACCTCCTTGCCGCGTGCGACGACCCCGAAGCGGGGCCGCTCCGTCACGGTGCGCGTGAGCAGGCGGGCTCCGGCGACGAGCGCGAGCGTGATCAGCAGGTCCATCACCGCGATCGACCGCGGCAGGCGCACGTTGTGCACGGGTGAGACGAAGTAGACCGTGACGTCGGCGACGAGGGACGCGACCACGACGCCGCGCGCCGCACTCCACATGTCGTTCACGGAGAAGTAGCGCCACCAGCGACGGTGGAAGCCGAACGCGATGAAGACGGCGAGCTTGATCGCGACGACGATGAAGATCGTCCGCCGCAGCAGCGTGTCGTAGTAGACCGGCAGGCCGTGGTCGAAGCGCAGCTCGAACGCGAGCACCCACGAGACGGCGACGATCACCGCGTCCGCCAGCAGCTGCAGCAGCCGGTGGCGGCCGATACGGCTCATGCGCGTGCGGCGACGCCGACCGCCGAGCGGACGGCGTCGACGACCCGCTCCTGCGCCTCGGCCGGAATGCCCGGCCAGAGCGGCACGGAGAAGTTCTCCTGCGCAACCTGCTCGGTCTCCGGCAGCGAGCCCGGCTCGTAGCCGAGGAAGCGGAGCGCCGGCTGCAGGTGCAGCGGCGTCGTGTAGTAGACGGCCGAGGCGATGCCCGCATCGGTGAGCGCCGCGCGGATGCGGTCGCGCTCGGGCGAACGGCAGACGAACAGGTGGTAGATGTGCGCCGGCTCGTCGTGCGGCAGCTCGACGAGCTCGCCGAGCCCGAGCTCGGCGTAGCGCGCCGCCGCCTCGCGCCGACCGCGGTTCCACGCGTCGAGGTGCGTGAGAAAGATCCGCAGCATCGCTGCCTGCAGCTCGTCGAGGCGCGAGTTGTAGCCGACGAAGTCGAAGTCGGTCTTGTCGCGCGAGCCGTGGAACGCGAGCATCTGCACCCGGTCGGCGAGCTCGTCGTCGCTTGTCGCAACGAGGCCGCCGTCGCCGAGGCAGAAGAGGTTCTTCGTCGGGAAGAAGCTGTACGTGGCGACCGTGCCGAGCTTCGCGACGCCTGGCGCGCCGAACGCCTGGGCGGCGTCCTCGATCACCGGCAGGCCGAGCTTCGCGAGCTCCTCCATCGGCGCCGGCCGGCCGAACAGGTGCACCGGCATCAGCGCGCGCGTCTGCGCCGTGATCTTCGCCGCGACGTCGTCGGGGTCGAGGTTCAGCGTCGCGGGATCGATGTCGGCGAAGACGGGCGTGGCGCCGCGGCGCGCGATCGACTCGGCGGTCGCGTAGAAGGTGAAGGCAGGGCAGATGACCTCGTCGCCCGGGCCGATCTCCATTGCGTCGAGCACGAGCACGAGCGCGTCGGTGCCGTTGGCGACACCGACCGTCTTCGAGACGCCGAGATAGGCCGCAGCCTCCTCCTGGAAGGCCCAGTAGTGCGAGCCACGGATGAACTGCCCGCCGTCGAGGACCTCGCGGAAACGGGCCTCGAGCTCCGGGATCAGCGGCGCGTACTGTGCCCGGACGTCAACGAGCGGGATCGTCTGCACGGCGACTCACTCTAGCGGCCCTCAGCCACCGGAGTGCCAGATACGCCGCGAGCAGCACAACGCCTGCCAGCACGGCGTAATCGACGTAGCGCAGGTCGCGGTGGGCGTGCGTGTAGGCGGTGCCGAGCGCCCAGCCTGCCCCGGCGAGGCCGAAGCAGAAGACGGCGCTGCCGGCGAATGCGAGCGGAAGGAACTTCCGGAAGGGGACGCGCACGATCCCGGCGGGGATGGCGACGAAGGAGCGGACGAGAGGCGTCGCGAGGCCCAGCGGCACCGCCCAGTCGTCGAAGCGGTCGAACCAGCGTTCGGCCCGTTCGAGCTTGGCGTCCGAGACGTGGATGTAGCGGCCGTAGCGGTGCAGGAGCGGCCGGCCGCCGCGGACGCCGATCCACCAGCCGACCGCGGCGCCGACGAGGTTCCCGAGCGTGCCGGCGGCCACCATCCAGAGGTAGCCCCAGGCGTGCGAGTGCACAGTGGTCCCGAAGACGTTCACGGCGACGCCGGAGAAGGCGCCGCCGGCCACCGCGCCGGCGTAGAGCATCACGAGCTCGCTTGCCACGGGCACGACGGCGGCGAGAATCAGCAGCCCGAACACGGCGTAGACGCCGTGGTTGCCGACGGCGTGCGTGATCGACCCGGAGAGGCTCGCGAGCACGGGTGGGGATCCTAGGGGCACTAACGATGGGCCGTGAAGGGGGCGACGAGCGAGACGGTGCCGATCGAGTTCGCTGCGACGACGTGCACCTGATAGGCGCCGGTGAACGCGAGCGCGCCCGTCCACGTGCGGCCGTTCCAGACCACCTGTTGCGGTCCCGGCTGGAGGCTCGTGTCGAGCAGAGTGGCGATCACGATGCCGCTGCGGGTCTCGACCGTCGCCGTCACCTGCGCCGGGTGCGCGAGCTGGAAGGCCGCGGTGACGACCGCCGTTGCGCCCGGGAGGAGCTGCGCCGCAGCCGGCGTCGCCTGGAGCGTGCCGAGGGTGTCGTTGAGGTCGAACTGGCGATCGGCGCTGGTCGCACGGCCCTGGTCGTCGACCGCGGCGACGGTGAACTTCCAGCCCCCCTCCAGCTCCGGTGTGCCGGCCGCCGTCTCGGCGTTCCACTGAATCGCGTGCACTCCCGGCTGCTCGGAGTCCTGTACGAGTGTGCGCGTCGACTTGTCCGGCCCGGTGAGCGTGGCCGTCACCGTCGACTGGCGGAGGAGCTTGTACGTGAACGTTTGCGTGTCGGCGACGCCGTCGCCGTTCGGCGAGACGACGGCGGTCGCCGGCAGCGCCGCGTAGACGCCGTTGTACGAGAGCAGGAGCGCGTCGGAGAGCGTCGGCTCCGTGCTCGACGAGGGCCGCGTCAGCAGCGAGCCGTCGAACGCCATCGCCGCGGGGGCGCCGCTGCCGAGGCCCATGGCCGTGACCGCGCCGAGACGCGCGAGCGCGACGGCCAGCTCGTAGTTCGTCATCCCGGCGCTGTACGCGGAGCCGCCGCCCTCGACGCTGACGAGCAGGATGCGTCCGTCGCTCAGCTGGGCGACGGCGCTGCGCGGGCCGCGGGTGTTCAGGACCGGGTCGCCGAAGGACTCGTCGGCGCGGAAGATGGGCTTCCCGCCGAGGACGAGCACCGGCCCGCCGCCGATCGCGCTCGCCATCGTGCTCCAGTCCGGCGTGAGCGTCAGCCGCACCTCGACCGTCGTACCCGCCGGCGCCTCGGCCGTCAGGTGCGGCGCCTGCGCGCCGCGCGCGACGAGCACCGCCCCGCCGGGCGGGATCGGCGTGCTCCCCTGGGCGACGACCTGCGTGACGGCGCCGGTCAGGACGCGGTCGGGTTGGGCTGGCGGGAACGAGCCGATCACGTCCTCAACGACGCCGTTCTCAGCCGGCGTCGTCGACCCCCAGGCGGAGGTGTAGAGGGTCGTATGCCCGGCGGCCGGCGCGGCGTTCAGGTCGAGCTGCCGGCGCTGGCTCGTGCCGCGCCAGGTGCCGTCGAACACGACGCGGCTGACGGCGAGCGTTCCGTCCGGCGCGATGCCGAGGCTCGAGCGTCCGTTCGCGGGCGCGGAGTCGAGGGCGCCGCCGCGCATGAGGATCCCGGTCGGCACCCCGGACTTTGCGGCGAAGAAGTCGCCGTTGACGCCGACGACCGTCGCAGCCGTGCTTGCGTCCTTCTCCATGTCCGTGAGCGTCTCCGTGCCGACGATCGCGCCGTTCGAGAGCGCGGGGGCGAGGGTGTAGAGCGAGCCGTCGGGTCGCGGCGCGGTCACGACGTCGAGCACGACCGGCCCGCGCGGCGTGAACTCGACCTCACGCTGGTAGCCGACGCCCGGCATCAGCACCGACTGGGCGACGATCTGCGACGAGGCGCTGCGCGCCCTCGTCGCGGCGCCGGCAGGCAGCACGCCGATCGCGGCGACTGCAGCGGCAGTGAGGAGCTTGCGGAGCACGACCCTCGGGCAGGGTAGCCGGATGTCGGCCGGAGCAGTGAAATATCGGGCCGATGATGCTTCGCGTGACAGAATCCCGGCCGGTGGAGAGCGCGGTCGACGTCCAGGAGATACGCCGGGTCTTCACGCCGCGGAAGCGGGAGCCGGTCACGGCCCTCGACGGCGTCTCGCTGACGATCCCCGTCGGCGAGGTGCATGGCCTGCTGGGCCCGAACGGAGCCGGCAAGACGACCCTCGTCAAGATCCTCTCGACGGTGCTGCTGCCGACCAGCGGGAAGGCGAGCGTGCTCGGCCACGACGTCGTCGAGGAGGCACGCGCCGTCCGGCCGCAGATCGGCATCGTGTTCGGCGGCGAGCGCGGGCTCTACTGGCGGCTCAGCGGCCGCCAGAATCTCGAGTACTGGGGCGCGCTCTACAAGCTCTCCCGTGCGGAGATCCGAGAGCGCACGGAACGGCTGCTCGATCGGGTCGGGCTGACGGATCGCGCTGACGAGCGCGTCGAGACGTACTCGCGCGGCATGAAGCAGCGCCTGCACCTCGCGCGCGGGCTGATGGGCGACGCGAAGGTGCTCTTCCTCGACGAGCCGACGACGGGGATGGATCCGCTCGCGGCACGCGAGTTCCGTGCGCTGATCACCGAGCTGCGCGGGGAGGGCCGGACGATCCTGCTCGCGACGCACGATATGGCCGAGGCCGAGGCGCTCTGCGACCGAGTCACGCTGATCGACCACGGCGCGATCATCGCGACGGAGTCGCCGCGGACGCTTGGCCGCGTCATCTTGCGCTTCCAGCGCATCGACGTCGAAGGCGCGGGCGAGGAGGTGCTTGGTCGCATCGCCGGCCTCGCGGGCGTGGAGAGCGTCGCACCCGCCGAAGGCGGCGCCCGCATCGAGGTCGCCGAGACGGGCGTGACGGCCGACGTCCTGAAGCTCCTCGTCGACGCGGGTGTCACCTCCGTGCGAACGAGCCTGCCGAGCCTCGAAGAGGTGTACGTGCACCTGATCGGCGATCGCGGCCTCCGGGTCTGATGCGACCGTTCCTCGCGGGCTACCGCCTCGAGCTGCGGATCGTGCGGGCGAGCCCGGACACGCTGATCCCGTTCTTCACCGCGCCGCTGTTCACGATCATCTTCCTGACGATCGTGCGACACGGCGGCCGGCATGACCTCCAGCCCGACGCGTTGATGGCTCCGGTGCTCATGACGCTCTGGTGGTTCGCGCTCTTCCAGGGCGGCAACCTCGTCACCGGCGACCGCTGGCAGGGGATGCTCGAGTGGATCCTCGCGACGCCGTCGTCGCTCGCGGTCGTGATCCTCGGCCGCATTTCCGCAATCATGACTCTCGGCTCGTTCGGGTTCCTCGAGGTGTGGGCGATCGGGAAGCTCGTCTTCGGCGTCTCCATCCCGTTCGAGCACCCGTTCGCGCTCGCGCTGACCCTGCTCGTGACGATCTTCGCGATGGCGGGGACCGCAGTCGTCTTCGCCGCGCTGTTCGTGCTGACGCGCAACTCGTACACGTTCGCGAACTCGGCGAGCTTCCCGTTCTACGTGCTCGGCGGTGTCTTCGTGCCGATCGCTCTCCTGCCCGGCTGGATCCAGCCGGTGACGAAGGTGATCTTCATGTCCTGGAGCTCCGACCTGCTGCGCGCAAGCGTCAGGCCGTCGCCCATCCACGACGAGTGGGGGAGGCTCGGCATGGTGCTGTTGATCGGCGGGCTCAGCTTCCTGTTCGGACGGTTCGTGCTGCGGCTCGTCCTGCGGCGAATGCGCACGAGCGGAGAGCTCGCCACGGCATGAGGGTCCTGACCGTCATGGAGCACGCGTTCCGCGCGGGGCTCGCCGACTACCGAGCGATCTTCACGTGGCGCAGCTGGGCGCTCGGCTGGATGGTGCGAGTGATTGCGCAGGTGTCGTTCTTTGCGCTCATCGGCCTGCGCGTCGCCAACGATCGGGCCGCGTTCTACCTCCTGATCGGGAACGCGCTCGCCGTGGCGGCGCAGTCGGGCGTCTTCTCACTCAACATGACGACGACGGAGCGATGGGCAGGCACGCTGCCGCTGCTCGTCGCGAGCCCGACGAGCCCCGTCGTCGTCTTTGCGTCGCGCGGCGCGTACCTCGTCGTGGACGGCTCGCTGAGCGCGCTCGGCGCCCTCTTCATCGCCGGCCCGGCGTTCGGGCTCCACCTGCCGTGGCCGCGAGTGCTCGCCGTCGTGCCGCTGACCGCCATCGTCGCGCTCGCGTCCTACTGCTTCGGCACGTTCCTCGCGGGCGTCATCTTCCGCTTCCGCAGCATCAACAGCCTTGTCGTGCTCGTCGGCTATGTGGGCCTGATGACGGTCTGCGGCGTCAACGTCCCGCTTTCGTACTACCCGACGGCGCTCGAGTGGGCGTCACGGTTCCTGCCGCTCACGAACGGGCTGCTCGCGATCCGCGAGGTGTTCGCCGGCGCCCCGTGGTCGACCGTCGTCGGCCACGCCGCGCTCGAGGCTGCCGTCGCCGTCGGCTGGATGACGGCGGCGCTGCTGACGTTCAACCGGCTCGCGTCGCGCGGCCGCCTCGACGGCTCGCTCGACTACGGCGCCTGACGGCTCGCGTTAGTTCCAGACGCGGACTTCCCGGTACAGCGTGTCTCGCTGCACCGGGGTCTTGCCGAGGCTTCTGATCAGGTGGACGAACTCGTCCGTGCTCGCGCGGTACGTCGTGCCGGCGGCGCTGACGACGTTCTCCTCGATCATCACCGACCCCAGGTCGTCGGCGCCGAACTGGAGCGCGACCTGGCCGATCTTCTTGCCCTGAGTCACCCACGACGAGCCGATGTGCGACATGTTGTCGAGATAGAGCCGCGACACCGCCTGCGTCAGCAGGTAGTCGAACGACGTCGGACGAGTCTCCGGCGGCACCTTGTCGCCGAGCCGGTTGCCGTCGTCCTGGAACGTCCAGGAGAAGAAGGCGCGGAAGCCGCCGGTCTCGTCCTGCAGCTCGCGGATCCGCCGCATGTGCTCGACCCGCTCCTCGAGCGTCTCGACGTGGCCGTACATCATCGTCGCCGTCGTCGAGATGCCGAGCCGGTGCGCGTGGCGCATCACGCCGAGCCACTCGCCGGTCTTCGTCTTCTTCGGCGCAATGACGGCGCGCACGCGGTCGACGAGGATCTCGGCGCCGCCGCCGGGGATCGAGTCGAGACCCGCGTCGCGGAGGCGTGTCAGCGTCTCGGGGATCGTCAGCTTCGAGCGACGCGAGATGTGCTGGATCTCCGGCGGCGACAGCGCGTGCAGGTGAATCCGGTAGCGCGCCTTGATCGAGCGGAAGAGATCCTCGTAGAAGTCGATGTCGAGGTCGGGATGATGGCCGCCCTGCATCAGCAGGCCGGTGCCGCCGATCGCGAGCGTTTCCTCGATCTTCTTGAAGATCACCGGCTTCGGCAGCAGGTAGCCCTCGCGCGCGTCGCCGGGCCGGCGGTAGAACGCGCAGAAGTCGCAGTCCGTGTAGCAGATGTTCGTGTAGTTGAGATTGCGGTCGATGATGAACGTGACCCGGTCGGGGTCGTGCTTGCGGTTGCGGATCTCGTTCGCGGCGCGCCCGACGGTCACGAGGTCACGCGATCGCAGCAGCGCGACCGCGTCCTCGTCCGTGAGCCGCTCGCCGTCAAGCGTCTTCTCGAGGATCTCTCCGACGGGAGACGTCGCGGCAACGCTCATGCGACGGCGGCGCCCTTCGTCTGCACGAAGCGGAGCTCCGGCACCGTGTCGAGCAGGTCGGCGTCGCGCGCGAACTCGAGGAACGTGTAGAGGCCGGCGCGCTCGCGCGGCCCGAAGCGGTAGCGCAGCTTCTCGAAGTAGCGGGCAAGGAAGCCGGCGGGATAGCCGTACCGCTCCGACGCCTCGAACGCGAGCTGCTCCGGCTCGGCGCGCGCGCGGCGTACCGACGCGACAAGCGCGTCCTCGAGCTCGGCGAGCCCGTCGGCGAGCGGCTCCGGGCACGCCCAGACCGCGAACACCATCGGCAGCCCCGTGCGCTCGAGCCACAGCTTGCCGAGATCGTAATGCGGGGTCGGATCCTCGAACGCCGACTTCAACGCCGCGTCGCCGATCAGCAGCCTCGCGTCGGCGTCCTCGCCGAGCGGCACGTGCTCGGCCTCCGGCAGCAGCACCTTCGTCAGCACGACGGAGGTCGCGGACTCGGGGGTCACCGCCACCACGCGCACCTGCTCGAGCGGCTTCCGCGTCACGAGCTGAATCGACTCGACCGCGCCCTCGGAGGCGACGCAGAGCCGCGGCAGCAGCTTCAACCGGTCCGCGTTGCGCGCGTACTCGATCGACGAGATCGGCGCCGTGTCGAGCTCACCGTCCACGAGCATCTGGTTCAGCGCCGTCGGCACTCCGAACACCTCGTCGACCTCGGCGTCGACGCGGTAGAAGACCGGCGCCATGTTCGCATACGAGATGCGACCGAGCCGCAGCATCAGTCGTCCCACCTCCGCAGTTCATTGTAGAGCGTGTCGCGCTGCACGGGAATCCGGCCCGCCTCCCTCACGAACCGAACGAGCTCGGGGATCTTCTGCTCGGTTCCGCTCGTCGCGCCGGCAGCCTGGAAGATCTGCTCGCGCATCACCGTCCCCTGCACGTCGTTCGCGCCGAAGTGGAGCGCGACCTGCGCCATCGGCATCCCCATCATGATCCAGTACGCCTTCACGTTCGGGATGTTGTCCAGCAGCAGCCGCGACACTGCGATCATCTTGAGGTCGTCGGCGCCGGTCGTGAAGCGGAAGCCGCGCCGCTCGAAGACGGTGTTCTCCGGATGGAACGCGAGCGGGATGAACGCGAGGAAGCCGCCGGTCGCGTCCTGCTGCGCACGCAGGCGGAGCAGGTGGTCGACGCGCTCCTCGTACGTCTCGACGTGGCCGTACAGGAGCGTGCAGTGCGTCGGGATCCCCATCCTGTGCGCGGTGTCGTGCACGTCGAACCACTCGTCCGGATGCTCCTTGCCCGGCGCGATCAGCTGGCGCACGCGGTCGGCGAAGATCTCGGCGCCGCCGCCGGGGAGCGAGCCGAGGCCCGCCTCCTCGAGGACGCGCAGCACCTCGGCATGGGAGCAGCCCTCGAGCTTCGACATGTGGTGGATCTCGGAGGCCGTGTAGAACTTCAGATGCACGTCCGGCAGAGCTTCCTTCAGCTTTCGCAGCACGCCCGCGTAGAACTCGAGGTCGACGTGGGGGTTCTCGCCGTTGACGCAGTGGATCTCGGTGAAGCGCACGACCTGATGTTGGGCGACGGCGTCCGCGACGAGCTCCTCGGCGGTGAGCGTGTATGCGTCCTCCTGCTTCCGCGTCTTCGCGAAGGCACAGAACTTGCATTTCACGCGGCAGACGTTCGTCTGGTTGAGGTAGAGATTCTGGACGAAGAAGACCTCGTCGCCGCCACCGCGGACGCGGCGCGCCAGATCCGCAAGCTCGCCGAGCGCGAGCAGGTCGTCCGACTCCATCAGCGCCAGGCCGTCCTCGAAGTCCAGGCGCTCGCCGCTCTCGATCTTCTCACGGATCGGGGCGAGGGTCTCCAGCGTGTCGAGTACCGCCACCTGCCTACCTTTCGCGGTTGACGACCGCGTGCGTCAGCGAATCGAGCTCGTCGCGGTGCAGCTCGCCGTTGAGGCACGCACGGGCGCGCCTAGCGTAGTCGAGGGCAACGACGCGGGACAGCTCCAGTGCGCCCGACGCGGCGACGCGCACGAGCGCGCCGTCCATCGGCCCGCCCGCGAGCGCCTGGTGGACGACCTCGTCCTCCTGCGCCGCGAGCAGCAGCGGCAGCGTCGGGGTGCCGTCGCGCAGGTCGGTGCCGGCGATCTTGCCGGTCTCGATCGTCGCGCCGGAGCAGTCGAGCACGTCGTCGGCGATCTGGAAGGCGATGCCGAGCGCGAGCCCGTACTCGGCGGAGCCGCCGCCGAGCCGGCACGCCGCCTCGAACAGCTTCCCCGTCTTCAGCGCGCAGCGCTCCAGGTACGCCTCGACGGTCGTCGACGGGTCGCGCGTCTGGGTGCGCTGCAGCGCCTCGCCGCGGGCGAGGCAAAGGGTCGCGTCGGCGAGGATCGCGACCGCGTGCGCGTCGCCGGTCGCGGTCAGCTCCGCGAAGGCGCGCGCGAAGAGGTAGTCGCCGGTCGCGCGCGCCGCCAGCGGGCCGTGTGCGGACCAGGCGGCCGGCATGCCGCGGCGGAAATGCGCGCGGTCGATCAGGTCGTCGTGGACGAGCGTGGCCATGTGCACGAGCTCCACCGCGACCCCGGCGGCGATCGACGGCTCGCGGCCGGCCGGGGCCGAGAGGAAGACGAGCAGCGGGCGCAGCCGCTTGCCGCCCGCGGCGAGCGCCTCGTTCCCGACCGCCGCCACGACGCCGGGATGGCTCGCGACGGTGCGCGCGAGGCGCTCCTCGATCGCGTCGAGGTACTCCTCGAGCCCGGGGGCCTCGCGGATCGCTGCCAGCGTCCCTGCGGTGGTGGTCATCTGCCCTCCCCCACGTGCAGGGCCACGATACCCCCTGCAAACAAGCGAAACCGCACGTTCTCGAACCCGGCGGCGGCAAGAAGCCCGGCGAGGTCGTCGGGCTGCGGGAACCGGCGGACGCTCGCGGGCAGGTACCTATACGCGGAGCCGCCCGGCAGCACCCTGCCCAGCAGCGGGATCACGCGGTCGAACCAGAGCCGGTAGAACGCGGCGAACGCGCCGGCCGGCGTCGTGATCTCGAGGATCCCGAGCCGGCCGCCGGGCCGCAGCACGCGGCGCAGCTCGCGCAGACCGCCCTCGAGGTCCGCCACGTTGCGGACGCCGAAGCCGACGGTGGCGGCGTCGAACGAGCCCTCGGCGAACGGAAGAGCGAGCACGTCGCCTCGAATCCACTCGATCGCAGGCTCCTTCCGCCGCGCGCGCTCGAGCATGCGCTCCGAGAAGTCGATGCCGACGACCTTCGCTCCTGCGCGCCGCGCGCACACGGCGAGGTCGCCCGTCCCGCAGCAGGCGTCGAGCACGCGGTCGCCGGGCCGGACGACCTGCTCGACGGTGATGCGCCGCCAGCGCCGGTCGAGGCCCATGGTCATCAGCCGGTTCATCAGGTCGTAGACCGGCGCGATCCGGTCGAACATCCGCTGCACGCCCTCGGCCGGGAGGCGGCCGGTCTGGGCGGTCACTGTCCCCACCGCTTCGCCTGCGCGTTCTCGAGCCCGAGCTGGTCGAGCGCCCGCGCGACCACGAAGTCGACGAGATCGCCGATCGTCTCCGGCGACTGGTAGAAGCCCGGCGCGAGAAAGAGGATCGTCGCGCCCGCCTCGCGCAGCGTCAGCATGTTCCGCAGGTGGATCGCGGAGAGGGGCGTCTCGCGCGGCATCAGCACGAGCCGCCGCTCCTCTTTGATCGCCACCGAGGCGGCGCGGTGGATGAGGTTCTGCATCGCGCCCGACGCGATCGTCCCGAGCGTCCCCATCGAGCAAGGGCAGATCACGTACGCGTCGACCTTCGCGGAGCCGGACGCGTACGGCGCCTTCCAGTCGTTCGGGTCGTAGACCGCCGCCGCGCCGCCCGCCGGCTCGAGCAGGCGGGCCAGGGTCTCGTCGCGCGAGAGCCGCGCGTTCCCGTACAGCTCCGTCGCGAGCACCTCGATGCCGGCGCTCGACGCGCAGACGCCGATCTCGCAGTCGGCGGCGGCGAGCGCCTCGAGCAGCCGAGCCGCGTACGGGGCGCCCGAGGCGCCGGTTATCCCGAGGAAGACGTGCATTCCCCGGAATTCTGTCCGTTAACGCTTGCCCTTGGAGGACTCGAGGAAGATCGCGAGCTGGCGCAGGCGGGTGTCGCCGAGCGACGCGAACTTCGGCATCGGCGAGCCCGGGGTCACGCACGACGGACACTGCAGGTGCCGGATCTGGAAGTCGATGCCGAGGTTGCGCGTCCCGATCGCCGTCAGGTCCGGCGCCCCGAGATTCGAGGAGCCGGTGCCGAGATACGCGTGGCAGGCGGTGCAGCCGGCGGTCGCGAACAGCTTCGCGCCCGGCACCGCCTCCGCCGGCAGCTGCTCGGCCTTCACCCAGGTCGGCACGTTCGCGATCACCTCGGACGCGAGCGCCTCCTTCGCCGTCGCGCCCTTCCAGGTCAGCACGGCCATCGAGAGGACCGTGAGCACGGCCGCGACGACGGCGACCGGCCGCCGCAGCGGCCGCCGCTCGCGCCGCACGTCGATGAACGGCAGCGAGATCAAGAGGATCACGCAGATCGTCGGGATGCCGACGGTCGCGAGGAACACCGACTCCGGCCACTTGAAGATCCGGAGCAGGTAGAAGAGGAAGTAGAAGTACCAGTCGGGTCGCGGCACGAAGCTGACCGTGCCGGGATCGGCGGGCGCTGCGTACTCCGGCCCGAGCAGCCCCGCGTGCGTCCCGTCGTGGTGCGGCGCCCAGGACGTCCACTTCCAGACGGCGGCGAGCGCGACGATCACCGCCACCACGACGAGGCTCATCACCGTGTCGTGGAACATCCCGTAGGGATAGAACGGCTTCCCCCGCGCCTTGACGTCCTTCTTGTAGCGCGCGAAGGACGCGCGGCGCTCGTCGACCGGGCTCGGCTTCTCGGCGGCCATCTACTCCGAGCCCCCCGGCTCCGCCGAATGGATGAGGCCCTTCCGCAGCGTGCTCGGCTCCTCGGCGCGTTCCGTACCCGCAGCCTCCTTCGACCACGGCGGCGAGGTGACGCCGAGCCGGATGACGAGATAGAGGTGCAGGCCGATCAGGGCCATGATCGCGCCGGGGAGCACGAGCATGTGGATCGAGTAGAAGCGCGTGAGCGTGTCCGCACCGATCTCCTGCCCGCCGCGCAGGAACTGCGCGAGCCACGGCCCGAGGAACGGCGCCGTCCCGTTCAGGTTGATCCCGACGACGCTCGCCCAGTACGCGGTCTGGTCCCAGGGCAGCAGGTAGCCCGTGAAGCCTTCCATCATCCCCATCAGCAGCAGCAGCACGCCGACGATCCAGTTCAGCTCGCGCGGGTACTTGTACGCGCCGAACAGAAACACGCGGCCCATGTGCAGGAACATCAGGATGATGAAGACGCTGGCGCCCCACTTGTGCATGCCGCGCACGAGCCAGCCCATCGTCACGTGGTCGGTGATGTTCTGGATCGACGAGTACGCGTCCTTCGGCGTCGGCTTGTAGTACATCGCGAGGATCACGCCGGTCGTCGCCTGCACGAGGAACGCCGTGAGCGTCGCCGAGCCGAGCGTCTGCATCCAGTTGATGTCGGCCGGTACGTTCCGGAAGAGGAAGTAGCGCACGGCGCCGACGAGTCCGGAGCGCTCCTCCAGCCAGTCGACCGGGTACGTGACCACCGCCTGCATCCGCTCGCGGCGGAGCTCGGCCTTGCTGGGAGATCGGCGGAGCGCCATCAGTGGTGCGGCGGCTGGAGGGGATAGAACCACTGCTCGGGCCCGTCCACGTGCTCGCCCGGGCCCGCTTGCTTGTACTTGAAGATCTTCGCCTGCGCCCCGGTGCCGTCGACGTGCGAGACCGAGTACGTGCTGAGCAGGACGACGTGCCCATTCTTGATCTCGAACGAGTACCGGTCGAGCGCGCGCACGGGCGGGCCCGCGGTGCGGTTGCCCTCGGTGTCGTACTGGCCGCCGTGGCAGGGGCAGCCGAAGCCTGCAGGGACGACCGGCCTGAGGAGGATCGGGCCGTTGACCGTGTGCTCGAGGACGTTCTTCTCGCCGAGGATCGCGCCGGTCGGCCCGTTGGCCTGCACCGGGCAGCCGAGGTGCGCGCAGCGGTTCGAGATGATCGTGAAGCTCGGCACGTTCTGGACGATGCCGTTGTTGCGCACGAAGGCCGTGCGCCGGGAGACCTCGCCCTCCTTCGGGTCGGTCATGAAGGTGGCGATGAACCACTTCCCCTCGGGAAAGTCGGTGAGCGGTCCGAGGTCGGTCTCGTGCCGCTTCTGACCCAGGAACGGCGGCAGCAGAGCGAAGCCGGCGACCGGCAGGGTGACGAGGCCGCCGATCACGCCGCCGAGGCCGAGCGTCGCGCCCTCGAGGAAGCGGCTGCGCGGAAAGCGCTCGGCGGTCGCGGCCGGCGCAGCCGGGGCGGCGGCCGCACGCTCCCGCGTCTCGGGCTCGACGGCGACAGCGTGGCCGCGGAGCTCGGCGGTCGCGTCGCGGGCCCAGAGGAACCCGAACACGATCGCGATCGCGCCGCCGATCGACGAGATCACCAGCGGGTCGACGATCAGTCCGACGAGGCTGACCGCGATGCCGACGGCGAAGCCGGCCGGCCAGAGCGTCGGCGACGGCACGTGCGGCTCGTTGTCGGCGGGGCCGTTCCCAGACGGCTCCACTAGGCGGCTCCCTCGCGCATCCACATCGAATTCAACCGGCGCTCCTCCACGGGCGTCAACGTCGTAGCAGTTGGCGCAACGAGCGGGAAGTCTGATCGATCGCGCCGTGTCCTGCCGGAGGAACCAGTTCGATCCCGTACTCGGCCCAGCGCCGGTCGACCAGCGCCCTGACCTCCGGGCTCATCTCGATCTCGTCGGGCCAC
>JBEKEH010000022.1:0-30888 GCA_050013935.1 Gaiellaceae bacterium | reverse complement strand
GCCGGCGGCCGGGGCGCCGCCGCGCCACCTCGCCGTCTCGACGGCGATCTTCGCCGCCGCCACCGGCCTCTCCCGGGTGCTCGGCCTCGTCCGCGAGGTCGTCACCTCGTACTACTTCGGCGCCGCGGGCAAGATCAACGCCTTCACGGTCGCCTTCCAGCTGCCGAACCTCGTGCGCGCTCTCGTCGCGGACGCCGCGCTCTCGTCGGCCTTCGTCCCCGTGTTCAGCGAGCTGCTCGAGAAGGGAGAGCGCAAG
This sequence comes from Gaiellaceae bacterium, assembly GCA_050013935.1. GTDB lineage: Bacteria > Actinomycetota > Thermoleophilia > Gaiellales > Gaiellaceae > Palsa-739. The sequence continues at coordinate 30,632 of JBEKEH010000022.1, read as the reverse complement.
CGGGCGTGGCGGGTCGCGTCGACCCTCTTCTGGCTGATGCTGCTCGGGCTGAGCGCGCTCACTGCGATCTTCGTCCTCGTCGCGCCCTGGGTGATCGGCATCTTCGGCAACCCGGGCCACGACCGCGCGCTCGCCGTCGGTCTCTCGCGGGTGCTCTTCCCGATCGTCGCGCTGCTCGGCGTCTCGGGGATCGTCGTCGGGATCCTCAACAGCTACGACCACTTCACCGTGCCGGCGATCTCACCGGTGTTCTGGAACCTCGCGATCATCGTCGGCCTCGCGCTCGGCGTGCCGCAAGCGCACACGACGAACACGAAGCTGTACGTGTACGCGGTCTCGATCCTGATCGCGACCTTCATCCAGGCGTTTCTGCCGATGCCGTGGCTGCGCGGGCGCGACGGCCGGCTGCAGATGGTGCTCGACTGGCGCGACCCGGCGGTGAAGAGGGTCTTCGTGCTGATGGTGCCGGTGACGCTCGGGCTCGGTCTGATCAACGTCAACGCGGTGATCGACGTCTTCTTCGCCTCGCGCTTCATCAACGGGTCGCTGGCGCCGACGGCGATCCAGAAGGCGTTCCTCGTCTACATGCTCCCGCAAGGGATGTTCTCGGTCGCGATCGCGACGGTGCTCTTCCCGTCGCTCTCGCGCTTCGCGACGCGCGGCGACATGGACGGCTTCCGCCGCACGGTCAGCTCGGGGCTGCGCCAGATCGCCTTCTTCCTGATCCCCGCCGCCGTCGTGAGCGCGGTGCTCGCCGAGCCGATCGTGCGGATCCTCTTCCAGCGCGGCCACTTCACGGCCGCGCAGACGCCGGTCGTCGCCGGAGCGCTCGCCGCGTTCAGCGCCGGGCTCGTCTTCAACGGCGCGATGCTGATGCTCAACCGCGGCTTCTTCAGCCTGCAGTCGAACTGGATCCCGACGACCGTCGCACTCGGGAACCTGTTCCTGAATGCCGTGCTCGACTTCGCCTTCTACCGCTTCGGCGTCTGGGGGATCCCGCTCTCGACCGCCGTCTGCAACCTCGCCGGGTCGTGGGCGCTGCTCGTGCTGCTGCGCCGGCGGCTCGGCCGGATCGAAGGGGGTGCGATCACGTCGACGACGACGCGGGTCGTCGTGGCGTCGGCGGCGGTGGCTGCGGTCTCGTGGTCGGTGTGGCGGCCGCTCGACTCGGCGCTCGGCCGCTCGTTCGGCGGCCAGGTCGTTTCGCTCGGCGCGGCGCTCGCGGCGGCGATCGGCGTGTACTTCGTCTGCTGCAAGCTGCTGCGGGTGCGGGAGCTGGAGGCGCTGCTCTCGTTGCGCGCTCGGCTCCGCCGGGCCTAGCGCAACCTCGTGCTCGCAGCCCAGGGGCTAGAGTCGCGTGACACCCTGGTCCGAGAGGAGACGGTATGGCGTTTGCGATCGTGCACCGGTTCGACGGTGGGACAAAGGAGCAATACGAGGCCGCGCTCGCGAAGGTCCATCCGTCCGACGGGAGCCTTCCCGAGGGGCAGACCCACCACATCGCGGGCGCCACCGATGACGGCTGGATCATCGTCGCGCTCTTTGACTCCGAGGCGAGCTGGGAGCGTTTCCGGGATCAGACGCTGATGCCGGGGATGGAGCAGATGGGCGACGAGGGGTTTGCGGGACCGCCCCAGCAGACCAGCTTCGAAGTCCACAACATGCAGGTCGCGTAGGCGAACTACGAGGGCACGTCGCCGTAACCCGGCGCGCGCCCCTTTGCCAACGGCTCTGCGGCTACGATCGCCGCCGAGGCCCCATGGACCAGAGCAGGATCCGCAACTTCTCGATCATCGCGCACATCGACCACGGCAAGTCGACGCTCGCGGACAGGATTCTCGAGGTCACCGACACCGTCGCGGCGCGCGACATGCGGGAGCAGCTGCTCGACTCGATGGAGCTCGAGCGCGAGCGCGGGATCACGATCAAGGCGCAGGCCGTCCGCGTCGCGTGGAAGGGCCACGAGCTGAACCTGATCGACACCCCGGGGCACGTCGACTTCACGTACGAGGTCTCGCGCTCGCTCCAGGCGTGCGAGGGGGCGCTGCTCGTCGTCGACGCCGCGCAGGGGATCGAGGCGCAGACGCTCGCGAACGCGTATCTCGCGATCGAGAATGGGCTCGAGATCGTCCCCGTCGTGAACAAGATCGATCTGCCGCAGGCCGATCCCGACGGCGCGGCCGTCGAGATCGCCGACCTGCTCGGCGACGACCCGGCGAAGGTCGTGCGGATCTCGGCCAAGACCGGCGCGAACGTCGGCGACGTGCTCGACGCGATCGTCGAGCGTGTGTCGGCGCCTGCCGGCGATCCCGCTGCGCCGCCGCGCGCGCTCGTGTTCGACTCGTCGTACGACCAGTACCGCGGCGTCGTCGCCTTCGTGCGCGTCGTCGACGGCGCGTTCTCCCGGCGCGAGGCCCTCCAGACGATGGCGACCGGGACGCGCTTCGACGCCGAGGAGCTCGGCTTCTTCACGCCGACGATGACGCCGGTCCCAACTCTGTCGGCCGGTGAAGTGGGCTACGTCGTCACCGGGCTCAAGGAGCTGTCGAGTCTGCGCGTCGGCGACACGATCACGTCCGTTGCCCGCCGGGCCGCGCAGCCGCTCCCCGGCTACAAAGACGTGAAGCCGATGGTGTTCGCGGGGCTGTTCCCGACGGACTCCGACGCCTACCCGGAGCTGCGCGACGCGCTCGAGCGGCTGAAGCTGAACGATGCGGCGCTGTTCTACGAGCCGGAGAACTCGCGCGCGCTCGGCTTCGGCTTCCGCTGCGGCTTCCTCGGCCTGCTGCACATGGAGATCGTGCGCGAGCGGCTCGAGCGCGAGTTCGACCTCGACCTGCTCGTCACCGCGCCGAACGTCGCCTACCGGGTCAAGGAGAAGAACGGCGACTGGCTCGAGGTGCACAACCCTGCCGACTTCCCGGCCGAGGTGGAGGAGGTCGAGGAGCCGTACGTGAGATCGTCGATCATCGTGCCGAAGGAGTACGTCGGCGCCGTGATGGAGCTGAACAAGGAGCGGCGTGGCACGTTCGACCACATGGAATACCTGTCGCCGGCCCGCGTCCACCTGACGTACGAGCTGCCGCTGGCGGAGATCGTCCTCGACTACTACGACCAGCTGAAGTCACGCACGCGCGGCTACGCGTCGTTCGACTACGACCTCGCCGGCTTCAAGCCCGGCAATCTCGTCCGCGTCGACGTGCTCGTCGGCGGCGAGATGGTCGACGCGCTCTCACTGATCCTCTACCGCGACTTCGCGTACGACCGCGGGCGCCTGCTCGTCGAGAAGCTGCGCGAGGAGATCCCGCGGCAGATGTTCGACGTTCCCATCCAGGCGGCGATCGGCTCGCGCGTGATCGCGCGCGAGACCGTGAAGGCGCGACGCAAGGACGTGCTCGCGAAGTGCTACGGCGGCGACATCACGCGCAAGCGGAAGCTGCTCGAGAAGCAGAAGGCCGGCAAGAAGAGGATGAAGCAGGTCGGCGCCGTCGAGGTGCCGCAGGAGGCGTTCCTTGCCGTGCTCAACATTGGCCAGGGGCAGAAGGGCGGCTCGTGATGGCGCTCGAGATGCGGAGCACGTGCGAGCGCTGCGGCGCCCGACTCGAGCAGGATGGCGAGGCTGTGATCTGCTCGCACGAGTGCACGTTCTGCGTGCCGTGCGGCGAGGCGATGAGCCACGTGTGCCCGAACTGCGGCGGCGAGCTCGTGCCGCGGCCGAAGCGGAGAGCCGGATGAGCGGCGCGCGCCACCTCTACGTGCACCTGCCGTTCTGCGCTCACCGCTGCGGCTACTGCGACTTCGTCACCGTCGTCGGGCAGGCGGGGCAGCACCGCGCGTACGTCGACGCGCTCCTGTGCGAGCTCGAGCTGGAGCGCGGCGCGCTCGCGGACGAGCTCGAGACGGTGTTCCTCGGCGGCGGCACGCCGACCTTCACGGCGCTCCCCGAGCTCGTGCGGCTGCTCGAGGCGCTGCCCGCCGCCCAGGAGGTCACCGTCGAGGCGAACCCTGAGACGGTGACGGGGGAGCTGGCGCGTGCGCTGCGCGGCGCGGGCGTGACGCGCGTCTCGCTCGGCGCTCAGTCCTTCCGGCCTGAGCTGCTGCGGGTGCTCGAGCGCGTTGCCGGGCCTGACGACGTCCGGCGCGCCGTGCATCATTTCTGTGATGCCGGATTTGACAACATCTCGCTCGACCTCGTCTACGGGATCCCCGGCCAGAGCGCCGCCGACCTCGAGGCCGACCTCGGCGACGCGCTCGCGCTCGAGCCGGAGCACCTCTCCTGCTACGAGCTCGAGGCGAAGCCGGGGACGCGCTTCACCCATGCCTGGGGAGAGGAGCTGGCCCGGCAGGCCGACGCGATGGAGGACTACTTCGAGCGCGTCGTTGGGCGGCTGAGCGGCGCCGGCTACCGCTGGTACGAGACGGCCAACTTCTGCCGGGCCGAGGATGGGCGCGATCTTCGCGCGCGGCACAACCTCGGCTACTGGCTCGGCCACGACTACCTCGGCGTCGGGATCGGCGCGGTGACCACAATCGGGAGCAGGCGCTGGCGGAACACGCCGCGGCTCGGGCGCTACCTGGAGGCGCTCGCGGCGGGACGGACGCCCGAGCGGGAGTTCGAGCCGCTCGACGAGGCGGTGCGCGCGCGGGAGCGCGTCATGCTCGGGCTGCGCCTCGACGAGCCGCTGCCGCTCGCCGGCGTGCGGCACGCGCTCGACGCCGCCGGCCTCGCGCGGGTCGAGAGCCTCGGCCTTGCCGAGCGCTCTGCCGACGCGCTGACGCTCACCGAGCGCGGCCGCTTCCTCGGCGGCGCGGTCACCGCCGAGCTGCTCGCCTGAGCGGGCGCGTCAAGATCCGCACGCGAAGCTAAAATTCCTGCAAATGGAGCTCACACTCCAACTCACCGCGCGGCAGCAGGAAATCCTGCGGCGCATCGTCGACGAGTACGTCGCCACCGGCCAGCCGGTCGGCTCGAAGACGCTCGTCGAGCGGGCGGGCCTGAGCGCGGCGCCGTCGACCGTGCGCGCGGCGCTCGCCGAGCTCGAGTCGCTCGGCCTGCTCACGCATCCGCACACCTCCGCGGGGCGTGTGCCGACCGAGAGCGGCTACCGCCACTACGCCGACGAGCTGCTGCAACACCGGCTCGAGCCTCAGCCGGCGGAGTTCCCGCTCGACCTGCACTCGACGCGCACCGAGGTCGAGTCCGCGCTACAGGCGACCACGGAGATGCTCTCGCAGGTGACGCGGCTGCTCGCGCTCGTCTCCGCGCCGCCGCTCGAGGCGACGACGATCGTGCGCGTCGAGGTGCTGCTCCTCCAGCCGGAGCTCGCGATGGTCGTCGTGATCACCTCCGCGGGGGGCGTCACGAAGAAGCTCATCCACTTCACCGAGCCGGTCGACCACGGCCTCGCGGAATGGGCGGGCGAGTACCTGAACGAGACGGTCGCCGGCCTGCAGCTCGGCACGTCGCTGCTGCGCCGCCGCTTCGAGGATCCCAGCCTGACCAGCGGCGAGCGCGCCTTCCTCGCCGCGCTGCGGCCCGCGTTCACCGAGCTCGTCTCCGCTGCGCAGCGGCTCTACGTCGGCGGCGCCGCCGACCTGCTCGGCGAGGTGCGCGCTGAGGAGCTCGACGCGTACCGCAACCTGTTCGAGCTCGTCGAGAAGCGTGCCGCGCTGCTCGACGTGCTCGACGAGCCGCACGACACGCGGCGGCCGTTCGTGCGCGTCGGCCGCGAGCTCGAGCATCCGGCGCTGCGCGAGATCGCGCTCGTCGGCGCCGCCTACGGCCTCGTCCACCGAGCCCTCGGTGCCGTCAGCCTTGTCGGCCCGGTGCGGATGGACTACGAGAAAGCTGTCGGCGCTGTGCGCTCGGCCGCGACCGAGCTCTCCCGCTTCGTCGAGTCGATCTACGACGAGCGTTAGTTCGTGCCCCTCCAGCAAGTGTCCTCCGGCTTCTGGAACGCGATCACGCTGCGCGCTGCCGCGTCCTCGGTTGCGCCCGTAGCTAAGGCTACGAGCGCTCCCTGCGTCCTTGCATCGCTTGGTGCTCGCGCCCCAGAAGCTCGGCAACACTCACTGGAGGGGCACTAGTGGCCACCACCGAGCGCGACTACTACGAGCTGCTCGGCGTTGCGCGCAGCGCGAGCGAGGCGGAGATCAAGAAGGCGTTCCGCGGGCTCGCACGCGAGCTGCACCCCGACGTCTCCGCCGCGCCTGACGCGCAGGAGCGCTTCCGCGAGGTCGTGGAGGCGTACGAGGTGCTCTCGAAGTCGGAGACGCGCGAGCTCTACGACCGCTACGGCCACGCCGGGCTGCGCAGCGGCGGCTTCCAGCCCGGCCACTTCGACTTCGGCAGCCTCTCCGACCTGTTCGCCGCCTTCTTCGGCGACGACCTGCTCGGCGCGCGCGCGGCGGGCCGGCCCCGCGGCGCCGACCTTGTCGCCGCCGTCGAGATCGAGCTCGCCGACGCGGCGCGCGGCACGACGCGCGACGTGCCGTTCCAGGTCGCGGTCACGTGCGGCCACTGCGACGGCGGCGGGGCCGAGCCCGGCACACCGGTGATCCCGTGCCCGACCTGCGGCGGCGCGGGCCGCCTCCAGCACGTCTCGCGCAGCGTCTTCGGTGAGTTCGTGCGTACGCAGGCGTGTCCCGCGTGCGCAGGCTCGGGCCGCCGCATCGAGACGCCGTGCACGACCTGCGACGGTGCCGGACACGTGCTCGAGGAGCGGCGGTTCGAGGTCGAGATCCCGGCCGGGATCCACGACGGCCAGCGCATCCGGCTCAGCGGCGAGGGCCATTCCGGGCGACTCGGCGCCCGCGCGGGCGATGTCTACGTCCACGTGCACGTCCTGCCCGACCCGTGCTTCGTGCGCGAGGGTAACGACATCTTCTCGACGGTCGACCTGACGATGACCCAGGCCGCCCTCGGCGCGCGCGTGACGATCCCGACGCTGGACGGCGACGAGGAGCGGGAGTTCGACGCCGGCACGCAGCCGGGCGAGATCGTCGTCCTCCGCGGCCGCGGCATGCCCGTGCTGCACGGGTTCGGGCGCGGCGACCAGCGGGTGCTCGTCAACGTGCTCGTGCCGCGCCATCTGAGCGAGGAGCAGCGCCGGCTGCTCGGCGAGTTCGAGTCGCACGCGGACGAGCGCACGTACAGGCCGGACGAAGGCTTCTTCGACAAGCTGAAGAACGCGTTCCTCCGCTGAGGCGCGTCGTCGTCTCCGGCGGCGAGCCCGAGCTCGCCGCGCTGCTCGACCTCTTTCCGGAAGGCGTCGAGGAGCTGGATGACGGCTTCGCCGTCTACACCGACGACGTCGGCGAGGCCACGCTGCGCGAGCGCTTCCCTAGCGCAACGGCGTCAGCCGTCGCGCCAGGGTGGGAGGACGGATGGCGCGCGTTCCACCACGGCGTCGTCGTCGGGCGCCTCTGGGTCGGCCCGCCCTGGGAGCACGCGCCGGCAGGCGCGGCCGCGGTCGTGATCGATCCCGGCCGTGCCTTCGGCACCGGCGCGCATCCGACGACGCGGCTCTGCCTCGAGCTGCTCCAGGAGCTCGAGCCGGCGAGTCTGCTCGACGTCGGTTGCGGCTCCGGCGTGCTCTCGATCGCCGCGGCGCTGCTCGGCTTCGCGCCGGTCACCGGGATCGACCTCGACAACGCCGCGGTCGAGGCCACGCTCGCGAACGCGCGCGTCAACGGCGTCGAGCTGGCTGCACGCCGCGCCGACGCGCTCGCCGACGCGCTCCCGCACACCGGGGTGGCGGTCGCCAACGTCGCGCTCGACGTCGTCGAGCGCCTGCTGCCGCGGCTGTCCTCCCGCTGGGTGGTCGCGTCCGGCTACCTCGAGCGGGACGAGCCGCGCGTCGAGGGGTGGAGGCGCGCCCGCCGCCGCACCGCCGACGGCTGGGCGGCGGACCTGCTCGAACCTGCTTAGCATTCCGTCCGTGGCGACGTTCTCCGTTCGCTTTCTCGGCTGCAAGGTCTCGCACGTCGACGCGCACGACGTGCGTGAGCGGTTGCTCGCCGACGGGCACACCGAGCACGGCGACGGCGCCGACGTCGCGGTCGTCAATACGTGCTGCGTCACGCACGAGGCCGTCTCGAAGTCGCGCAAGGAGGCCGCGCGCGCCGCGCGTACGCACCGGCGCGTGTACGTCACCGGCTGCGGCGCCAACCTCGCCGCCGACGCGTTCGCCGGTCTGCCCGGCAACGTCGTCGTCGTCGCGCGCCGCAGCGACGAGACGCCCGAGTTCGTCGCCGGCGACGTCGGCGCGATCGGCTGCGTCCAGGCGGACGCACGGCTCGACCGCGTGCGCGCGTTCGTCAAGGTGCAGGACGGTTGCAGCTTCTCGTGCGCTTTTTGCGTGATCCCGCTCGTGCGCGGCGCCTCTCGCAGCCGCAGCGCGGGCGCCGTGCTCGGCGAGATCCGGCGCCGCGTCGAGCAGGGCCACCGCGAGGTCGTGCTCACGGGGATCAACCTCGGCTGCTACCGCGATCGCGCCGCGGACTACGGCCTGCCGAGGCTCGTGCGCGAGGCCGGCGCGACGCCGGGGCTCGAACGGCTGCGCCTCTCCTCGATCGAGATCAACCACGTCGACGACGCGCTCGTCGCCGTGCTGTGCGACACGCCCACCGTCAGCCGCCACCTGCACGTGCCGCTCCAGTCCGGCGACGACGGCGTCCTGCGCGCGATGGGTCGACGCTACACCGTCGCCACGTATCTGCGCCGCCTCGCGCCGCTGCAGGACGAGTTCAACCTGACGAGCGACGTGATCGTCGGCTTCCCGGCCGAGGACGAGCGCGCGTTCGCGAACACGCTCGAGACGGTGCACGCCGCGGGCCTCACGAAGGTGCACGTCTTCCCGTACTCGCCGCGCCCGGGCACCGCCACCGCCGACGACGATTCGATCCCGCCTCAGGTGAAGAAGGAGCGCGGCGCACGCCTGCGCGCCGCCTCGCACGACGCCTGCCTCTCCCGCTGGCGAACGAAGATCGGCCGCGAGGATCTCGTGCTCGTCGACCGCGCCGGCCGCGGCTACGGCGACGACTACTCACCCTGGCTGCTCGACGGCCGTGCCCGGGTCGGCGAGCTCGTCCGCGTCCGCGGCGCCGGCGTCACCGACGAGGGGATTCTCGCCGCATGAGCGAAGACTGCCTCTTCTGCCGGCTCTACAGCGAGGGCGAGCACGTCGCCACCGCGGAGGGCCTCGTCGCAATCCGCGACATCAACCCGCAGGCCGCGACGCACCTGCTGATCATCCCCGAGCGGCACGTCCCGAGCTTCCACCACATCGCCCAGTTTCCCGCCGGCGAGGCGAAGCGAATGCTCGACTTCGTAGCCGAGGTTGCTGCAAATGAAGGCCTGAAGGATTACCGTGTCGTCGTCAACGCCGGGCCAGGGGCCGGGCAGACGATCTTCCACCTGCACTGGCACGTGCTCAGCGGCGTACTGACCGGGAGAATGGCGTGAGCCGGATCGAGACGATCGAAGAGGAGCTGCGGGAGGCCATGAAGGCGCGCGACGCCGAGCGCCGCGACGCGCTGCGCCTGATCCTCAACGCCCTGAAGTCGTCCGAGAAGGAGCTCCAGCGCCCTCTGTCCGAGGACGAGGAGCTCCAGGTGCTCCGGCGCGAGCGGAAGCGCCGGCTCGAGGCGGCCGAGGCGTTCCGCTCCGGTGGCCGCGAGGAGCAGGCGCAGTCGGAGGAGCGGGAGCTCGAGATCCTCGAGGAGTTCATGCCGGAGCCGCTCTCCGAGGACGAGATCGAGGAGATCGTCGACGACGCGATCGCCGAGGTGGGCGCGACCAGCATGGCCGACCTCGGCCGCGTGATGGCGGACGTGATGCCGCAGATCGCCGGCCGAGCCGACGGCTCGACGGTGAGCCAGATCGTGCGCGAAAAACTCGCCTGAATTCCGCGGGAAGTGCTGCGCACTTCCCGCGGGTTCGATGTTGTGCTCCGCAGAGCGGCCGCGGGCAAAGCCCGCGGCCTCCTATCTGACGCGAGCGACAGGTCAGGGAAGCGCGCGCGGTGGTGGCTACGCCAGCCCCACGCGCGTGCCTCCGGCCTGCGCGACCGCTCCGCGTTCGCTTCGGCCTTGGGTGGTCCGGTCGGGTCGGTGGGCTGCACCCGCCGCTCGTCGATCGCACAGGGGCCGGAGGCTAACGCCGCAGGCGTTAGGCGGAGGCCGACCCCACGCGACCGGGGATGGCGTAGCCACCACCGGCCGCGCTCGCAGATCGTTCAGACCCTCGCCAGAAAAGAGGGCGCCGGCTCGGCCGGCGCCCGCTCTGCGGAGCACAACCCAGCCCCGGGGAGAAGCGCGCAGCGCTTCTCCCCGCTCGTCCTCCTACACTGACCTGGTGCAGCAAGTCCTCGACGTCCCGAACGAGGTCGCCGCCGAGCTCGCCGGCATCGGCGACGGCGTCCTGACCGCGCTCCGCGAGCGGCTCGGCTGCGCGGTCAACCTGCGCGGCAACCGGCTCACGCTCGAGGGCGAGGAGCTGAAGGTCGCGGAGGCGCTCGCGGTCGTCGAGGAGCTCGTCGAGCTCGTCGAGAGCGGGCAGGAGGTCGGCGCGGGCACGATCGACACGATCCTCACGGCGATCGACGAGGCCGAGGACGTGCGCGAGATCTTCGAGGACGTCGTCTGGTCGCACCGCGGCAAACGGATCACGCCGAAGACGGTCACGCAGAAGCACTACGTCGATGCGATCCGCCGCTGCACCCTCACCTTCGGGATCGGCCCCGCCGGGACGGGCAAGACGTACCTCGCGATTGCGCTCGCCGTCGCCGCCCTGTCCGACCGGCAAGTCGGCCGCCTGATCCTCACGCGCCCCGCCGTCGAGGCCGGCGAGCGGCTCGGCTTCCTGCCGGGGGACGTGCTCGCGAAGGTCGACCCATACATGCGGCCGCTGTTCGATGCGCTCTACGACACGATGGACCCGGAGAAACTGAGCGCCTACATGGAGCGCGGCACGATCGAGGTGGCGCCGCTCGCGTTCATGCGCGGCCGCACTCTCAACGACAGCTTCATCATCCTCGACGAGGCGCAGAACACCTCGCCCGAGCAGATGCTGATGTTCCTCACGCGGCTCGGCTTCGGCTCCAAGGTCGTCGTCACCGGCGACGTCACGCAGATCGACCTGCCGCGCGAGCAGGCCTCCGGGCTGATCCAGGTGCAGGACATCCTCGGCTCGATCGACGGCATCGCGTTCGTGGAGTTCGGCCACCAGGACGTCGTGCGCCACAAGCTCGTGCAGCGCATCGTCGAGGCGTACAAGCGCCACTCCGAAGCGACCGGAACGCAGCGGCGCCAGTGATCCAGATCGAGGTCGAGAACCGCTCGGGGGTCGCCGTCGACGAGGCCGGTGCGGTGGAGCTCGTGCGCCGCGTGCTGCAGGCCGAGGGCGTCGACTCCGGCGAGGTCGGGCTTGCCTTCGTGGGGCCGGAGGAGAGCCGCGCGCTGAAGCGAGACCATCTCGGCGTCGACGAGGCGACCGACGCTCTTGCCTTCCCGCTCGACGGGCTCGACGACCTGCCGGAGGAGCTGCCGCGCCAACTCGGCGACGTCGTCGTCTGTCCGCAGGTCGTCGGCGAGCAGTGGCGCGCGCCGCTCGTGCACGCAGTGCTCCACCTCGTCGGCTACGACCACGGCGCGGAGATGGAGGCGCGGGAGACCCTGCACGCATGAGCATGCTCACGTCGCGCCGGGAAGAGCAGCAACAGGAGCAGCCGAAACCCCGGCGCCGCCGCTTCGCCTTGACGCCGCCGACGCCGGGGCGCGCGCCGACGCTGCTCGAGAGCTTCAACTACGCCTTCGAGGGGATCATTCACGTCCTCCGCACGCAGCGGAACCTACGCATCCACTTCGCGATCGCGATCGTCGTGATCGCGGCCGCCGCCGCGCTCAGCGTGCAGCGGATCGAGCTGATCGCGCTGTTGATCGCGATCGCGTTCGTGCTCGTCTCGGAGATGATCAACTCGGCAATCGAGGGCGCGATCGACGTCTCGACGACGTCGTTCGACCCGAACGCGAAGCTCGCCAAGGACATCGCCGCCGGCGCGGTGCTGATCTCGTCGGTCACCGCGGTTGCGGTCGGCTACCTCGTCTTCGCGGAGGCGGCGGCGCACCGCACGGCGCGCCTGCTCGACCGGGTTCGCGACGCTCCGGCGGCGATCACGCTCGTCGCGCTCGTGCTCGTGATCCTGATCGTGATCGCGACGAAGGCCGCGACCGGGCGGGGCACTCCGCTGCGCGGCGGGCTGCCGTCTGGCCATGCCGCGCTCGCGTTCGCGGGCTGGATGGCCGCGACCTACGTGATCGGGGACGACCACCGCTTTCTCATCTCGTCGCTGACCTTCGTGATGGCGGTGCTCGTTGCCCAGACACGGGTCGAGTCCGGTATCCACTCGGCGCTCGAGGTGCTGTACGGCGGCGCACTCGGCGCGCTCGTGACGCTCGTCGTGTTCCAGGTGTTGTCGTGAGCGAGGGCGTGCTCGAGGAGCAGCGGCGCTACTACGCCGAGCGGGCGCCAGAGTACGACGACTGGTGGCGGCGGCGCGGCCGCTACGCGCTCGATGCCGACCGCGAGGGCCCGTGGTTCGCCGACGTCGCCGAGGCCGAGGCGTGGCTCGAGGCGTTCGCGCCGCGGGGCGACGTGCTCGAGCTCGCGGCGGGAACCGGTATCTGGACGCGCAAGCTCGTCCGGCTCGCGGCGAGGGTGGTCGCGATCGACGCGAACGCCGAGCCGCTCGCGCTGAACACGCCGGAGGCCGATCTCGTGCAGGCGGACGTCTTCACCTGGCGTCCGCGCGAGCGCTTCGACGTGTGCTTCTTCTCGTTCTGGCTCTCGCACGTGCCCGAAGACCGCTTCGACGAGTTCTGGGGTCTCGTCCGCGACGTCCTGAAGCCGGAGGGGCGCGTGTTCCTCGTCGACAGCGCCCCCGGCGACGCCGCGCACACCGGCACCGGCCAGAGCGGCGGAGAGGAAACGCGCTCGCTCGCCGACGGGCGCACGTTCCGCATCGTCAAGCGCCGCTGGGAGCCCGCGGAGCTCGCCGCGCGCGTGCGTCCGCTCGGGTTCGAGCTCGAGCTCGACGTGACCGCAAACGGCCACTTCCTCGTCGGAGGCGGTGCGTGACGGCCGAGGAGCTCGTCGCGCGCGCCGAGTCGGCGGCGGCGAACGCCTACGCCCCGTACTCGAACTACCACGTCGGCGCGACCGTGCTCACGGCGGACGGGCGGCTCTACGACGGCGTCAACGTCGAGAACGCCGCCTACCCGCTCGGGATCTGCGCCGAGAAGACGGCGATCGGCAAGGCGGCGAGCGAGGGCGTGCGCCCGGGCGGTATCGAGGCGATCGGGATCACCGCGTCGCCGTGCGGCGGCTGCCGCCAGTGGCTGCACGAGTGGCGTGTCGAGCGCGTCTGCTTCCGGCGCGAGGACGGCACGATCGCGGAGCACGCACCGGTCGACCTGCTGCCGGAGGCGTGGACCCTCCCGAAGCCGTGAAGTCGGGCTTCGTCGCAGTTGCGGGCCGTCCGAACGTGGGCAAGTCGACGCTCGTGAACGCGCTCTGCGGTGGCAAGGTAGCGATCGTCTCCGACAAGCCGCAGACGACCCGCCGGCGCATCTTCGGCATCGCGAACGGCGACGGCTACCAGCTCGTGCTCGCCGACCTGCCCGGCTTCCAGCGGCCGCGCGACGCGCTCACGGAGCGGATGCAGCACACCGTCGACGCCGCGTTCGAGGAGGTCGATTCGGTGCTGTTCGTCCTCTCGGCCCGCGAGCGGATCGGCGCCGGCGACCGCTTCATCGCACACCGCGTCTTCGGACTCGGCGTGCCCGTCGTGATCGCGCTCAACAAGGTCGACCGCCTGAAGCCCGGGCACATCGCACAGCAGATGAACGCGGCCGCGCGGCTCGGCGACTTCCACGCGCTGCACCCCGTCAGCGCCAAGACCGGCGACGGGATCGTCGCGCTCCGGGACGAGCTCGTGGCGCTCTTGCCGGAGGGGCCCCTCTACTTTCCGGAGGAGCAGCGCACCGACCTCTCGCTCGAGCTGCAGATCTCGGAGCTGATCCGCGAGAAGGCGCTCTGGCTGACGCGGGACGAGGTGCCGCATGCGATCTCGGTCGACGTCGACGAGCTGGGAGAGAGGGCCGTGCACGCGCGCATCCTCGTCGAGACGGAGTCACAGAAGCAGATCGTCGTGGGCAAGGGCGGCTCGATCGTGAAGGAGATCGGCACGCGCGCCCGTCCCGAGATCGAGGCGCTGCTCGGGCACCCGGTCTTCCTCGAGCTCGTCGTCAAGGTGCGGCCGCGCTGGCGCCGCGACGAGGCGACGCTCGACCGCCTCGGCGTCTAGTGGACGACTAGTGGACACTAGGCGCCGCCGCAGCTCGGCCCGCCGGCCGCGGTGAGCCACGCCTTCAGCGCCCGGATGCGCGCGCGGGCGCGCGCGAGGTCTGCGCGCAGCGCCGAGCTGCCCGCGGCATCCTGGACCAGGCTCAGGTAGCCCTGGCGGCTGACCCAGTCGCTCGTGTAGAGCAGGACGTCGACGCCTGCCTCGATCGCCAGCGTGGTCGCGTGCGGCGTGCGCACCGCTCCCGGTGCGTCGAGCGCGTCGCTGACGACGACGCCGTGGAACCCGAGCGACCCGCGCAGGAGCCCGGTGACGATCGGCCGCGAGAATACGGCCGGCCGCCCGCTCTTGTCGAGCGCCGGATAGGCGGCGCTCGAGATCATCACGAGCTTCGCGCCGGCGGCGACCGCGCTCCTGAACGGCTCCAGGCCCTGCTCGAGCGGGCCGGCCGCGGCGCGGATCGTCACCGCACGGTCGTCCGTGTTCGCCGGCGACGCACCGAGGCCCGGGAAATGCTTCGCGGTTGCGGCGATCCCGTTCGTCTGGAGCCCCTGCACGAACGCCCCCGCGAGGCTGCCGACGAGGGACGGGTCCTGCCCGAACGCGCGCGTGCCGAGGAAGCTCGTCCCGGAAACCGGCGTATCCGCAACCGGCGCGAAGTCGACGTCGACGCCCGCCCGGCGCAGCGAGGCCGCGGCCGCCACGGCCTCCTCGTTCACACGCGTGAGGTCGTCGAGGCGGCCGAGCGCCGCCGGCGAGTCGAAGGGCGCCGCCCACGGCAGCCGCCGGACGCGCCCGCCCTCCTGGTCGACCCCGATCAGCAGCGGCTCGCCGTTCGTGCACGCCGCTGTCTGGAGTTGCTGCGTGACCGCCGCCATCTCGGCGCTCGACGACCAGCGGCCGACGAGGATCACGCCGCCCAGGTCGCCCGCACGGATGCGCGCGAGGAAGTCCGCGCTCGGCCGCCCGGTGAGCGGGCTCATGATCGTCTCGCCCGCGAGCCGGGCGAGCGAGACCGCCGGCCGCGCGGGCGCGGAGCCGGCGCAGGCGCATGCGGCCGCGAGCGCGAGCGCGAGCACGGCTCCGGCGCGGCGGCCCACGCGCCCTCCTACCCGGCAGAGGCCGCTGCGGCCGTCGCCGCGTCCGCAGGCTCGAGCCTCGACCCGCTCTCCGGGTCGAAGAAGTGGAAGCGCGCCGGATCGACGGCCAGTCGCAGAGGCCGGCCGGCGCGCACAGAGGTCTCCGGGTCGACCCGGGCGGTGAAGAAAGCCCGGTCCTCCTGGAGCAGCGTGTCGTCGTCGCCGGCCGCCGCGCGAACGTCGCCGATGTCGACGGGCGGCGCGTCGATCGGGAAGATCAGGTGCGTGTCCGGCCCGAGGTCCTCCACGACCTCGATCGCCACCTCGAGCTGCGGCAGCGACGGGTCTGCGAGCGCTGCGGCCGCGAACGCCTCCGGCCGGATGCCGACGACGACGCGCGAGCGCGGGCCGGCCGGCCGATTCTGCGCCGTGAGCGGGATGCGGAAGCCTGCGAACTCGGCCACGCCGTCCCTGACCTCGGCCTCGACGAGGTTCATCGCCGGCGAGCCGATGAACGCCGCGACGAACAGGCTGCGCGGGTTGGTGTAGAGCACCTGCGGTGTGTCGACCTGGAGGATCCGGCCGTCGCGCATCACCGCGACCCGCTGGCCGAGCGTCATCGCCTCGACCTGGTCGTGCGTGACGTAGATCGTCGTCGTTCCCAGCCGCGCGTGCAGGCTGGCGAGCTGCGCGCGCATGCTCACGCGCAGCTTTGCGTCGAGGTTCGAGAGCGGCTCGTCCATCAGGAAGGCCTTCGGCTCGCGCACGATCGCCCGGCCCATTGCCACGCGCTGGCGCTGGCCGCCGGACAGCGCCGCGGGCCGGCGGTCGAGCAGCTCCTCGAGGCCGAGCATCTCCGCGACCTCCTTGACCCGCGCGCCGGTCTCCTTCTTCGGCGTCTTGCGCACGCGCAGCCCGTAACCGAGGTTCTCGCGGACGGTCATGTGCGGGTAGAGCGCATACGTCTGGAAGACCATCGCGATGTCGCGCGAGCGCGGCGGCAGATCGGTCACCTCGCGGTCGTCGATCGTGATCGTGCCCGAGCTGACCTCCTCGAGCCCTGCGATCATCCGCAGCAGCGTGGACTTGCCGCAACCAGAGGGGCCGACGAGGACGAGAAACTCGCCGCTCTCGATCTCGAGCGAGATGTCCGAGACGGCGACGACGCCGCCGCTGAAAACCTTGCTTACGCTCTCGAGAACGATGCCACGCACGCTCATCCAAATCTATACCGGAGTCGACGGGAAACTGCAATGGCATTGACCACTTTCGGGCCGATGGCTATAGTCGAGGCGGAGGTAACGGCGGCCGGATGAGCACGACACCGAAGGTCACGAAGCAGAGCCACACGCGACTGCAGGTGCTGGACCTGATCCAGCGCCTGGGGATCGGCACCGCCATTCCTTCGGAGCGGCAGCTGAGCGCCGACCTCGGCGTCTCTCGCCTGACCGTGCGGGCGGCGCTCGACGATCTCGCGCGCGAGGGCTACCTCGTGCGCCGCCGCGGCAGCGGCACCTACGTCCAGCAGCCGAAGATCTCGCAGGAGCTGACGATGACCTCGTTCAGCGAGGACATGCGGCGCCGGGGGATGGTCCCCGGCAGCCGCACGGTCTCGATGAGCACGATCAACGCCGGCGCCCGGCTGGGCCGCTTCCTCCAGGTCTCGCCCTCCGAGCAGGTGCTCGTGATCAAGCGGCTCCGGCTCGCCGACGGCGAGCCGATGGCGATCGAGACGCTGCACATCCCCGAGGCGCTCGTGCCCGGGCTGACGCCGAAGGCGCTCAGCGGCTCCTTCTACGAGCTCATGGCGGAGCGGTACGGGATCGTGATCGCCAGCGGCACGCAGGCGATCGAGCCGACCGTCACGAACGAGGAGGAGTCGGCCGCGCTCGGCGTCCCGCTCCACTCGCCGGCCTTCCTGTTCGAGCGCACGAGCCGCGACCAGAGCGGTCGCACGGTCGAGTACGTGCAGTCGGTCTACCGGGGCGACCGCTACCGGATCGTGACCGAGCTGAACCGCCGCGAGCCCTGACCGGCGCCCCGGTCCAAGAGGGCTTGACAGAGGTGGTCTTGTGTGCGATCTTCCGCTCGTGGCAAACTGGTATAGACCAATCGGCGCATCGACCATCGCGCGCGGTCCCACCGGCCACAGGGGCAGATCAGCGCCGAGGTTCCGCGTCGACGGCTCGAGGAGACTTGCATGAGATCACGAGTTCTCGTGGCGGCCATAGCGGTCGTCGCGCTCGGGGTCGTCGCGGCGACAGCGAGCGCGAGCGGCCACCGTGTCCAGGCCAAGCAGCTGACGGTCTGGCTTCAGGTCGACGCACAGTCGGGCTGGCCGGACCTCGTTGCGGCCGCCAACCAGCAGTTCCAGAGCGATCACCCGGGCTGGACGGTCAACATCCAGTACCAGAACTGGGGCGACCATCTGCAGAAGTTCGATGCCACGATCGCGGCCAACACCACGCCTGACGTCATCGAGATGGGTAACACCGAGATGACGAAGTACATGGCAGCGGGTGCGTTCGCGGACATCTCGTCGTCGAAGTCGGTGTTCGACAACTCGGCGTCGTGGCTGAAGGGCCTCGCCAAATCGGGAATGTACGGCGGCCATCTCTACGGCGTTCCGTACTACGCCGGCTCGCGTGTCGTGACCTACCGGACCGATCTCTACAAAAAGGCGGGCATCACGAAGCTGCCGACGAGCCTTGCGCAATTCGAATCGGATGCCGCGAAGCTCGCGGCGAAGAACGCCAAGGTGAAGGGCTTCTCGCCGGTCTACAGCGCCGGCACCGACTGGTACTTCGCAATGGCTTTCGTCTACGACTACGGCGGAGCGATCGCAAAGACGCACGCGGGCAAGTGGGTTGGAACGCTCGACTCGAAGCAGTCCATCGCCGGCCTGACGGCGTGGAAGAACTTCTGGCAGGCGACCTCCAAGGCAAGCCCCACCTCGGACGAGGCGAACCCGGCCCCGTACGACGTGTACTCGCAGAATAGGGCCGCGTCGATCATCGGCCCGGGCTGGTACAGCTGCTGCGTCGGCAAGACCTACACGGCGACGACGGCGCAGTTCGTGATGCCGAGCCACGTCGCGGGTCAGCCCATGCCGGGCTTCCTCGGCGGCTCCGATCTCGCGGTCCCGGCGGAGAGCACGAACCAGACGCTGGCGATCGACTGGGTCAAGGACTTCACGAGCACGACCTCTGAGAAGGGCCTCGAGGCCAAGGGCAATATCCCGAACGCGACCAACCTGCTCGGCACGAGCGTCAACGAGCGTGCCGCTGTACGGAGCTGGTTCGTGCCCGCGGCGAAACACTGGGTGGACGTGGAGAACGGGAATATCCTTCGCAACATGCTGGCGGAGATCCTCGCCGGGAAGCTGACGGTGGCACAGGCTGCTCAGTCGGCCAGTGCGAACATCTCGTCTGTCCTGAACGAGTCGTAAGCCGCTGAGCGGCCGGCTCTCAACGGCCCCGAACGCCGCCGCCGAGACCACGAGGACGTGGACTCGGCGGCGGCGGCCGCTTACGTGGAGGCGCGTCAGCGGCGCCTCCGTGCCGTACCTCCTCGTCCTACCGGTCGTCGCGGTCATGGGGACGATCCTCGGCTACCCGATCTATAGCCTCGTGCGGCTGTCGCTGCAGCGGTATGGCCTCTTCGAGCTGGTGCAGCACAAAGGGCACTACATCGGCCTGCACAACTTCGGGCTCGTGCTGCACGACAGCGTCTTCTGGCACACGCTCCTCCGCACGGTCGTCTTCACGATCGCGAACGTCGGCCTGACGATGGTGCTGGGGACGCTGCTCGCTCTCCTGCTCGTCCGGCTGAGCGCGTGGGTCAGGATCCTGCTGACCGCCGGGCTCGTGCTCGTCTGGTCGATGCCGCAGGTCGTCGCCGTCCAGGTGTGGAACTGGATAACGAACTACCAGAACGGCGTCCTCAACTACGCGCTGACCGAGCTGCACGTTGGCAACTACTTCCAGCACAACTGGTACGGGACGACCTTCTCCCAGCTGAGCCTTGTCACTGCCCTCATCGTCTGGGGCGCCCTCCCGTTCGTCGCGATCACGGTGTACGCGGCGCTCTCGCAGGTGCCGCGCGAGCTCGTCGAGGCGGCCGAGATCGACGGCGCGAGGTCGGTGCGCCTGTTCTTCGACGTGACGCTGCCGTTTCTCCGGCCGGTCCTGCTCATCCTCACCAGCCTCTCCATCCTCTGGGACTTCGGCGTGTTCACCCAGCCGTTCCTGCTCATCGGGCAGCCGCACATCGGTCCCGGCAATTACCTGATGGGGGTCTACCTCTACGAGGAGGGCTATCTGAAGACCGACTTCGGGCGCGGAGCGGCGATCTCGATCCTCATGCTCGTGATCGTCGCTGCGATGAGCGTGGTCTACGTCCGCCGGATGGTGCGGATCGGAGACGCGGAGTGAACGTTCGCAACGCCCGCAGAACCCTCTGGAACGTCGTGGCCCTCGTGCTCTTCGTGGTGATGATCTTTCCGGTCTTCTGGATGATCTCGACGGCGTTCAAGGCCGACAATCAGATCAACGCGCTCACGCCGACCTGGTTCCCGCTCCGCCCGACGCTCTCGCACTTCGGCGCGGCGATTCACAAGCCTTTCTTCTGGAACGACGTCGAGAACAGCGTGATCGTTGTCAGCGTGACGGTCGCCGTGGCGATGACCCTCGCCTTCCTCGCGGCCGTCGCCCTCGCGAAGTACCGCTTCACGGGCCGGAAGCTCTTCATCGTGCTGATGATCGGCGTGCAGATGCTGCCGGGCGCCGGCCTGATCATCCCGCTCTACGTCGTGCTCGCCCGCTACCACCAGGTGAACGTGCTGAGCGGCGTCATCATCACGTATCTCACCTTCGCGCTGCCGTTCTCGGTCTGGACGCTGCGGGGGTTCATCCTCGGCATCCCGAAGGACCTGGAGGAGGCGGCGATGGTCGACGGGAGCAGCCGCCTCGGCGCCTTCGTCAAGATCCTGCTGCCGCTCGTGGCGCCGGGCCTCGTCGCGACCTCGGTCTTCGCCTTCATCACGAGTTGGAACGAGTACATCTTCGCCCGCACCCTCCTGAACGACCAGTCCCGGCAGACGATCACCGTCTGGCTCTCCTACTTCCTCGGCACGAGCCGGCACACGGACTGGGGCGCGCTCATGGCCGCGTCCACGCTGACCGCAATCCCCGTCGTCATCTTCTTCCTGCTCGTGCAGCGGCGGATCGCCTTCGGCCTCACCGCGGGCGCCGTGCGCGGCTAGAACCGGTCGGTAGGACGCCCAAAGTGGTATTGACCACATTGGCCCGGTGTGAAAAGATGCGGGCGGGCAGGCCGGATCCGGCGTCCGGCGTCCCGAGGAGAGCGACCTGGATCTGACCCTCCATCCGAGCGACCCGGCCGCCGCCGACGACACGGCGGCCGGGTCGCAGGTCGCTCGACCGGGAGGGGCCGGGCGACGGTGAGCGCCGGCTGCTCCTACTTCGGCGTCCGCATCGTCCGCCATGTCCGGCGCGACATGGCCGACCTCGTCGCACGCGGCTACACGGGCGTGCTGCACACGTTCTCGGAGAACGACCTCACCTACTACCGCGGCACGATGCGCGAGATCGTCGAAGCGTCGCACGCGCTCGGGTTGACCGTGCAGCTCGGCCCGTGGGGGCTCGGGCGCACGTTCGGCGGGGAGGCGGAGAGCCGCTTCGTCACCTTCCACCCCGAGGAGTGCCAGGTGCTCGACGACGGGCGGCGCGTCGCGGCCGCATGCCTGAACAGCCCCGTCTACCGGCAGTTCTGCAAGGAGTGGGCGGATGCGGCGCTCGAGGCGGGCGCGGACTCCGTCTTCTGGGACGAGCCCGCCTGGGTCGTGCCGGAGCACGTCGGCGTCGAGGACGCGTCGCGCTGGAGCTGCCGCTGCGCGCGGTGCGCGGAGCGTTTCGGCGGGCCGCTGCCGGCCGAGCTGACGCCGGAGGCGCAGGCGTTCCGCGAGGCGTCGGTGGTCGACTTCCTGCGCGATATGGTCGCGCACGTCGCGGCGTGCGGCGGGTGCAACACGATCTGCCTGCTTCCGGCGACCGAGGGCACGCACGGCATCTCGGACTGGAACACGGTCGCGTCGCTGCCCGGGCTGACGACCTTCGCCACCGATCCGTACTGGAAGCACTGGGGCGAGGCGGCGGGGCCGTTCGTGCGGCGGTTCGCGCGCCTGCTACGCGAGACGTGCGAGCGACACGGCGTCGGCGCGCAGCTCTGGCTGCCGGGCTTCGGGCTGACCCGCGACGAGATTCCCGAGCTCGAGGCCGCGATCGCCGCGGCGCGCGACGAGGGCGTGGGTGACCTCTGGACGTGGGGATACGAGGCGTGCGCGCACATGACACACCTCGCCACGCCTGACTCGCCGCTCGTCTGGGAGGCCGTGAGCGCAGCGCTCACCGAGCGGCCACAGACGCCGACCGAGGCGTCGGCGGACCGCTTCTCCGATCTGGAGCTGCGCTCGACCCGCGAGCTCGTATCGCTCCTGAACGAGGAGGACGCCACCGTCGCCGGCGCCGTCGCCGAGGCCGGCGACGAGCTGGCCGCCGCGATCGACGCGATCGCGGCGCGGCTGGAGCGCGGCGGCAGGCTCGTGTACGTCGGCGCCGGAAGCTCCGGCCGGCTCGCCGCGCTCGACGCGGCCGAGTGCGCGCCGACCTTCGGCCCGACTCCCGAGGTCGCGGCCGTGTTCGTGGACGGCGGGGACGGCGAGGACGACCGGGCGCGGGGCGCGGCCGACGTGCGCGCGCTCGGGCTCCGCGCGAACGACGCGCTTGTCGCCGTTAGTGCGAGCGGCAGCACGCCCTACACCGTCGCCGCGCTGGAGGCCGCCACCGAGACCGGTGCGCTTCGCGTCGCCGTCGTGTGCGCGCACGCCAGTGCGCTCGGCGCGCTGGCGGAGCACGAGGTCGCGGTCGTCGTCGGCCCCGAGGCGATCGCCGGCTCGACGCGGCTGAAGGCCGGCACCGCGCAGAAGCTCGTTCTGAACGCGATCTCGACCGTGACGATGGTGCGCCTCGGCCGCACGTACGCCGGGCTGATGGTGGGCGTCGCGCCCGAGAACGAGAAGCTGCGCGCGCGGGCGCGCCGCAACCTCGCCCTCGCCAGCGGCGCCGCCGAGGACGACGTCGCCGCGGCGCTCGACGCCGCCGGCGGCGACGCGCGCGTCGCGCTCGTCTCGCTCCTCGCCGGCGTCGACCCCTCGACGGCGCGCAAGCGTCTCGAGGGCGCAGGCGGCTCCGTGCGGCTGGCGGTCGGAGGCACGACGTGAGGCTCGGCGTCGAAGCCGCGCTCGTCAACGGCGAGCTCGTTCCCGGCGACGTCGAGATCGGCGACGGCTTCGTCGTCGGCGTCGGGCTCGGGGGCGGCGGCCGCGGCCGCATCGCCGTGCCGGGCTTCGTCGACCTTCAGGTGAACGGCTTCGCGGGCGTCGATTTCCTCGCCGCCTCGGCCGCCGACTACGCCCAGGCCGGCGAGGCGCTCCTCCTCACCGGCGTGACCGCCTACCAGCCGACCTTCATCACGGCGGCCGAGAGCACGCTCATCGAGGCGCTGCGCGGGATGCCGCAGAACGGCAGCTTGCCGCGGGTGGTCGGCGCGCACGTCGAGGGGCCGTTCCTCTCCCCGGAGCGGCTCGGCACCCACCCGCCCGAGCACCGGCGCGATCCGGACCTCGCCCTGCTGGACCGTCTCCTGGACACCGGCCGCGTGACCGAGTTCACGCTCGCACCCGAGCTGCCCGGAGCCGGCGCGCTGATCGAGCGTCTGCTCGAGCGGGGCGTCGTCGTCTCGGCCGGCCACACCAACGCGACGGCGGAGGAGGCGCACGAGGCCTTCGACCTCGGCGTGTCGACGGTCTCGCACCTGTTCAACGCGATGCGGCCGTTCCGGTCGCGCGACCCGGGGATCATCGGCGTCGCACTCACGCGCCGCGACGTCTTCGTCCAGGTGATCGTCGACGGCCACCACCTCGCCGACGAGACGGTGCTGCTCGTCTGGGCCGTCGCGGGCGGCCGGGTGGCGCTCGTCAGCGACGCCACCGCCGGCGCGGCGATCGGCGGCGGCACCTACCAGCTCGGCGACGTGGAGATCGAGGTGGCGAACGGCGTGTCGATGCGCGAGGACGGCGTGCTCGCGGGGACGGTGCTCACGATGATCGACGCGGTGCGCAACCTGCATGCGCTCGGGATCCCCTTCGAGGACGCGGTGGGTGCCGCGACCGCGGTTCCCGCACGGATTCTCGGCCGCGTCGACATCGGCGCGCTCGAGCCGGGAGGGCCCGCCGACGTCGTCGTGCTCGACGACCGCCTGGAGATCGTGAACGTGCTCTGTGCCGGTGAGGCCCGTGTCGTGGCTTGACATCGAGTTGCGCGAGCAGCCCCAGGCGCTCGCACGCCTCCTGGAGCGCCAGGGGGAGCGTGTGCACGACCTCGCCGCCGCGTTCCGCCGCGACGACATCCGCTACATCCTGATCGCCTCGCGCGGCAGCTCGTCGAACGCCGCGCGCTACGCGCAGTACCTGCTCGGCCGCGCGAACCGTGTGCCGGTGATGTTCGCGACGCCATCGCTGTACACGATCTACGAGCAGCCGCCTCGGCTCGAAGGCGCGATCGTCGTCGGCATCTCGCAGTCGGGCGCATCCCCCGATGTCGGCTCGGTGCTCGCCGAGGCGCACCGCCAGGGCCGTCCGACGCTTGCGCTGACGAACGATGCGACGTCGCCGCTTGCCCAGGAGGCGGACGCGGTGCTGCCGCTCGAGGCCGGCGACGAGCGCGCCGTCGCGGCGACGAAGACGTTCCTGAACTCGCTCGGGGCGATCGCCCTCCTCTTCAGCGCGATCGGCGACGACGACGTCGCACGTGCGGAGCTCGAGCGGATGCCGGAGGCGCTCGAAGCGCAGATCGCGCTCTCGTTCACGAGCCCGCCGCGGCTCGAGGAGTACGTCTACGGGGCCGGGGCGACGGTCGTCGCTCGCGGCGTCAACTACAGCACCGCCTTCGAGGTGGCGCTGAAGATCCGCGAGTTGTCGGGGCTCGTCGTCGAGGCGTACTCGCCGGCCGACCTCATGCACGGGCCGATCGCGGCGATCCGGCCGGGCTGGCCCGTCGTCGCCATTGCGCCGACGGGGCCCGCACACCAGAGCGTCGCAGAGCTGCTGCCCGCACTCGAGGAGCGCGGCGCCAGGCTGCTCGTCGTCTCGGACGTGCCCGAGCTGCTCGAGCGCGCGCACACGCCGCTGCCGCTCGTCCCCGGCGTCCCGGAGTGGCTGAGCCCGCTCGCGGCCGTGATTCCCGGCCAGGTGACCGCGATGCGGCTCGCCGAGCTGCGCGGCATCGACGTCGACGCGCCGCCCGGACTGCAGAAGATCACCCTGACTCGCTAAGGAGCCGCGCGAAGAGCTGCGCTCTGCGCGCCGAGAAGCACGAGATCCTGCGTCGGGTTCCCTAGTGCCCCCTCGGGCTCGAGCTCGAGGGACCCGAACCCCTGCGCGAAGGTCTCGCGCAGGTACCGCTCCGGGTGGTACGCGCTGCAGAGGTTCGTGCCGGCGACGTCGCCCCAGCGGACCACGAGCTCGCCCCGCTCGAAGCGCGCGCGCTCCTCGTCGTCGAGCTTCGGCAGGTACGAGCGGCCGTGCGTCGTGACGAGCAGGAAGCCGCCGGGACGCAGCACGCGCCGCA
Source organism: Gaiellaceae bacterium (assembly GCA_050013935.1). Classification (GTDB taxonomy): domain Bacteria; phylum Actinomycetota; class Thermoleophilia; order Gaiellales; family Gaiellaceae; genus Palsa-739. The sequence goes on along the minus strand of JBEKEH010000022.1, from coordinate 5,483 downwards.
GCTCGTCGCGCCACGCGGGCTGGAGCTCGGCGGTGAGGTGCGTGAAGACCGAGAGTGCGTAGACGAGGTCGAAGCTCTCGTCCTCGAAGATGAGCGGCGGCTCGAGCGTGTTCCGCTCGAAGCGGGCGAACGGGAGGTTGCGCGCGCACCAGGCGACGGCGTTTGCGTTCAGGTCGCTGCCGGCCACGGTGCCGGGGAACTCGCCCCAGTAGCGCGTCACGCGTCCGCAGCCGCAGCCGAAGTCGAGCACCGAGGTGAGCTCGTCGAGGGCCACGTGCGCGGCGATCGCGTCGTAAGCGGCGCGGCCGCTGCGCACGAACCAGTCCGCGTCGGCGGTACCGGCGACCCGGACCATCAGCCTGCGCGGCGGCAGCGGCGGCCCGCCCGCAACCGTCGCCCCTCCCGGCCGGAGCGCGACGAGCCGCTCGTAGGCGCGGAAGGCCGGGCCGATCAGGCCGGTGCGCTCGAGCAGCCGGAGGAAGCGCCGCTTCACAGAGCGTGACGGTATAGCGTCGGCGCGTGGAAGACGCGAAGCGCGTCGCGCTGGCGCGGGCGAAGGCGCGGCTCGACCGGCTCGATCTCTACCCACGGCCGGTGTCGCTCCGCGGCGTGCGCATCTGGATCGTCCCGCGTCTGTTCCGCCTACCCTGGTTCCGCCGCTTCGACGGCTACTCGGCGCACTGGACGATCCTGCTCCGCTCGCAGGCGCTGCTCTCCGACGAGGAGCTCGTGGCGCACGAGCTCTGCCACCTCTGGCAGATGCAGCACCGCCCGCTGCGGATGCCACTCTCGTACGTGCTCCGCGGCTACGAGCACAATCCGTACGAGGAGGAGGCCCGGGCCGCTGCTCGGCCCCTACACTGACGGCATGGCGCAGGCGCCCGCACTGCCCACCGGCTTCGAGCTTCCTCTCGAGCCGCGCCTGCCGCGGATCGGAGCCGTCGACGCGGTCGCACTCGAGGAGCGCGCGGCCTCGCTTGCCAAGCGCTCGATCAAGAAGGACGCGAAGGTCTTCGCGCTCGAGCTCGCGATCCGGACGACCGACCTGACGACGCTGGAAGGAGCGGACACGCCGGGCAAGGTGGCGGCACTCTCGTCGAAGGCGATCCGCCCCGACCCGAGCGACCCGGGCATCCCCTCGTGCGCCGCGATCTGTGTCTACCCGAACCTCGTACCGGCTGCGCGCGAGCGCCTGCGCGGCACCGGCGTGAAGGTGGCAGCCGTCGCAACCGCGTTCCCGTCCGGCCAGTACCCGACGGCGATCAAGGTCGCGGACGTGCGCAGCGCCGTCGAGCTCGGCGCCGACGAGATCGACATGGTGATCGACCGCGGCGCGTTCCTCTCCGGTCGCTACGCCAAGGTCTACGACGAGATCGTCCAGGTGAAGGAGGCGTGCGGCGACGTGCACCTGAAGGTGATCCTCGAGACGGGCGAGCTCGGCACGTACGACAACGTGCGCCGCGCGACGCTGCTCGCGATCGCCGGCGGCGCCGACTTCGTCAAGACGTCGACGGGGAAGATCAATCCCGCCGCGACGCTGCCGGTCGCGCTCTGCATGCTCGAGGCGGTGCGCGACGTGCACGAGGAGACCGGCCGTCGCATCGGCTTCAAGGCCGCCGGCGGCATCCGCCAGGCGAAGCAGGCGGTGCAGCATCTCGTGCTCGTGCACGAGACGCTCGGCCCGGACTGGCTGACGCCCGACCTCTACCGCCTCGGCGCTTCCTCGCTGCTGAACGACATCCTGATGCAGCTGCGCAAGGGGAAGACCGGCGTGTACCAGAGTCCCGACTACTTCACTCTCGACTGATGAGCGAGCTCGACAGACCACCGGGCGCTACGCCCGCCGCCCCGCGGGACTGGACATATGCGCCTGCGCCCGAATCGCGGGACGTCGTTCGCATCGCCGAGCGCTACGGCCATTTCGTCGGCGGCCAATGGCTCGAGGCGGCGGAGACCTACGAGACGATCTCGCCGTCGAGCGAGGAGCCGCTCGCGCTGGTGGGGCAGGGGACGGAGCAGGACGTCGACGCCGCGGTCGGCGCGGCCCGCAGCGCGTTCGCGAACGGCTGGTCGGCGCTGCCCGGCTCGGAGCGGGCGAAGTATCTCTTCCGGATCGCGCGCATCCTCCAGGAGCGCTCGCGCGAGCTCGCGGTGCTCGAGTCGCTGAACGGCGGCAAGCCGATCAAGGAGTCCCGTGACGTCGACCTGCCACTCGCGGCGGCGCACTTCTTCTATTACGCGGGCTGGGCCGACAAGCTCGAGTACGCGTTCGCGAACCGGCGCCCGCGTCCCGTCGGGGTCGCCGGCCAGATCATCCCGTGGAACTTCCCGCTGCTCATGCTCGCGTGGAAGATCGCGCCCGCTCTGGCCGCGGGGAACACGGTCGTGCTGAAGCCGTCGCACACGACCCCGCTCACGGCGCTCCTTTTCTGCGACGTCCTGCGCCAGGCCGAGCTGCCGCCGGGCGTGGTGAACATCGTGACCGGCTACGGCTCGACCGGGGCGGCGCTCGTCAAGCACAAGGACGTCGACAAGATCGCCTTCACGGGGTCGACCGAGGTGGGGAAGTGGATCCAGAGCGAGGTCGCCGGCAGCGGGAAGCGGCTCACGCTGGAGCTCGGCGGCAAGGCGGCGAACATCGTCTTCGACGACTGCGCGCTCGACCAGGCGGTCGAGGGGATCGTCAACGGCATCTACTTCAACCAGGGCGAGGTCTGTTGCGCCGGCTCGCGCCTGTTCGTGCAGGAGTCGATCTACGAGCCGCTGATCGCGAAGCTCAAACGCCGTCTCGCCACCTTGCGCGTCGGCGACCCGCTCGACAAGAACACGGACGTCGGCGCGATCAACTCGCGCGAGCAGCTCGAGAAGATCGCGTCGCTCGTGCAGTCGGGCGTCGACGAGGGCGCCGAGATCTACCAGCCGCCGTGCCGGCTGCCGGAGAAGGGCTTCTGGTTCGCGCCGACCGTGTTCACGAACGTCGCGCAGAGCTACCGGATCGCGCAGGAGGAGATCTTCGGACCGGTGCTCTCGGTGCTGACGTTCCGCACCCCCGAGGAGGCCGTCGAGAAGGCGAACAACACGCCGTACGGCCTCAGCGCCGGCGTCTGGACGGAGAAGGGCTCGCGCATCCTCTGGATGGCGCAGCGGCTGCGCGCCGGCGTCGTCTGGGCGAACACCTTCAACCGCTTCGACCCGACCTCGCCGTTCGGCGGCTACAAGGAGTCCGGCTTCGGGCGGGAGGGCGGCCGGCACGGGCTCGAGGGGTACCTGAGGTTCGACGAATGAGCCGCCTCCCCGTGAAGAAGACGTACAAGCTGTACATCGGCGGCGCCTTCCCGCGCAGCGAGTCCGGCCGCACGTACGAGGCGGAGGGGCAGAACGTCGCCCGCGCCTCGCGCAAGGACGCGCGCGACGCCGTCCGCGCGGCGCGGGCCGCGCAGCCGGGCTGGGCCGCGGCGACCGCGTACAACCGCGGCCAGGTGCTCTACCGGCTCGCGGAGATGGTCGAGGCGCGCGTGCCGGAGTTCGCCGAGCTGTGCAGCGGCCACGGCGAGGTCGAGCAGGCGATCGACCGCATCGTCTGGTACGCCGGCTGGGCGGACAAGCTGCCGCAGGTGCTCGGCGGCGCGAACCCGGTCGCCGGGCCGTACTTCAACTTCACGATCCCCGAGCCGACCGGTGTCGTCGCGGTGCTCGCACCGGACGAGCCGCCGCTGCTCGGGCTCGTCACGCGCTTGCTGCCGCCGCTCGTCGGCGGCAACGCCGTCGTCGCCGTCGCCTCCGAGTCGCGGCCGCTCGCGGCAGTCGAGCTCGCCGAGGCGGTCGCGACGAGCGACCTCCCCGGCGGCGTCGTCAACCTGCTCACCGGCTTCCGCAAGGAGCTGGCCCCGATCCTCGCCTCGCACATGGACGTGAACGCGCTCGACGTCTGCGGCGCAGACGGCGACACGCCGGAGCTCGAGCGGCTCGCCGCCGAGAACGTGAAGCGCGTCGTCCACGGCCGCGCCGACGTGCAGAGCCCCTGGGAGATCGCGAGCTTCCTCGAGCTGAAGACGGTCTGGCACCCGATCGGCCAGTAGCCGCGGCCCCAGCCTCGATACGCTACGGGCTCAGGCATGGCGCAACGCTTCAGCCACGCGATCGCCGAGGGGGACGGAATCTCCGTCATCGCGGCGGTCGAGGACCCGGACTCGGCCCGAGCAGCCGAGCAGCAGCGGGCGGAGGCGCTCGTCGTGCGCGGCGACCCCGCGCCGATCCGGGAGGCGAGCTCCCTGCCGATCCTCTGGCGCTCGGACGCGCCGCTCGAGGAGGCGTCGTCCTCGGCCGACGCGGTGATGCTCGTATTCGACACGCTTGACGAAGACGACGGCCGCCTCGAGCGGCTGCACCGGCAGGCGCTCGAGCTCGGGCTCGACTGCGCCGTCGAGGTGCGGGACGAGGAGGAGCTCGAGGAGGCGCTCGAGCGCGTCGACCCGGAGATCTTCCTGCTCTCTCCGGCGGAGCGGGAGGAGGACGAAACGCCGCTCGAGGTGGTGCTCGACCTGCTCGCGGCCGTGCCGGCAGGGAAGCTCGCGATTGCCGATCTCGCGCTGACGACCCGCGCCGAGGTGCTCGAGCTCGAGCGCGCGGGCTGCGACGCGGTGATCGTCCAGGGCGCCGAGGTCTCGCCGCTTGTCGGCGGGCCGCCGCCCGAGGTCTGAGCTGCGGCCCTGGCGCTTTGCGCCGGGGCCGCTACGCTAACCGGCTATGAGGGCGACGATCGTCGCGGCAGCGGCCGCGCTGGCCGCGCTGGCGCTCGCCGCGCTGGCACCCGGCGCGTCCGGCGGCACGAAGCCCGGGTGCCCCGCGGCATGGCTCGCCGGCTGGCAGCACCTCGCCGACAAGATCCAGGCCCCGGTGTACTGCCCGCGCTGGATGCCGAACCCGCTCGACGCGAAGATCGGCGGCCAGTACGAGGACATCTACTCGATCGGCAAGGACCGCAGCTATCTCGTGAGCTTCCTCGAGCACGGCGACCTCGGCAGCGGCGACGTGCACGTCAACTTCCGCGGCTATCCCGGCCGGACGACGATCCCGAAGTGCCAGACGATCGCGCTCGAAGGAGTGAAGACGATTCACGGCGTCACCAACTGCTTCGCCGATCCTGCCGGCACGAAGAAGGCGCCGGGGATCACGGCGACGGTGTACCGGGTCAACCAGGACGCGGACCAGTGGCACATCCTGCTCGCCTGGCGCTACAACCACTCGCTCTACACGGTGAGCGAGCACGTGATCCCGCCGTACACGTACCAGCAGGTCGTGCAGAACCTCCAGCGGCTGCTCCAGAGCCTCGTGCTCGTGCGCCCGCAGGGCTGATGCGGCTAAGAGAGGTCGAATCAGGAATGACCCCTGTGTCGTCTGGCCGCGCTGGGCGGCGCGATGCGGCGTCCTCGGTCGCGCCCGTAGCTTCAGCTACGAGCGCTCCCTGCGTCCTTGCCTCGCAC
>JBEKEH010000021.1:0-30899 GCA_050013935.1 Gaiellaceae bacterium | reverse complement strand
CAGGCCTAGGACGCAGGGAGGCCGCATACCCGCAGGTATGCGGCCGACCGAGGACAACGGCATGCGCCGCGTTTGCGGGCCGCCAGACGCACAACCGTACTTGTGGCCGCGTCCACTAGAGACCCAATTCGTCCAGCGAGCTGCGCAGCTCCGCGACGTCCTGGTAGACGCGGTACGCGCCGGCAGCGAGCAGCTCGTCGGCGCCGTAGCCGCCGCTCAGAAGCCCGATGCTGAGCATGCGGGCACGCCGGGCGGCGAGCAGGTCCCAGACCGCGTCTCCGACGACGTAGCAGTCGCCCGGCTCAACCCCGAGCGCTTCCTGGCAGGCGAGAAAGAGATCGGGTTCGGGTTTGGCGCGCGCAACGTTTCCGCGCTCGATCACGACCGTTTCCTCGCCCACACCGAGCGCCTCGAGCGACGCGTCGATCTCCGGATGCCGGCCCGACGTCGCGATCCCGTACACGACGCCGCGCGCGCGGAGATCGGCGAGCAGGTCGACGGCACCGGGCAGCGGGCGCCGCTCCGGCAGCAGCTCACGGAAGATCTCCCCGTGCCTGCTCTGGATCTTGTCCGTCTCGGCGGGCGTGAGCTCGCGGCCGACCTCCCGGGCGACCGCGCGCGCGAACAGGCCGCCGCTCATGCCGATACGCCGGTGGATCCGCCAGCCGTCGATCGGCATGCCCGCCTCGTCGAGCGCGCGCTGCCACGCGAAGACGTGCGCGTACACGGTGTCGATGAGCGTGCCGTCGAGATCGAAGATGAGCGCGAGCACGGAGCGAAGGGCGTCAGCCCTGATGCCCCGAGACGCGGAGCTGGTTCTCCGCGTGGCGGATCCGCTGCTCGAGCTGCCACCGGTCGGCGGTGGACTCGCCGCGCTCGACCTTCTCGAGCTCGGCCTGCGCCTCCTGGAGCTGCTGCTGCGCCCGGGCGTCGTCGATCTCCCCCGCCGCGACCGCGTCGTCGACGAGTGCGATCGCCCGGTCCTCGAGCACCTGGAAGAAGCCGGGGCCGGTTGCGAACTCGCGGAGCTCTCCGTCGCCGAGATGGACGCGCGTCGAGCCGGCCTTCAGCATCGCGACGAGCGGCGCGTGACGCGCGAGCACGCCGATCTCCCCGGCCGCGCCCGGGACGATCAGCATCTCGGCATCGCCCTCGAACGCCGCGCCCTCGGGCGTGACCACGGAGACGGAGAACAGCGGATGGTCCGCCATCAGTGCTCCTACGCGGTCGCGCCGGCCGGCTCGGCCTCGCGCCCGGCCGACTCCTCGCCGCGCAGCTCCTTCCCGCGCGCGACCGCCTGCTCGATGGCACCGACCATGTAGAACGCCTGCTCCGGCAGGTCGTCGTGCATGCCGTCGAGGATCTCGGTAAAGCCGCGAATCGTGTCCTCGAGCTTCACGTACTCGCCGGGCGTGCCGGTGAACTGCTCGGCGACGAAGTTCGGCTGCGAGAGATAGCGCTCGATCTTGCGCGCGCGGGCAACGACCAGCTTGTCCTCGTCGGAGAGCTCGTCGATGCCGAGGATCGCGATGATGTCCTGCAGGTCGCGATAGCGCTGCAGCACCTCCTGCACGCGCGTCGCGGTGCGGTAGTGGTCGTCCGAGACGATCCCCGGCTGGAGGGCGCGCGACGTCGAGTCGAGCGGGTCGACCGCGGGGTAGATCCCCTTCTCGACGATGGCACGCGAGAGCACCGTCGTCGAGTCGAGGTGCGCGAACGTGTTCGCCGGCGCAGGGTCGGTCAGGTCGTCGGCCGGCACGTAGATCGCCTGCACTGACGTGATCGAGCCGGTGCGCGTCGAAGTGATGCGCTCCTGTAGCTGGCCCATCTCGGTGGCGAGCGTCGGCTGGTAGCCGACCGCGCTCGGCATGCGGCCGAGCAGCGCCGAAACCTCGGAGCCCGCCTGGACGAAGCGGAAGATGTTGTCGATGAACAGGAGCACGTCCTGGCCCTGGTCGCGAAAGTACTCCGCCATCGTGAGACCGGACAGGCCGACGCGCAGGCGCGCGCCCGGCGGCTCGTTCATCTGGCCGTAGACCATCGCCACCTTGTCGATGACGCCCGACTCCTGCATCTCCAGGTAGAGGTCGTTGCCCTCGCGCGTGCGCTCGCCGACACCGCAGAAGACGGAAACGCCGCCGTGCTGCAGCGCGACGTTGTGGATCAGCTCCTGGATCAGCACCGTCTTGCCGACACCGGCGCCGCCGAAGAGGCCGACCTTGCCGCCGCGGACGTAGGGCGCGATCAGGTCGACGACCTTGATGCCCGTCTCGAAGATCTCCACCTTCGGCGACAGCTCGCCGAACGAGGGCGGGTCGCGGTGGATCGGCCAGCGTTCGCCGCTCGCCTCTTCCTTGCCGTCGACCGGGTCGCCGATCACGTTCCAGATCCGCCCCAGCGTCTGGTCGCCGACGGGAACGGCGATCGACTTGCCCGTGTCGACCACCTCGGTGCCGCGCGCCAGGCCGTCGGTCGTGTCCATGGCCACCGCGCGGACGCGGTCGTCGCCGAGGTGCTGCTGCACCTCCGCGATCAGCGCCACCGTGCCCGTGCCGTCGGGCGCCGGCGCCTCGATGCGGAGCGCGTGGTTGATCTCGGGCAGCTTGCCCGGGAAGACGGCGTCGAGCACGACGCCCTTGATCTCGACGATCCTGCCGATGTTGCTGCCGTTCTTGGTCTGGTCGGCCATGAGTCTCCTGGAGCGTGGTCGGGCGTGAGCGCGGCGCCCCGGAAAAGCGCCTGCCGAAGCGGGAGCGAGTTTACAGCGCGACGGAGCGGCCGGCGCCGGCGTGCGACGGCGGCGCCGAGGGAGAGGTGAGGGAGCCGGCCAGGCTGCCGAAGCCGGCCGCGATCGCGACCACGGCGGCGGCGGCGGCGCCGAGCTGGAGACGGCGCGTCGCGACTCTGCGGCGGTGCGACGACACGCGCATCACGGCGGGCCGTTGCGGCCACGCGGTGCGGATCTCCTGCGTCAGCCCGCCCACGTCGCGCGCGAAATCAGCGCAGACCGCGCAACGCCCGACGTGCGCGCGCAGCAGCGCTCCTTCGACGTCTGACAACTCACTGTCGAGCCCGAGTGAAACCCAGACACGGGCACGCTCACACTCGACCGACTGGACGGCTCCCACATCTCTTATGACGGCAAACGTGCGTCTGAGTTAGGGCGTTTTACGGCTGCAACCAGGTTGCGTTCCGCAACCTGGTTGCAGATGCGGCGAACTACCCCGAGAGGGCATCGGCCCCTGCGACCACCTCGAGGATTTCCTGCGTGATCTCTGACTGGCGCGCGCGGTTCATCGCGAGCGTCAGGTCGTCGATCAGCTCGGCGGCGTTCTTCGACGCGTTGCGCATCGCCGTCATCTGCGCGGCCAGAAACGAGGCCGCGGACTCCAGCAGCGCGCGGTAGATCTCCGTATCGACGTACACCGGCAGCAGGCGCTGCAGGATCTCCTCCGGCTCCGGCTCGTAGATGAAGTCGCCGCGGAGCGCCCGCGTTTCCGTCTCTCCCCGCTCTTCGGCGCCGAGGACGTGCTCCGGGATCGGCAGGAGGTCGGTCGTCGTCACACGCTGCACGAGCGGCGAGACGTAGCGGTTGAAGATGAGGACGACCCGGTCGACCTCCTCCGCCGTGTACATCTCCGCGAGCTTGTGCGCGACCGCCTGTGCGTCGGCGTACGTCGGCTTGTCCGCGAAGCCTGCCCACTGTGCCGAGAGCTCGTAGCGCCGGAAGCGCAGCGTCGACGCCCCCTTGCGCCCCGTCACGAGCCAGGCGACGTCGTGCCCGTCCGCGCGCTCGGTGCGCTCGAACTCGAAGGCACGGCGCAGCACCTGGCTGTTGAACGGCCCGGCGAGGCCGCGGTCGCCCGTGATGATGAGCACCGCGATCCGGTGCACGTCGCGCCGCTGCATGAGCGCGAGGTTCCGGAACGACGCCGCTTCGCGCGCTGTGCCGATCATCAGCTCCTGCATCCGGTCGGCGTAGGGCCGCATCTCCTCGATCCGCGTCTGTGCACGACGCAGCCGCGCGCCGGCGACGAGCTCCAGCGCTTTCGTGATCTTGCGCGTGTTCCGGACGGAGGCGATCCGCCGGCGGATGTCCTGGAGCGACGCCATTCGGACCTAGACGAGCGAGCTCTCGTCCCGAACGTTGAAGGAGTGCTTGAACTTCTCGATCTCCGCGTCGAGCCTCTGTGCGAGCTCGTCCGGAAGCTCACCCGTCTCCTTGATCTGCTTGTAGATCGAGACTTCGGTGCGCAGGTGCTCGCGCAGCTCATCCTGGAACTGCTGCACCTGCGGGGTCGGGATGTCGTCGAGGTGGCCGTTGACGCCGGCGTAGAGCGAGACCACCTGTTCCTCGATCGGCCACGGCTGGTACTGCGGCTGGTTGAGCGAGGCGACCATCTTCTCGCCGCGCGTCAGCGCCTGCTGTGTCGCGCTGTCGAGCTCCGAGCCGAACTGCGCAAACGCTTCCAGCTCGCGGTACTGCGCCAGGTCGAGGCGCAGGCGGCCGGCGACCTTCCGCATCGCCTTCGTCTGCGCCGAGCCGCCGACGCGCGACACCGACGTGCCGACGTTCACGGCCGGGCGGACGCCCGAGTAGAACAGCTCGGAGTTGAGGAAGATCTGGCCGTCCGTGATCGAGATGACGTTCGTCGGGATGTAGGCGGCGATGTCGCCGGCCTGCGTCTCGATCACCGGCAGCGCGGTGAGCGAGCCGCCGCCGTTCTCTTCGTTCAGCTTGCACGCGCGCTCGAGCAGCCGCGAGTGCAGATAGAAGACATCGCCGGGGAACGCCTCGCGGCCCGGCGGGCGGCGGAGCAGCAGCGAAAGCTGCCGGTACGCATCCGCGTGCTTCGAGAGGTCGTCGTACATGACGAGCGCGTGCTTGCCGTTGAAGAGGAAGTACTCGCCCATCGCGCAGCCTGCAAACGGCGCCATCCACTTGATCGGCGCCGCCTCGTTCGCGGCCGCGGTGACGATTGTCGTGTACTCCATGGCGCCGGCATCGCGCAGCCGCTCGTAGACCTGGACGACCGTCGAGGCCTTCTGGCCGATCGCGACGTAGATGCAGTGCACGTCGGTGTCGCGCTGGTTGAGGATCGTGTCGACCAGGATCGCCGTCTTGCCGGTGGAGCGATCGCCGATGATCAGCTCGCGCTGGCCGCGGCCGATGTTCGTCATCGAGTCGATCGCCTTGATCCCGGTCGCCAGCGGCTCCTTCACCGGCTGCCGTGCGACGACGCCCGGCGCCTTGAACTCGAGCGGCCGGCGCTCGTCCGACTCGATCGGGCCGCGCCCGTCGAGCGGGTTGCCGAGCGGGTCGACGACGCGGCCGAGCAGCCCCTCGCCGACGGGGACGCTGGCCACGTGGCCGGTGCGGCGTACGGGCTCGCCCTCCGAAACGAGCTCCCACTCGCCGAAGAGCGCCGCGCCGACATCATCCTCTTCGAGGTTGAACGCGAGCCCGACGACGCCGTGCTCGAGCTCGAGCATCTCCATCGCGACGGCGTTCTCGAGGCCGTAGATGCGGGCGATACCGTCGCCGAGCTGGAGGACGGTGCCGACCTCGGCGAGGTCGGTCTCGACGTCGTACTGCTCGATCCGCTGTCTGAGGATCGACGTGATCTCTTCGGGGCGCAGCTTCAAGTGTCTCTCCTAGCTCTTCGCGAGTTCCTGTCTGAGTCGTTCCAATCTCCCGCGCACGCTCGCGTCCACGCGATACGAGCCCGCCTGGAGCACGATCCCGCCGACGAGGCTCGGGTCGACGCCGCGCGACGCCTCGACCTTGCGTCCGGCCGCTTGTTCGATCTGCGCGACGATCGCCCGTGCCTCCTCGTCCGTCAGCTCGCGCGCCGTCGTCAGCTCGACCGCCAGGCGCTGTTCCGCACGTGCCATCAGCCGCTCGAACTCGCGCGCGATTTCCTCGAGCTCGCCCGCACGACCCTTCTCGGCCGTGAGGAGGAGGAAGTTCTTGAACAGCGGCTCTTCGTCGCCGGCGAGATCGGCGAGGATGCGCGCCTTCGCCGCCGACTCGAGCTGCGGGTTGCGCAGCACGGAGCGGAGCTCCGGCGTCTGCTCGATCGCAGCGGCGAAGTCGACCAGCGCCTCATGCACCTGCGCGAGCCGGCCGGATTCCTCCGCCGCCTCGAACAGCGCCTCGGCGTAGATGCGGTGCGCGACCGCCATCGACCTAGACCCGCTCCTCCAGGCGCGAGAAGTCGAGCGAGCCGACCGCCTCGGAGATGAGCTCGCGATCGCGCTCCGCGTCGAGCACGCGGCCGACGACGCGCGACGCGGCCTCGAGCGTGAGCTCGGCGACCTCGGCGCGGATCTGCACGAGCGCCCGAGCGGTCTCCGCGGCAATCTCCTTCCGCGTCTCCTCGAGCCGCCGCACACGCTCCTGCTCCGTCTCCTCGCGCATGCGCAGCTCCATCGACTCGCGCGTGCGCCTGGCCTCGGCAAGGATTTGCTCCGCCTCGCCGCGCGCCTCGCCGACCAGCTTCCGATGTTCCTCGAGCAACCGCCGAGACTCCTCGCGCGCCCTGTCGGCCTCCTCGATCGCACGTCTGATCTGCTCGCGCCGCTCGTCGATCAGCGCCTGAATCCGTGCGAACGCGAAGTACTTCAGCGCAAAGAAGACGATCACGAAGAAGACGATCGTCCAGATCATCAGACCCGGGATGATCTTCGTGAGCGGGCTAGACGCCCCGAGCACGGGAGCTATCTGGCTCATCCGGAGACGAGCACGAAGCCGAGGAACCCACCCACGAGGCCGTAGAACACGACGGCCTCCGTGAGCGCGAAGCCGAGCCACATGATCCCCTGCAGCTCGCCGCGCAGCTCCGGCTGGCGGGCGACCGACTGGATCATCGACGCGAACACGGTGCCGATGCCGATGCCGGCACCGAGCGACCCGAGTCCCATGCCGAGGCCGAAGCCGAGCGCCTTGCCGGCCTTGACGACGTCACCTGATGCAATCAATAGGTGAAGCACGAACCTCCTCCTTTTAGTCGGTCGCGCCGGCAAAGCCCGCGCGACCTTTTATGGTCGGCATTGCAAGCAACGCCTTAGTGCGCCGGCTCGATCGCCGAGCCGATGTAGATGGCGGTCAGGGCAGCGAAGATGAACGCCTGGATGGTCACGACGATGACGAGCTCGAACGCGTAGAACAGGAGCCCGAGGACGAAGAAGAACGGGACTGCAATGTAGAACGTGATGCCGGTGAGGATGAAGATGAGCCCGATCGAGACGAGGATCAGCATGTGCCCGGCGACCATGTTCGCGTAGAGCCGGACGCTGAGGCTGATCACGCGGAAGACGTGCGAGATCGTCTCCAGCACGGCCATCGGCCCGATCATTGCCTTGGGAACGCCGGCCGGGACGAAGCTCCTGAAGTACCTCAGACCGTTCCACCGGATCCCCTCCACGTGGGTGAACAGCACGCTGAAGATGGCGAGCACGAGCGTCACGGAGAGCTGCGAGGTGACCGCGTAGATGCCCCACGTGGGCACGCCGTGCCACCTGTCGCCCGTGAGCGGGAGCGGGATGAAGCCCAGGATGTTCATCGTCCAGATGAAGAGGAAGAGCGACGCGACGTACGGGAACCAGGTGCCGATCGCCTTCGCCGGCAGGCCTTGCTCCGCAATCTGCGTCTGCGCGAGCTCGTAGACGGCCTCGCCGACGGTCTGCCGCTTGCCTGGCAGCAGCGCGAGCCGGCTGCGCATGAGGAAGATCCCGAGCAGGATCGTCAGCAGGGCGCTGATCGCGAGATAGACGACGGCCTTGTTGATCGACATGTCGAGCGGGCCGAGGTGGATCGAGACCCACTGCTTCAGCTCGAACTCGTTCGCGGGATTGAAGGTTCCCGCCCCGGCCGGCGGAGCGGCGACGAGGGCGAGGGTGCCGAGCAGGAGGGTCAGGCGCTTCACTGCTGCGGACCTCCGAAGTACTCGACGAGCGAGATGCCTAGCGAAAGCGTATAGGCAAGCGCGTAGAGCACGACGGCCGAGATGCCGAGCGGCTTGTTCGCCACCGTCACCGCGAGCAGGACGACCATCGCGCCGATGCCGCGGAACGCCATCGCAACGCCGACGACGCCGGAGCTGCGGAGATGGTCGGCGCCGGTGGGGAGCTTTGCAAGCCAGAGCCCGAGCGCCTCGCCCGCAGCCCACAGCACCGCGCCGAGCGCCCAGCCCCCGATGGGAAAGCCGCCGACGAGGAAGACCGGCAGGCCGACCACGATCACACCGGCGCCCGCGAGCATGGGGGCACGCCGGCCCGGGGCGGGCCGGGGCGTCGAGAAGACACCCGCCATCACGAGAAGTAGCCCTTGAAGCGCCGGTAGACGGCGAAGACGCCGGCCGGCAGGCCGACGCAGACGCCGCCGAGCACGCCGTAGCCGGCGTTCCCGGCCGCCCAGCCCACGAGCGCGCCGCCGCCTGCGCAGGCGCCGAGCGTGCCGGCCAGGACCGCGCCCGCCTCGGCGGGGTGGAAGGACGAGCGGGAGGCGGCCGGCATGCGCGGGCGAGAATACCAGAGTCACCTGCGTGCTTTGTGACACATTCAAGGGGCGTCACGATGCGGTTTCGGCGCGAGTTCGTGCATGGATCCGCCGTCCCGTAGCGCCGGTCCAGCGTCAGGCGCTCCGGCGCAGCTCCTCCTCACGACGCCGGTGGTACGGGTTCGCCACCTTCACGATCTCGAGCACGTAGACGACGTAGACCGAGATGCCGAGCGCGACGAGCCCGGTCGCGGCGGCCCCGAGCAGCGGCCAGAGGTGCCAGACGCCGTGCGCGTGGACCGGCAGGAAGCGCGTCGCGAGCGCGGCGGCCGCAAGGGAGAGGCACCACGCCCAGATCGTGAGCGCCGCGCGCGGCTGCGAGAAGCCGCGCCGCAGGAAGCGGTGATGGAGGTGCGCCTGGTCGCCCTCGAACACCCGCTGGCCGTGCTTGAGACGCCGGGCGACGACGAACGTCGTGTCGACGATCGGCACGGCGAGCACGAGCAGCGGGAAGAACAGGGCGACGGTCGCCGCCGTCTTGAGCAGGCCCTGGACCGCCACGGCGGCAAGCACGAAGCCGAGCAGCAGCGCGCCGGAGTCGCCCATGAAGATCCGCGCCGGATAGAAGTTGTGGCGGAGGAAGCCGACGCAGGCGCCGAACACGATCGCCGACAGGATCGCCGCGTCCGGCTTTGCGAGCGAGAGCGCGATCACCGCGAACGTGACGCCGGCGATCGCGGCGACACCCGCCGCGAGGCCGTCCATGCCGTCGAGGAGGTTGACCATGTTCATGATCGCCACGATCCAGACCACGGTCAGCGGCACGCCCAGCCAGGCCGGCAGCGTGTGGATGCCGATGAACGGCAAGGTGAAGCGGTCGACCCAGACGCCGAAGCCGGTCGGGATCGCGGCCGCGACAATCTGGCCGCCGAGCTTCTCGAACCAGCGCAGCCCGCGGAAGTCGTCGATCGCGCCGACCGTCACCGCAACGGCGGCGCCCAGCAGCAGGCCGCGCGTCTCGCGCCCGAGGTGCAGGAACGCGAGCGCCGGCACGAAGATGCCGAGGAAGAGCGCGAGCCCGCCCAGGCGCGGGATCGGCCGCCGGTTGAGGCGCCGGCCGCCCGGGGCGTCGACGGCGCCGAGCATCCGCGCCATGCCGCCGACCGCCGGCGTCAGGAGCACGACGACGACGAACGCGACGAGCGCGCCCCACACCACCTGCAGGTGCGCGCCGAGGACGTGGAGGACGTTGTGGTGCGTGACGCCGACGTCTCGCGCGATCGCGACGACGCTCATTGGGCGACCTTTAGCCAATGAGCGTGGGGAAGGGTCGAGGTTCTTGCGGGGGAACCGGGAGGTTCCCCCGCACACCCTGCGAAGAAGGGGGCTCGCGGGGGAAACACGGTTTCCCCCACGGGAGCGAGCCGCAGGCGAGCGACGCTCATGACCCCACGTTACTTCGTGCCGTAGAGCCGGTCGCCTGCGTCGCCGAGCCCGGGCATGATGTAACCGCGCTCGTTCAGGCCCCGGTCGACGGCCGCGCAGACGATGTGGACGTCGGGATGGCGCTCGTGCACGCACTCGATCCCTTCCGGCGCCGCGACGATGCAGACGAGCGTCACCGAGTGCGCCCCAGCTTCCTTCACGGCGTCGATCGCGGCGCTGCTCGAATGGCCGGTCGCGAGCATCGGGTCGAGCACGATCGCGTCGCGCTCCTCCAGGTCGGCGGGCAGCTTCATGTAGTACTGCACCGGCTCGAGCGTCTCTTCGTCGCGGTACATGCCGATGAAGCCGACCCGGGCGCTCGAGACGAGCGAGAGCACGCCGTCGAGCATGCCGACCCCGGCGCGGAGCACCGGGCAGACGGCGACCTTCTTCCCGTGGATCCGCTGCGCCGTCATCGGCTCGAGCGGCGTCTCGATCTCGTGCGGCTCGGTCTCGAAGTCCTTCGTCGCCTCGTACGTGAGGAGCAGCGTCACCTCGTTGACGAGCTTGCGGAAGTGGACGGTCGGCGTGTCCTTGTCGCGCAGGTAGCTGAGCTTGTGCTGGACGAGCGGATGCTCGACGACGGTGAGGCGGCGTGTCTCGACTCGAGAGCTCATGCGATGTAGCTCGTGTAGCCGCGGAAACCGGGGTACAGCGGGTGCGTCGCGCAGAGGGCGTCGGCACGAGCCTGGAGCGCGGCGAGATCGGGCGACTCCGTCAGCGCCGCGCAGACGATCCGGCCCGTCTCGCGGAAGTCGTCCTCATCAAAGCCGCGCATCGTCATCGCCGGCGTGCCGATGCGAATGCCGGAGGCGACGGTCGGCGGGCGCTCGTCGAAGGGAACGGTGTTGCGGTTGACCGTGATCCGCACCTCGTGCAGCCGCTCCTCCGCGTCCTTGCCCGTCCACTCCGAGTTGCGCAGGTCGACCTGCATCAGGTGCGTGTCGGTGCCGCCGGTGAGGATCTCGAGTCCTCCCTCCTGCAGCGTCTCGGCCAGGACGTCCGCGTTCGCGCGGACCTGCTGCTGGTACTGCCGGAACGCGTCCGTCATCGCGATCTTGAAGCATGTCGCCTTCGCCGCGATCGTGTGCTCGAGCGGGCCTCCCTGCATGCCGGGGAAAACGGCGCGGTCGACCGCTTGCGCATGCTCCTCGCGACAGAGGATGAAGCCGCTGCGCGGGCCGGCGAGCGTCTTGTGCGTCGTCGACGTGACGAAGTCGCAATGCTCGACAGGGTTGGGATGCAGCCCCGCCGCGACGAGCCCGGCGAAGTGCGCCATGTCGCAGAGGAGTAGCGCGCCGACCTCGTCGGCGATCGCACGGAACTTGTCGGTCTCGACCGTGCGCGGATACGCGGAGCCGCCGCACACGATCAACTTCGGGCGGGACTCCTTCGCCAGCCGCAGCACCTCGGCGTAGTCGACGGTCATCGTCTCGCGCGAGACCCCGTAGCCGGCGATCGTGTAGAGGCGGCCGCTGAAGTTCACCTTCAACCCATGCGTGAGATGGCCGCCATGGTCGAGCCGCAGGGAGAGGATCGTGTCCCCCGGTTGCAGCACGGCCATGTAGACCGCCATGTTCGTCTGCGCGCCCGCGTGTGGCTGCACGTTCGCGTGCTCGGCGCCGAAGAGCTCCTTCGCCCGCCCGATGGCGAGCCGCTCGATCTCGTCGACGACCTCGCAGCCCCCGTAGTAGCGCTTGCCCGGATATCCCTCGGCGTACTTGTTCGTCGGCACCGACCCGACCGCCTCGAGCACTGACGGCCAGGTGAAGTTCTCGGACGCGATCAGCTCGATCTGGCCGCGCTGGCGCTCGAGCTCCTCGCCGAGCAGGACAGCGACGTCGGGGTCGACGTCGGCGAGTCCTGCGGTCGTGAGGTGCTCGAAGGTCTGCTGCTGCGCGACGGACACGGCGTTCTCCTCTCCCGGACGCAGCTGATGCTACGCGAGCGCGGCGCTGACGCGGTTGATGGCGTCGGCCGCCGCCGCGGCGCCCTCGCGCACGACGCGTGGCTCCCGTCCGGTGAAATCGATCACCGTGGACGGGATCCCCGGCAGCGGGCCGCCGTCGACGACGGCGGCCGCCTGAGCGCGAAACTCCTCCGGGACGTCCTCGAGCCGGGCCGGATCGGGCCCGCCGGGAGCGTTCGCGCTCGTTGCGACCACGGCCCCCACCTCCGCGAGCACCTGCGCGGCCGGCTCGGGCAGCACCGGGACGCGCACGCCGATGGCATGGCGGTTCGGCCCGGTCAGCCAGGGATAGCGCCGCGCCGGGTTCGGCAGCACGAGCGTGTACGGCCCCGGCAGGAGCGCGCGCGCGATCACACCAGCGCGGCCGCGCAGCTCGGGCACGCACTCGAACAACATGTCGAGATCGGCGGCGACCAGCGCCGACGGTTGGAGCGGATCGCGGCCCTTGAGCCGGTAGAGGCGCTCAGCCGGCTCCGAGTGGTAGGGCGTGGCGCACAGCCCGTACACGGTGTCTGTCGGCAGGATCACCAGCCGGCCGGCGCGGATCGCGGCAACGGCGGCCTGGAGGTCTCCGCAGTCGCTCATCGACACCCCTCCACGACGCGCTCGACGCCGGCCAGGTCGCGCGTGATCCGAACGTCGCGGTAGGAGGCCGCCTCCAGCGCCGCCGCGACCTCGCCGGCCTGCCCGTCGCCGACCTCGAGCACGAGGAAGCGCGTCCGTGCGGCACGGGCGATGCGCACGTGGAAGCCGGTTCCCAGCAACGCCTGCTCCGGCTCATGGCTCAACTCCCGCTGCAGGCCCGCGAGCGAGTCGACGTAGGGAGGGTTCGAGACGACGAGATCCCAGCCTTCGCCGGCCGCTTCGACGCCGCCTGCGCGGAGCTCGACCTCGAGGCCGAGCCGCTCTGCGTTCTCGCGCGCAAGCGCGAGCGCCTCCGTCGAGACGTCGACGCCGGTGACGCGGGCGTCGGGGCGCTCGTCCTTCAACGCGAGCGCGATCGCTCCGGAGCCGACGCCGATGTCGAGCACGCGAGGAACGTCGCTGCCGGCGAGCAGCGCCAGCGCACGCTCGACGACGATCTCCGTCTCGGGCCGCGGCACCAGCGCGCGCGCATCGGTCTTCAAAGTCAACCGGCGGAAGCCCCACTCTCCGAGCACGTACGCAAGGGGTTCACGGCTCTCGCGGCGTACAAGGAGTGGCTCGAGCCCTTCGACCTCGGCGTCGAGGTCGGCGTGCAGGCGCGTGCGGCTGACGCCGAGCGCGTGTGCAACGAGCAGCTCGGCGTCGACGCGCGGCGTCTCCACGCCTGCGACGGCGAGCCGCCGCTCCGCCTCGGCCAGCGCCTCGCGCGCGGTCATTCAGCCGGCCAGGGCGAGGCGCCGGTCCTCGGCCGTCAGCGCCTCGGTGAACTCGTCGAGCTCGCCCTGGAGGATCCGGTCGAGCTGGTGCGTCGTCAGCTTGATCCGGTGGTCGGTGAGCCGGTTCTCCGGGAAGTTGTACGTGCGGATCTTCTCCGCGCGCTCGCCGGTCCCGATCTGCGAGCGGCGCGTCGCATCGAGCTTCGCGCGCTGCTTCTCGAGCTCGCGATCGTAGAGGCGCGCGCGCAGAACGCGCATTGCCTTCTCCTTGTTCTGAAGCTGCGACTTCTCGTCCTGCATCGAGACGACGACCCCCGTCGGCACGTGCGTGATCCGGACGGCGGAGTCGGTCGTGTTCACGGACTGCCCACCGGGACCCGTCGACCGGTAGACGTCGATCTTGAGGTCGTTCGGGTCGATGTTCACCTCGACCTCCTCGGCCTCGGGCATCACGGCCACCGTCGCCGTCGAGGTGTGGATGCGGCCCTGGCTCTCCGTTTCGGGGACGCGCTGCACGCGGTGAGTGCCTCCCTCCCACTTGAAGACGCCGTAGGCGCCGTCGCCCTTCACGGCGAACGTCGCCTCCTTGAAGCCGCCGCCGTCGCTCGGGCTCGAGCTGAGCTCCTCCACCTTGAAGCCGCGCCGCTCCGCGTAGCGCATCAGCATCCGGTAGATCTCACCGGCCCAGAGCGCCGCCTCATCGCCGCCGACGCCCTGCCGGACCTCGAGGATGACGTCCTTGTGGTCGGCCGGGTCGTTCGGCACGAGCGCGAGCCGCAGCTGCTCCTCGAGCTCGGCCGTGCGCTCCTCGAGCTCGGGCACGAGCTCGGTCAGATCCTCGTCCGCGCGCGCCGCCTCGAGATCGGCCCGCGACGCCTGCCACGCCTGCGCGAGCTTGTAGGGGACCTCGAGCTCCTTCAGCTTCCGACCGACCTCGGCCGCCTCGCGGCGGTCGTTGTAGACGGACGGCTCGGACATGCGCTCCTGCGTCTCGGTGTAGGAGCGCTCGAGGTCCTCGATCATCTTGTCGAAGCCGGCGGGCACGCTCGAAGGGTAGCCGCTTGCGCAGGGCACTTTACTTTCTATAGCTTCGAGAGTTCACGCGACGCTCACGTGATCCGAAACGCCGGCGGGCTCGTGAACGACGAGACGATCCGCTCGCTCGTCATCTCGCACTTGCGACGATCCGCGGCTCGTCGCTTCTGCCCGACTCGTTCGGTGCGACCGGCTTCGTGTCAGCTACGCAGTCCGGCTCTTCAACTACGACGTCGGCGGCCGGGACCAGTGGAACGGCTGGTTCGAGCGCTCAGGCAAGCCGCGCGTCCAGCGTGATCTCGGGCACGGCCGCCAGGGCCTTCGAGACCGGGCAGTTCTCCTTCGCACCCTGAGCCGCCTCCGCGAACGCGGCCGCGTCGAGACCGGGGACGTGTCCCTCGACGGTGAGGGCGATCTTCGTGATCCCCTCGCCCGGCTGAAACGTGACGGTCGCCGAGGTCTCGAGCTCCTCGGGAGGGGTTCCCGCCTTGGCGAGGCCGGCCGAGAGCGCCATCGAGAAGCAGGCGGCGTGCGCGGCGGCGATCAGCTCCTCCGGGCTCGTCTTGCCGCCGGTCGCGTCCTCCGAGCGGGCCGGCCAGCTCACCGGCTGCTCGCCGATCGCGCCGCTCGTGGTCGCGGTGATCGTCCCACTGCCCTCCAGCAGGCTGCCCTTCCAGGTCACGTCAGCACGCCGCTCGGTCGCCATCGTCGTTCCCCCTTAGGTCGAGTTGGTCGTCGGAAACATACGGTTCGGACGGCTGCAACCAGGTTGCCTCCGGCAACCTGGTTGCGGATGTACGGCCCTGCGCCTACGCCATTACTTCGATGCGACTGTCCGACGAGCGCGACTCCTCTTGCGCGAGCACCTCTTGCAGGGCACGAATTGATACTTCGAGCTGGTCGAGCGACGGCTCGCGCGTCGTCAGCCGCTGCAGCCACAAGCCCGGCGCGAGGATCGTCATCACGACGCGGTTGCCCTGATGACGGCTGGCGAAACGGATCAGCTCATAGGCGAGGCCGGCGATGAGCGGCAGCAGCAGGATCCGCGTCGCGACGAGCCAGTACCAGGCGGGACGGCCGAAAAACGCGAACACGAACACGGCGATCACCATCACCCAGAGCAGGAACGCGGTGCCGCAGCGCGGATGGATGAGCGAGTACCGCTGCACGATCTCGGGCTCGAGCTCCTCGCCCGCCTCGTACGCGTTGATCGCCTTGTGCTCGGCGGCGTGATACTGGAACACGCGGCGCAGGTCCGGCAGCAGGGAGATGATCGAGAGGTAGAGCACGAAGATCGTCACCCGGATCAGCCCTTCGACGATCACGAACCAGCCGGTGCTCCTGATCGGCAGCCAATCGGTGATGAGCGCCGGCGTGACCTTGAAGAGCATCACCGCGAAGCCGATGGCGACCGCAAACGCGAAGATGAGCGCGCCGCGCGACAGCTCGGTCTCCACCTCCTCGCCGTCGGCGCCCTCCTCTTGCGCGGCGTAGTTCGCAGAGATCGCGAGCGCGCGGAAGCCGATCGCCAGCGACTCGCCCAGCGCCATCACGCCGCGCACGACCGGCAGCCGCAGCACCCAGTGGTGTGCCATCGCGGAGTCGATCGGCCGCGAGACGTGCGCGATCGAGCCGCTCGGCGTGCGAACGGCGACGGCCCAGTTCCCGGGGCCGCGCATCATTACGCCCTCGAGGACGGCCTGTCCGCCGACGGTCGGCACGGCGACCCTAGCGCGAGCGCTTCGCGCGCTCAGCGCGCTCGAGCCGGCGCTGGAAGCGCTCCACCCGGCCGCCCGTGTCCACGAGCTTCTGCTTGCCTGTGTAAAACGGATGGCACTCCGAGCAGATCTCGACGTGAAGCACGGGCTTCGTCGAGCGCGTCTGGAACGTGTTTCCGCAGGAACACGTCACCGTCGCCAGGACATACTCGGGATGGATGGCTGCCTTCATGGTTTGGCCAGGATAGCAGCGGCCTGTCGCGGAGCCACGTTGCCGCCGGAGACCACGGCCACGACCGTCTGACCGGGCTCGACGGCGACCTTCCCCGAGAGCAGGGCGGCGGTCGAGGCGGCGGCGCCGAGCTCGCAGGCGAGCTTCATGCGCGCGTAGAGCCAGCGAAAGGCGTCGACGAGATCCTCCTCGCTGACGAGCACCGACTCGACGCCGAGCTCGCGGCAGATCTCGACGCAGTTCGCGCCCGCGAACGGCGCGTTCAGCGCGTCGGCGGCGCTGCGAGGGACGACCGGGACGGACGCTGCCGCCGCCAGCCCGTCATGCAGCGCCGGCGAGAGCTCCGGCTCGACCGCGATCACGCGCACGCCCGGCCGCTTGGCCTTCAGCGCGACGGCGATGCCGGAGACGAGGCCGCCGCCGCCGACCGGGACGAGCACGACGTCCGGCTCCGGTGCGTCTTCGAGGACCTCGAGCGCCACCGTCCCCTGGCCGGCGAGCACGGCCGGGTCGTTGAACGGATGGACGAGGACGCGGCCGGTCTGCTCGATCAGCTCATCGAGGCGCGCGAAGGCGGACGCCGGATCCGTCGCTTCCTGGTCGACCGCGGCGCCGTAGCCCCGCGTCGCCGCGACCTTGAGCTCGTCCGCGCCCTGCCACATCACGATCAGCGCGTCGACTCCGGCCTCGCGCGCAGCCCAGGCGACGGCCTGCGCGTGGTTGCCGGCCGAGATCGAGATCACGCCGCGCTGCTTCTCGTCGTCGCCGAGCTGCGCGAGTCTCGTCAGCGCGCCGCGAACCTTGAACGAGCCGGTGCGCTGGAAGAGCTCGGCCTTGAAGCGGGCGTCGATCCTGAGCTGCTCCGAGAGCGTGCCCGAGCGAAGCAGCGGCGTTCGGTGAACGCGCCCGGCGATCGTCTGCCGGGCGCGCTCGACGTCGTCGAGGGAAACCACGTGTCTAGGTTACGCGGACGGGCTCGCCCACCGGAACCGTGAGCCGCACCGTGAACGCGGTCAGCCGGCCGGGGTCGCTCGACACTTCGACCGTCCCGCCCATCGCCTCGGTCAGCTCCTTGACGATCGCGAGCCCGAGGCCGGTGCCGACCGTGCGCTCCCGGCCGTAGCGCTCGTGGAGGTAGAAGCGCTCGAAGGCGTGCTCGCGCTCGTCCGGCTGGAGGCCGGGGCCCGTGTCCTCGATGCGCAGCACGCCCGGCGCCGTCACGATGCGGACCTCGCCGCCGCGCGGCGTCATGCGCAGCGCGTTCTCGACGAGGTTCGAGACGACCTGGAGCACGCGGTCGGCGTCGGCCACGGCCGGCGCAGGGCCGTCGGAGACGGCGACGAGCGAGACGCCGAAGCCGTCGGCCTGCTGCTGGTAGCGGCGGACGGCGTCGTCGGCGACCTCTGCAAGGTCGATCTCGCTGTTGTGGACGCTGAAGTCGGTCCGGTTCATGCGCGCGAGGTCGAGCAGGTCCCGCACGAGCCGCTCGAGCCGCGCGGCCTCGACGGCAACCGTGGCGGCGGCCTCCTGCGGGTCGAGTGCGCCGTCCTGCATCGCCTCGGCATAGCCGCGGATGGCGGTCAGCGGCGTCTTCAGCTCGTGGCTGACCGAGAGCAGGAAGGAGCGCTCCGCCTCGCGGGCGCGGGCGAGCTGCTCGGCGAGATCGTTGAACGCGAGCGCAAGCGTGGCGAGCTCGGCCGGGCCGTCGACCGGCACCGGCTCGGGATGCGTGCCCCGCGCGAGGCTGCGGCTCGCCTCGGCGACGCGGTGCACCGGCCGCACGATCCGGCGCGCGAGGACGAGCGCCGCGGCGCCCGCGAGCGCGGCGCCGGCGAGCGCCGCGATCAGCAGGCTGTACACGAACGGCGACCACTGCGACTTCGTCACGCTCTTCGGGCGCAGGAGGACGAAGACCTGCCGTTGCACCGGCTGGGCGGCGAAGAAGTACGACCGGCCGTCGACCGTCACCGACCCGTCGGCGGGGAGGTTCCGCGCCAGCCGTTCGCGGGCGGGTACCGGCAGGAACGATGCGTCGAGCTTGTAGGTCTCGTGCTGTTTCGTGAACTCGGGCAGCACGGGCTGCAGGTCGGTGAACGATGAGACGGCGACACGCTCCCGCGCCGCGATCAGCGCGGCCTGGTGTACGACGTCCTGCAACGTCGCCTCGTCGACCGCACGGCGAGTGAGCAGAAGGCCGAGCCCGAGCGTGAGCCCGACGCACAGCACCACGATCAGCCCGATCGTCTGGAACAGCCTCGAGCGGAGGCTCGGTCTCGGTCTCACGCCGCCATGAGCTTGTACCCGGCGCCGCGCACGGTGCGAATCGCCTCCGGGTCGCCGAGCTTCCGCCGCAGCTGCGCGACGTGGACGTCGACGGTGCGCGTGCCGCCGGGATAGGTGATCCCCCAGACGAGATCGAGCAGCTTCTCGCGCGAGAGCACGATCCCCGGATGCTCGAGGAAGCAGGCGAGGAGGTCGAACTCCTTGCCGGTGAGGTCGATTGCAGCGCCGGCGACGGTGACGTCGTGCGAGTCGCGGCGGACGACGATCTCGCGCGCCGCCAGCACGTCGTCCTCGTTGCGCTGCTCGGCGCGGCGCAGGATCGCCTTGATCCGGGCGGCGAGCTCGCGCGGCGAGAACGGCTTCGCGACGTAGTCGTCCGCACCGAGCTCGAGTCCGGCGACGCGGTCCGGCTCCTCGTCACGCGCGGTCAGCATCAGGATCGGCACCTTCGAGTGGGCGCGCATCTGGCGGCAGACCTCGAAGCCGTCGATGCCGGGCAACCCGATGTCGAGCACGACGAGCCGCACCGGATGGCGGCGCAGCTCGGCGACGGCCTCCTCGCCGGTGCGCAGCCAGAGCACGCGCCAGCCGTCCTGCTGCTCGAGATACGCCTTTATGAGACGGCCGATCGCTTCGTCGTCTTCGACGAGCAGCAGGACGCCCCCGGTCGCCGTCGCGGTCATGGCCTACCTATTCAGGGTCCGACGCCCTCGACCTGCACGAGGTTTGCGGGCGCGTTCGCCAGCCGGTAGACCACGACGCGCAGGTTTCGCCGCAGACGCGAAACGCTGCTCAGGCGGCCGGCGCCCTGCACCTGGGCGTTCGGATCCACCTGGATCGGCACGACATCGCCGTTCGCCTCGCGAAGCGTGATCAGCGCGGGCGTGACCGCGAGGACCACGCCGCGGTCGATCCGGTAGTCCTGGGTCGTGCCGTCCGGCGCGAGGACGAGCACCTCGGAGCGGATCATGCGCGGGCCGAAGAGCTGATTGATGAGCGCCCCCGGCAGCGCGAAACCACCCGCTGCGAGCCAGAAGAAGGTGTTCACCGCGACGAGCGCGACTGCGAGAAACAGGAAGCGACGCCGGTTCATAGACACATGATCGCCCTATTCCTGCCAGAACGCGTAAGGCGTCTGTAAAACGAGCAGGCGCGGCGAAGCGACCGGGCGCTACGGCTGGAGGCAGGCTCACGGGTCCACGCGCGCGCGCGTGTAACACCGGGACCCGGTCCCCCTACCCGCCAAGCCCTCCTACGTCAGCGTGTACTCGGGCCCGGAGCCGCCCTCGGGCGGGGTGAGCCTGCCGCCCTTCGCGGTGATCGCGCCGCACTGCACGCAGTTGGACGGGGCGAGCTGCACGGTCACCGTCCCGCCGCCGTCCTCCGCACCGACCTCGTACACGTGCGCGGGGCACATGTGCGCCCACAGCTCGGCCACCTCGCGCGGCACCTGCCGCTCGATGCGGATGTGGTTCGGCTGGTCGTCGCGCGTCTTGTTCCCCGACGCGAAGACCGACGAGAGCTTGTCGAAGGTGAGCGTCCCGTCGGGGGCGGGATACCGCGCCGCACGGCTGGTGCGCAGCAGCGGCTGGTCGGCGTCCGGCTCGGCGGGCAGCTTGCCGAGCTCGATGCGCCCCTTCGACACGGTCATCGCGCTCGCGAGCGCGCCGCCGACCACCATGCCCCGGCCGAACACCTGGCGCATGTCGCGCACCTCGTGCAGATCGCGCCAGATGAAGCTCGAGCGAACCGCCTCGTCATAGGCGCCCAGCGCGGTCGCCGGCGTCGCGCCGCGCTGCAGCGCGGCGAACGCGGCCTCCGCCGCGAGCCGTCCCGACTCGATCGCGTAATGCACGCCCTTCAGGGTCGGGATGTTCACCATGCCGACGCCGTCGCCGCTCATGAGCAGCCCCGGCGCGTGGAGGCGCTTCGGCAGCGCGTGGAACCCGCCGCTCGGAATCGTCTTCGCGCCCCACTCGACACGCTCGCCTCCCTGCAGGAGGCCGCGGATCTTCGGATGCGTCTTCAACTCCTGCAGCAGGTCGTGCGCGGACAGCTCGACGTCGCGGTAATCGAGCCCGACGACCATCCCGATCGTGAGCATGTCGTCGCCCATCGGATAGACGAACGAGCCGCCGAACTCGCGGTAGCGCGCGGCGGTCCGCAGCGGCCACCCCATCGTGTGGATCACGTGCCTGAGCGGCTTCGCGACCTTCCAGACCTCCTTCACGCCGAGCTCCCACACCTGCGGCTGCTCGCCGCGGAGCCCGAAGTGGTCGAGCGCGACGCCCGTGAGGTGGCCCTGCGTTCCTTCCGCGAGCACGGTCACCTTCGCGACGAGGTCGGAGCCGGCCTCGAAGTTGCCCAGCTCCTCGCCGCCGCGCCCGCGCCCCTTGTCGCCCGTGCGCACGCCGACGACGCGCCCGTGCGCGACGAGCAGCTTCGCCGCCGCCGTCTCGGGGAGGATCATCGCGCCGCCCTCCTCCGCGCGCTCGCCGAGCCAGCGCCCCAGCCGCGAGAGCGAGAAAACGACGTTGCCGTGATTGCGCATCGTCGGCGGCGGCGGAATCCGCAGCGCGGCGCGGCGCGTGAGCATGTAGACGGCCTCGCTGTGCACGGGCCCGTACGAGGGCAGGTCCTCGATGCGGTAGCGGTCGCCGAACAGGCGGCGCAGCGAACGCGGGTTCACGACCGCGCCGGAGAGCAGGTGCAAGCCGGGCTGCTTCCCCTTCTCGACGACGGCGACCGGCACCTCGCCGAGCCGCTCCGCAATATCCGGATGCTCCTCGAGCAGCTGCCCGAGCCGGATCGCGCACGCGAGCCCCGCCGGGCCGGCGCCGACGATCAGCACGCCGACCTCGATCCGCTCGTCGGCCGGGTCGGTCGGCTCGCCGACGAACTCACGCGCAACGAACGGCGGCGGATACGAGCTAGGGCGCTGCCCGCTCGTCATCCAGCCTTGCGCTGCTTCACGAGCTCGGTGAGCTTCGGGACGATCTCGTGCACGTCACCGACGACGCCGAGGTCGCTGAACTCGAAGATCGGCGCGTGTGCGTCCTTGTTGATCGCGACGATCACGTTCGAGCTCTGCATGCCGACCTTGTGCTGGATCGCGCCAGAGATGCCAAGCGCGACGTAGAGCTTCGGCGACACCGTCTTGCCGGTCTGGCCGATCTGCGCCGAGTACGAGTACCAGCCCGCGTCGACGACGGCGCGGGTCGCGCCGACGGCACCGCCGAGCACACGCGCGAGCTCCTCCGCGAGCGTGAAGTTCTCGGGCGCACCGAGCCCGCGGCCGCCGGCGACGATCACGTCCGCATCCTCGATCGACGGGCCCGTCGACTCCTCGAGCTGCTGGTCGACGACCTTCGCGCTCCGCGAATGCTCCTCGAGCTCGACCGCGACGTCCGTGACCTGCGGCTCGCCGCCGCCGGCCGGGGCCGCGTCGAACGAGCCCGCGCGGAAGAGCGCGATGCGCGGCTCCGAGCGCCAGCCGACGTCGACGTAGACGGAGTCCTGCAGCGCAGGCCGCCTGCCGACGAGCATGCCGTCCCGGCGGACGACGTCGGCGAGATCCCAGTTGAGCCCGGCGTCGAGACGGGCGGCGAGCCCCGCCGCGATGTCCGCGGCGAGCACGGAGTTCGCGAACAGCACCGTGTCGTACCCGCCGTCGCGCACGACCTTCGCGATCACGTCGACGCGCGCCTGCGGCAGCGGCGGCTCGAGCGCGTCGTCCTCGGCGACGTACACCTTCGCCGCGCCGAACTTCGCCGCCTCCGCGGCAAGCGAACGCACGCCGCTGCCGACGACCACCGCGGCGACGTCGGCGTCGCCGAGCGACGCGGCCTTCGTGAGCACGCCGAGCGAGCCCTTCTGCAGCTCGCTCCCGTGATGCTCGAGGAACACGAGGATCGACATCAGATCAACCGCTTCTCCGCGAGGAAGTCGACGATCGCCTGCGCGGCGTTGCCGTCGTCCTCGATCTTCCGCGCGCCGGCGCGCGCGGGCGGCTCGGCGAGCGCGAGCACCTCGGTCCGCGAGCCGGCGTCGCCCGCGGCCGATGCGTCGATGCCGAGGTCTGCGAGCGAGAGCAGCTCCTGCGGCTTCTTCTTCGCGCCCATGATCCCCTTCAGCGACGGGTAACGCGGCTCGTTGATCGCGTCGCTGACCGCGACCACGGCCGGAAGCGGCGCCTCGATCACGTCGTAGCCGAACTCGTTCTGGCGCTTGACGCGCAGCGAACCGTCCTGCAGCGCCAGCTCGGCGGCCTGTGAGACGACCGGGAGTCGCAGCCGTTCGGCGACGGCCGCCCAGAGCACAGCGCCGTCGCCGTCGCTCGCCTGCTGGCCGAAGAGAACGAGGTCGGGGCTCTCGCGCTCGAGCGCCTTCGCGAGCACCCGGCTCGTGGCGAGGAGATCGGAGCCCGCCGCCGCCTCGTCGCTGACGAGCACGGCGCGGTCGGCCCCCATCGCGAGCGCCTTCCGCAGCGAGTCGGCCGCCTTCTCCGGGCCCATCGAGACGACGACGACCTCGGTGTCGCCGTCGCCCTTGATCCGCAGCGCCTCCTCGACCGCGTTCGCGTCGAACCGGTTGAGCGCCCCCTCGCCCGAGCGGTCGAGCCGCTTCGAGCCGGGGTCGAGCCGTGCCGATCCCTCGGGCACGTGCTTCACGCAGACGGCGATCTTCATGCCGGGCGAGACTCTATCGTCGCCGCGGCAGGGACCGGCTCACATCCGTTGCCGCAGCGCGAGCACGTCGGCGACGAACACCTTGCTCACCGTCAGCGGGCCCTGCGCCTTCACCGAACGCTCGCCCTGGTACCACGCCGCGAGCGCCAGCTCCTCGTCGCCGTCGAAGACGCCGAGCAGGTGCTTCAGGTACGCGAGGCCGACCTCGACGTTCCCGTCGGCGTCGTGCTGCACCGCATGCCCGATCAGCACGGTCTCGACGTAGTCCCAGGTCGAGGGGAGCAGCTGCATGACGCCCTGCGCGCCGACTGACGAAACCTCGTTGTTGTTGAACCCCGACTCCATCCACGCGAGCGCGCGGGCCAGCCTCGGATCGATGCCGTAGTGCGCCGACCAGCTGCCGAGCGACTCGCGCACCGTGGCCGCGTTCGTCGCGGACACCGCAGTCGGTGCGGCGACGGCCGCCGGGAAGCGCAGCTTCGTGCCGATCAGCAGCGGGCGGTCGGGGTCGAGCTCGTTGAGCTGCGCGAGCGTCGGGACGGTGGTGCCGACGCGCACCGCGATCGCCGTCAGCGAGTCGCCCGGCTCGACGACGTAGCGGCGCAGCGTCACCGCCGGCGCTGCGCGCACCGGCACGTGCGTCTGCAGTCCCAGCGCCGTGAACGTCGCTGGGCCGGCGATGCCGTCGGCTGCGAGGCGCAGCTGACCCTGATAGCGCCGCAGACCCCGCACGGTCGGGCCGTCCATGTAGCCGTTGACGGGGACGTTCACGCCGTGCCGGTTGAGCAGGAACTGGAGCACGGCGACGTCCCAGCCGAGCATCCCGTGCGCAAGCTGCCGCGAGCCGAAGAGCGGCGTGCCGAGCGGCCCGAGCGCGCGCCGCGTGCGCACGTCCGCGAGCCCGGTGACCTGCAGGCCGTGACTCTTCTGGAAGGAGCGGATCGCGGCGAGCGTCCGCGGGCCGACGATCGCGTCGATGGGACCGCCGTAGAGGCCCTGCGCGCGCAGCGCGACCTGGAGCCCAGCGTGTTGCGGGTTCAGCGCGCCCGCGGGCGCGGCCGCCGCAAGACCCGCCGCGAGCGCCCCCGCGAGTGTGACCCGGAAGCGCATGGGAGGTCCGGATTACCGCGCGAAAGCAGGAATTCCTCCCCGGCTTTACCTTCCGAGAAACTTCGGCTCGCGCTTCTCCACGAAGGCGGTGAGGCCTTCCTTCGCGTCCTCGCCCGCGAACAGCTCGCCGAACGAATCCGCCTCGGCCTCGAGCCCGCCGGCGTGGTCGGCGCCGAGCGTGAGATTGCACAGCCGCTTTGCGAGCGCAAGGGCGACCGGGCTCTGCGCCGCGAGCAGCGCCGCGGTCTCGCACGCCTTCGCGAGCAGCTCCTCGGGCTCGAAGACGGCATTGACCAGGCCGATCCGCAGCGCCTCGACGGCGTCGACGGTGCGGCCGGTGAAGATCAGCTCCTTGGCCACGCCCAGGCCGCAGATGCGTGCGAGCCGCTGCGTGCCGCCCCAACCCGGCACGATGCCGAGGTTGATCTCGGGCTGCCCGAGCTTCGCGCGACTCGACGCGTAGCGGATGTCGCACGCGAGAGCGAGCTCGCACCCGCCGCCGAGCGCGAAGCCGTTGATCGCCGCGATCGTCGGCTTCGGCATCGTCTCGAGCAGGTTGCCGGCCTCGTGGCCGAGCGCCCCCCAGGCCTTCGCCTGCTCCGGCGAGAGGCCGCTCATGTACTTGATGTCGGCGCCGGCGATGAACGCGCGGTCTCCCGCGCCGGTGAGCACGACTGCGCGCACCCCCGTATCGCCGGCGAGCTCGCGCAGGCGGTCGCGCAACTCGGTGAGCGTCGGCACGTCGAGTGCGTTGAGCGCGTCCTGCCGGTCAATCGTCACGACCGCGACCGCGTCGTCGCGCGCGACGCCGACGCTCATTGGCCGACTTTCGGCCAATGAGCACGGGGAGGGGTCAAGGGTCTTTCCCCCACGGGAGCGAGCCGCAGGCGAGCGACGCTCACGCCGGAACGGCCCCGCGCAGGAACTCGACGATCTCGGAGGTCGGCGCGCCCGGCCCGAACACCGCCGCCACGCCGAGCTTCTTCAGCTCGTCGGCGTCGTCTGCCGGAATCGTTCCGCCGACGACGACGAGCACGTCGCCGACGTCGTTCTCGTGCAGCAGATCGACGATGCGCGGCACGAGCGTCATGTGCGCGCCGGAGAGGATCGAGATGCCGACGGCGTCCGCGTCCTCCTGGATCGCGGTCTCGACGATCTGCTCCGGAGTCTGGTGCAGACCGGTGTAGATGACCTCCATCCCGGCGTCGCGGAGGGCGCGCGCGATGATCTTCGCGCCCCGGTCGTGACCGTCGAGGCCCGGTTTCGCGATGACGACGCGGATCTTCTTCGCCACGGCGGGAAGTGTATTTGAGTGCGGCTCAGCCGCTCGGCCGGACGATCGCCTGCGGCGTCCAGCCGGACACGAGCCAGCGGCCGCCGAGGCGGCGCAGCATGAGCAGGAAGTCTCCCGCGGGCGTGCTCGACGCAGGCGGAGGCAGGAAGCTGACGCGCATCACCGCGTCGTCGGGATGCGACTCCTCGACGGTGTACCGTGCGGCCGCCTTCGCCACCGGGTACGGCTGCACCGGGATCTGCCCCGTCAGCCACTGCGCGAGCGTCAGGCCGTTTTTCAGCTCGGGGGCAGTCAGGGTCCACGCGCGCGCGAGATCCTTTCTTGCCACGGCCGTCGCGACGAACTCGCGCGCGACGGCGCGAGCCTTCGCGTCGAGCGGGACGGTCTTCTGCGAGGCGGGAGCGGCCGGGCTCCCGCCGGACGTCGCCCGCGTCACGGCGTAGGCGCAGACGCCCGCGACGAGCACCGCACCCGCCAGCCACGGCGCCCATTTTTCGAGCAACGCCTTCACCTCAGAAGACGGGTGTCTCTCTCCAGGTGCCCCAGACCTCGCGGAGTGCGTCGCACATCTCGCCCATCGTCACGTAGTCGCGGGCGGCGTCGAGGATCGCGGGCATCAGGTTGCGGTCCTCCCGCGCGGCGTCCTGCCCGAGCCGCGCGAGTGCCGCCTCGACGGCGCCGCTGTCGCGCCGGTCGCGCAACGCACGCACACGGGCGATCTGCTGGGCCTCCAGCGCGGGATCGATCCGCAGGATCTCCACGGGCGGCTCGCCCTCGAGCTCGTAGCCGTTGACGCCGACGACGATCCGCTGCTTCGCCTCGACCTCCGACTGGTAGCGGAACGAGGCCTCGGCGATCTCGCGCTGGAAGAAGTTCTCCTCGATCGCCGCGACCACGCCGCCGAGCTTCGCGATCCGGTCGAAGTACTCGTACGCCTGGCGCTCGAGCTCGTTCGTCAGGTGCTCGACGTAGTACGAGCCGCCGAGCGGGTCGATCGTGTTCACGACTCCGGTCTCGTGGGCGATCACCTGCTGGGTGCGCAGCGCGAGCCGCACCGCGTGCTCGGTCGGCAGCGCGAGCGCCTCGTCGAAGGAGTTCGTGTGCAGCGACTGCGTGCCGCCGAGAACGGCGGCGAGCGCCTCGATCGCGGTCCGGATCAGGTTCACCTCCGGCTGCTGCGCCGTCAGCGACACGCCCGCCGTCTGCGTGTGGAAGCGCATCAGCCAGGAGCGCGGATTCTTCGCGCCGTACTTCTCGCGGAGCTGCGTCGCCCAGATCCGCCGCGCCGCGCGGTATTTCGCGATCTCCTCGAAGAAGTCGAGGTGCGCGTTGAAGAAGAAGGACAGGCGCGGCGCGAACTCGTCGACGTCCAGGCCGCGCGCGATGCAGGCGTCGACGTACGCGAACCCGTCCGCGAGCGTGAACGCGAGCTCCTGTGCTGCGGTCGAACCGGCCTCGCGGATGTGATACCCCGAGATCGACACCGGGTGCATCAGCGGCATCTCGCGCGAGCACCACTCGATCATGTCGACCACGAGCCGCATCGACGGCACCGGCGGGAAGATCCACTCCTTCTGCGCGATGTACTCCTTGAGGATGTCCGTCTGCACCGTGCCGCGCAGGTCCGAGATCGGCACACCCTGCTTCTCGCCGACGCACGCGTAGAACGCGAGCAGCATCGCCGCCGGCGCGTTGATCGTCATCGACGTCGACACCTCGCCCAGCGGGATGCCGGCGAACAGCGTCTCCATGTCGTCGAGCGAGTCGACCGCGACTCCCTCGCGGCCCACCTCGCCGAGCGAGCGGGGATGGTCCGAGTCGTAGCCCATCAAGGTCGGCATGTCGAACGCGGTCGACAGCCCCGTCTGTCCGTGCTCGAGCAGATAGCGGAACCGCTCGTTCGTCTCCGCCGCAGTCCCGAAGCCGGCGAACTGCCGCATCGTCCACAACCTCCCGCGATACATCGACGGGTAGACGCCGCGCGTGAACGGATACACCCCCGGATAGCCGAGCTCGCGCTCGTAATCGACCGCGACGGAGTCCGGCGCGTACAGCGGCTCGTTCTCGACACCTGAGATCGTCGAGAACACCTCGCCCTGCCGCTCGGGCGACGTCTCGTAGGCGTCCCGTCGCCACTCGTCGACGCCGCCGGGGTGCGCCTGCGGCGTCTTCGGGTCCTCGGTCGTCGCCATGCGCGGACATTCTCGCAGACGACCACGGCGAGACCGTCCACGGCGCCCACTCTCGGGCTCACGTCGAGGGTTAGTGCCCCGTCTGCGCGCGGTCCGGCACGCGGATCGAGGACGCCCCTGCCCGGCATCGCCGAGCCCGCGCAGACCGCTCTGGAAGCCGCGACCGTCCCCCAACGGGGGGATTTTTCGCTTCCCACCGCATTTCGTACCGGTTTCCAACCCGAAAGCACTTCAGTGCGACCGAGCTTGTAGTCGATGAAAGGGCTGGAGATCGCGCATTAACGCGCGAAAGGAAATGGCGAGCTTCTCGAACGTGCGGCCACCTGCGCAGTCCTCGGACATGTCCGAGGGCTTTCGCGTTCGTCGCATTCTCGTGCTCGCCGTCGCGGCGCTTCTCCTCGCCGCAGGCGCCGTGACCGCCCTCTCCGAGCTCGCCACTCACCGGGGCAATCACACGGTGTCCATCACACCGACAGCGAACCTGACGAGGGCGTTGCAGGCGTCGCTACCTGCAGCGTCCCTCGTCGGGTCGCCGGTGCTCTCTGAGCGGAGCGCAGCGTGAACGCGCTACGGCACCCGCTCCGCCGCAGTCGCCGTTGGCGCGTCGCCGCCGCTGTCGTCGTCGTCGGAGTGATTGCGTTCGCGATCGTCCAGTTCGTCGGCTCCGGCTCGAACACGACACCGGTACCGAAGTTCGTCGCTCGCGCTCTCGGGCCGACGCAGCCGCTCACGGCATCCGCGAAGGACCTCGGGGTCGGCACGCACATGAGCCTCGGCCGGTCGGGCGGTCTCACCGTCAGCCAGGCGGCGGCACACGTGTCGCTCACCAGCTCCGACTCGGCCGGCGGCACGTGGCAGCAGCATCGCGGCGGTGCGGTTCGCTCGACGCCGTTCGGCAGTGAGGTCGTCGTCGCCACGCACGGCCAGGCGGAGCAGTTCCTCACCGTCGGCAAGCACTACGGCACGCGCACATGGACGTGGCGCCTCTCGTCGAACCTCGGCTATCCGCGCGTCGGCGACGACGGCTACGTCGCGTTCATCAAGAGCCACGTCCTGTCGCAGAAGCTCTTCGTCAAGCCGGTGCAGATCTTCGACGCGAACCACCACGTCATCACGCCGAAGGGCTTGACGTGGTCGCTCGCCGAGGACGGCGCAGGGCGCTGGTTCCTGCAGCTGACGCTCGACGACTCGAAGCTGCCCGTGCCGTACGTGATCGACCCGGCGATCGCCTTCCGGGTCGCGATGTCGGGGAACTCAGGCACCGGCGGTACCGTCACCACTTTCACCGTGCCGACGAACGTCGGCGTCGCCGCCGGCGACCTGCTCCTCGCGACCGTGAGCTTCGGGCTCAACACGATCACGGGCGTCGGCGTCAAGGGCTCGAACGCAGCGGCGACGGCGTACACACTGCTCGCCACTTCAACGGCCCGCCTGCAAGCGTTCGGGAAGATCGCCGACGCGAACGACACGCAGGCCATCTCCCCGAACATCACGGCCACCTGGACCACCGCGACGGGCGGCGCGATGATCGTCACCGACTTCACCGGCGTCGCCGCGACCAACTACGCCGACGTGATCAACAGAACAGCAACGTCGCTGACGCCAGTCTCGATCACGCCCGACCAGGACTCGGAGCTGCTCGTCGAGGCGTACCAGAACAACTACACCAACGGCTTCACCGGCACCGTCAGCGCGCCGTGGAATCAGCCGGTCGCCGGCGGCGTGTTCGCGAACCCGCCCTTCGCGACGAGCGATACTGCTGTCAATCAGGTTTACCAGATCATGAACAGCGCGACCGCGGGCGCGGCGGTCACGCCGCCGACCGAGACCGTCGCCAACTCGAACAATCCACACTCCCTCGGCCTCTCGATCCGCATCGCCGACGCGGCGGCGCCCGTGCTCTCGAACTTCATCGTCGCGACGAACAACACGCTCACCTTCACCGAGGCGGACGGCGCGGCCAACCAGAGCTCCGGCCCGGCGCAAGTCGTGCCCCTCCCGACCGCGTTCACGGTCCACTACCTGCCCGACGGCGGTTCGCTGCAGAACCTGCAGCCGACCACCGTCGTGGCCGGCGCGCAGGCCACGAACTCCCGCACGGTCACCTTGACGATGAGCGGCACCCCATTCACGGCCGCGGGCGTGGTGACGCTCGACTACACCGCGCCGGGCTCGACGACGACGACGGTCGCGTTCACGACCGCGAGCGGCACCCAGTTCACGCTGGCGTCGAGTGCGAGCTTCCCGGCGAGCGGCAAGGTCGTCGTCACCGGCGCCACGTCGTCCGGGTCGCCCGCGACAGCCGCCTACACCTTCTCCTATACCGGAAACGCCGCGAACGTTCTCACCGGCGTGACGGGATGGCCGATCGGCGCCCCGACGACGATCAACTCCGGGGCGACGGTCAAGACCGGGCTGCTCGACGAGAACGGCAACGCCGTCTCCACGTTCGCCGGCCAGGCGGTCACCTTCAACCCACCTGACGGCTCGGGCACGCTCAGCCTCAACCCGGCGAACGTCAGCGCCTCGTCGACGGTCGCGTCGATCCAGGACATCTACAACGTGCCGAGCGGCGGCCTCACGAACGGCGAGGTCGACTTCATCATCCCGGCCGGCTGGACGGCGCCCATCACAGGCGCGGGCGCCGGCCACGTGTCGGTCAGCACGGGGACGATCGGCACGATCACCGGCGGCGGCCCGTGGACCGTGCCCGTGACCGGGATCACGATCGCAAGCGGCCAGGTCACGCTGACGTACGCGACGGTGACCGTGCCGGCAGGCACCGGCACCGCGAGCTTCACCGGCAAGGAGAAGACGCTCGTCGGCGGCACCCTCACGAATCTCGCGAGCGGCGCGACGATGACGATCAACGCCGCCGACGGCACCGGCACGCTCACCACCCCCACCGCCAACGTCGCCAACGGCGCCACCGGCCAGACCATCACCTTCACCTACACCGCAGCAACAGGCGGCATCAGCAACGGCG
The DNA here is from genome assembly GCA_050013935.1 of Gaiellaceae bacterium. Taxonomy (GTDB): domain Bacteria; phylum Actinomycetota; class Thermoleophilia; order Gaiellales; family Gaiellaceae; genus Palsa-739. The sequence goes on along the minus strand of JBEKEH010000021.1, from coordinate 46 downwards.
AGGTCGACATCACCGTCCCCACCGGCTGGACGACCCCGACCACCGC
>JBEKEH010000020.1:0-32436 GCA_050013935.1 Gaiellaceae bacterium | reverse complement strand
CGCCCGGCGCGCGGGGAACGCGTCGCCGTGCTGGAGGTGATCGACGCGGCACTGCCCCGGCTCCGCGCGTGGGCCGCCTCGGGCTGTGAGACCGCCGAGGAGCTGCTCCGGCCCTGAATCCGCGAATTCGGCGATCGGGGCTCCGCGAAAACACCGACGTGAGGGTTCGACCGTTGGAGGAGTGTTATGGCCAGTGCTCGAAGCCGTCCACGTACCGAGATCGGTTGACGACGCCCTGATCGCGCTTCGCAGCGGCGGCCGGGTGGTCGCAGGCGGCACGACGGTGATGGGCGTCGTGAACACGCAGGCCCTCGACTTCACCGAGCTGGTGAGCCTGCGCCGCGCCGGGCTCGGCGGCATCCGGGTCACGGACGGGACGGCCGTCGTCGGCGCGACGACGACGATCGCCGAGCTCGGAGCCGACGAGAGACTGGCGTTCCTCAAGCCGGTGGTCGAGGCGTTCGCGTCACCGACGCTACGGAACCTCGCGACCGTCGGCGGCAACCTCTTCGTGCCGCAGCCCGGCGGCGACCTCGCCGTGTGCCTGCTGGCGCTCGGCGCGACGGCCGAGATCGCAGGCCCGGCGGGCACGCGCACGGCGGACGTCTCCGACGTGTTCGCCGCCGGCGTTCGTGAGGGCGAGATCGTCACCGCCGTGAGCTTCGCGATCCCGGAGCCGGGCACGTGGTTCTACACGAAGGCGATGCGGCGCCGGCTCGCCTCCGCCGCGGTGGTCACGGTGGCCGCCGTCGTCACCGTGCAGGACGGCGTCGTCCGCTCGGCGCGGATCGCGCTCGGCGGCGCGGGGGAGCGCCCCGTGCGGGCGAGGAACGCCGAGGACGCGCTCCTCGCCAAGCCCCTCGACCGCGCGACCGTCGAGGCGGCCGCGGCGGCGGCGCTCACGGATGCGGCGCCCCTCGACGACGCCTTCTCGAGCGCGTGGTATCGCGCCCGCGTTCTGCCCGTACATTTCCGCCGCGCGCTGCTCGGAGAATGATGGGCGGCCCGGAATCCACTCCTCCAGAGAGGCCTGAGATGGCATCGCGCGTCGTCGAGCTCGTCGTCAACGGCAGGCAGCGGGCGTTTCTGGCGCGTCCCGGCACGTCCCTCCTGATGGTGCTGCGCGAGACGCTCGGGCTGACCGCCGCGAAGCGCGGCTGCGACGTCGGCAGTTGCGGCTCCTGCACGGTCCTGCTCGACGGCAAGCCCGTGATGTCGTGCCTCGTGCCGGTGGAGACCGTCGACGGCTCGGCCGTCCGCACCCTCGAGGGCCTGACCCCCGAGGGGGGCTCCCTGAGCGACGTGCAGGCGGCGTTCCTCGAGGGATTCGCGACGCAGTGCGGCTTCTGCACGCCGGGGATGATCGTCGCGGCGGAGGCGCTGCTCGCAGAAAACCCGAATCCGACACGAGACGACGTCGTCCGGGCGATCTCCGGCAACGTCTGCCGCTGTACCGGTTACACGTCGATCATCGACGCCGTGCTCGACGCGGCCGCCAGGCGGCGGGAGTCGGCGGCCGCGGCACAGGTTGCGAGCTGAGAGGAACGGAGCCCATGGCATCGGATCTCGACCCGATCGACACCACGTACTTCGCAGAGGAGCGCGCGGCCGACCTCCACGTCGTCGGGACCTCGGTCCAGCGCGCCGACGCGCTCGGGCACGTCACCGGCCGCACGAAGTACTTCGAGGACCTGCTGCTACCGGACATGCTGCACCTGAAGATGCACCGCTCCGAGCGCGACCACGCGCTCCTGAAGAGCGTCGACGTCTCTGCCGCGTTGGCGGTGCCCGGCGTCGTGCGCGTGCTCACTCACGAGGACGTGCCGAGCAACTGGTACACGGTCCTGCGGCTCATCGGCGTCGAGCCCAACGACCAGCCCGTGCTCCCCGAGGACCGCGTGCTCTGGAACGGCGAACCGATCTGCGCGGTCATCGCGGAGACCGAGGCGGCCGCGGTCGAGGGTGCGTCGCGCGTGCGCGTCGACTACGAGGACCTGCCCGCCGTGCTCGACGTCGAGGAGGCGCTCGCCGACGGCGCGCCGATCATCAAACCGCACGGCGCGAACTACTTCGTCTACGAGGGCCATCACTGCCGGCGCATCCGCTTCGGCGACGTCGAGGCGGCATTCGCGACAGCCGACCACGTCTTCGAGTGGCGCTACCAGTCGTCGCCGATCGAGCACGCCGCCGTCGAGCCCACCGGCTGCATCGTCGTGCCCCAGCCCGACGGCCGGTTGCGCATCCACACCGACACTCAGGCGTGCTTCTTCACGCTCGACAACACGGCTCTGATCCTCGAGACGCCCTTCAACAGGCTTCAGGTCGTCGGCGGCACCGTCGGCGGCGGCTTCGGCGGCAAGTGCGACGTCATCGTCGAGCCGATCGCGTGTATCGCGGCGATGGCGACCAACCGCCCGGTCAAGTATGTCTACAACCGGCTGGAGGAGATGCAGGTGTCGTCCCCCCGTGCGGCGGAGCGCCTCGTCGTCAAGGACGGCGTCATGAACGACGGCCACATCGTCGCCCGCAAGGTCACCCACTTCTTCGAGGCCGGCGCCTACTCCGGCCACAGCCCGTACGGGGTGACGAAGGCCGCCGCGCACATGCCGGGGCCCTACGCGATCCCCAACGTCTGGGTCGACGCGCACTGCGTCTACACGAACCGCACGCCCACCGGACCGATGCGCGGCTTCGGCGTCACGATCGCCGACTTCGCCCTCGAGACGCAGATGGACCGGATCGCCCGTGCGCTCGACCTGGATCCACTCGAGCTGCGGCTCATGAACGCGTACCGCGACGGCGACGTCAAGGCCCACCGCAAGGTGGCCGAGGGCACCGCGCTCATCGAGGTGATCCAGCGCGCCGCCGAGCTCGTCGACCACGAGCTGCCCGACGCGTACCGGCGTATGTCCTCGCTCGCGCCGAGGGAGGTGAGCGTCTGATGGCCAGGCTGCGCGGTCGCGGCTACGCCGCGGTCAACTACCCGACCGGCATGAACCTCGGCGGCGACCCGTCGCAGGCGCTGATCCACTCGACGACGACCGGCACGTTTGTGATCTCGCTCTCCGCCACCGACCTCGGCGAGGGGCTGAAGACCGTGATCGCGCAGATCGCAGCGGAGACGCTCGGCCTGCCGATGGACTACGTGTCCGTCGACACCGCGGACACCGACACCGGACCGCACGACATGGGCACGTTCGCGAGCCGCGCCACGCACCGCGTCGGCAACGCCGTGATGATGGCCGCCCGGGAGGCCCGAGAGGCGATGCTCCAGGCCGCGGCCGTGGAGCTCGAGGTCGACCCCCACGACCTCGAGACCGACGGCACGGGTTTCGTCAGCGTGCGGGGCGCCAAGAACAAGAGGATCCACATCGTCGACCTCGCGCTCGCCGCACACTTCAAGCAGGGCCGCACGCTCTCCGGGCGCGGCATCTTCCTCAAGCAGAAGAGCGAGCCCGTGCCGGAGACCGGCGAGATGGATCCCGACTCCTGCCAGGCGCACGCGTGCACGGTCGCCGACGTCGAGGTGGACGACGAGACCGGCGTCGTGCAGGTGCTCTCCCTCTTCAACGTCTACGAGGTGGGCCGGGCGATCAACCCGGCGCTCGTGAAGCAGCAGATCGAGGGCGGAGCGTGGATGGGCATGTCGCACGCCCTGTTCGAGACCACCGAGCCCTACTACCCGTCCCGCGAGCACGCTCCGACGAACTTCGGCGAATATCTCATGCCGGGCCCCGCCGACATCGCGGAGATGCAGAGCGTCGTCATCGAGCGACCCGCCTCGACCGGCCCGTACGGCGCGAAGGGGCTCGGCGAGATGACGGCCAACTCGCCCATCGCCGCAATCGGCAACGCGATCTTCGACGCCTGCGGCGTGCGGCTCGACACCATGCCGTTCACGCCCGAGCGCGTGCTCCGCGGGCTCGACGCGCTGCGCGCCGGCACGCTCGGGTAGCGGGCGGCGCAAGGAGGCTCACCGATGCTCAAGCTGATCTCTCTGCTCCGCCGTCCGGAAGGGATGTCGAAGGAGGAGTTCCGGTCATGGGTGCTGGACGAGCACGTTGTGCTCGCCCGCCAGCTGCCGGGGCTGCGCTCCTACACCGTGAGCCTCACCGACGACGGCGACAGCGCGTACGACTGCGTCAACGAGCTGTACTTCGACGACGAGGAGTCGCGCGCGGCGGCGTTCGGGTCGGAGCTGGGCAAGGCGGTCGCAGCCGACGCGGCGGCGCACGCGTCCGAGCGCGTTCACCTGGTGACGACCGAGTACCGGCAACTATGACGTGAGCCCGGCGTCCGGCACCGCTCGCGTTGCGGACGCCGCCGGCGGGCTCGTCGATGCTCACCACCACATCTGGCGCCGCGCCGACCTGCCGTGGTTGAACGGCCCGATGGTGCCGCGGATCTTCGGCCCGTACGAGCCGATCCGCCGCGACTACCCGATCGAGGAGTACCTCGCCGACACGGTTGCCGCCGGCGTCACAGCCTCGGTCTACGTGCAGACGAACTGGCCGCTCGAGCGTTCGCTCGACGAGGTGCGCTGGGTGCAGGAGGTGCACGAGCAGACAGGTTGGCCGAGCGCGATCGTCGGGTGCGCCGACCTCTTCGCTGCCGACGCCGCGGGCGTGATCGCCGCAGAGCAGGCGGCCTCGCCGCTGCTGCGCGGGATCCGGCTCCAGCTGCACTGGCACGAGGACGAGCGCTTCCGCTTCGCCTCCGCGCCGGACCGGATGGACGACCCGGTGCTGCGCCGCAACGTCGCCCGCCTCGCCGACCTCGGCCTGGTCTTCGAGCTACAGGTGTTCCCCTCGCAGATGGCGGGCGCCGCGCGCTTCGTCGCGGCGCTGCCGCGGGTCACGTTCGTCCTCCTCCATGCAGGCATGCTCGAGAGCGCGGACGAGGAGCACGTGGCACCGTGGCTGGCGGGGCTCGACCTGCTCGCAGAGCAGCCGAACCTCACCGTCAAGCTGAGCGGCCAGGGCACGTTCGTGCATCGCGTCGACGAGGAGCTGATCGAGCTCGTCGCAAGCGCGAGCCTCGAGCGCTTCGGCCCGGAGCGGTGCATGTTCGGCAGCAACTTCCCGATCGAGAAGCTCTGGACCGACTACGGCACGCTGCTCGCCGCGTGGAGGAACGCGCTCGGGTCGCGGCCGGAGGCGGTGCAGCGCGAGGTCTTCTCGGACACGGCCCGGCGCGTGTACGCGCTCTGAGGTCGACGAAATCTGCGGGGCGGGGTCCCGGACACCTCGCCCCGCAGGCCGCCGTCGCTACGCTCCCTGCGCGACCGGTGCGCGCTGGATGAGCGGAGTGAGGAACTCGGCGCACTCGCGCACCATCTTCGTGTAGTACGCGTCGCTGAGCGCGCCGCTGCCGTGGTCGCGGATGAACTTGTCCATCCCGACGGTCATCTCGGCCGCCTCCTCGACGTCGCGCGCCGCCGCAACGGGGGAGCGGTCGATCGGCATGACGAACTCCGCCGTGAGCGCGCCGTCGTAGCCGACCTCCTTGAGAGTGGCGACGAGGGCCGGCCAGTCCCAGTGGCCCTGACCGGGCGGGTAGCGGTTGTTGTCCGCGACGTGGAAGTCGACGAGGTGCTCGCCGGTGGCCCGGATCGCGGCGAGCGGGTCGGCCTCCTCGATGTTGATGTGGAACGCGTCGAGAACGACGCCGCAGTTCCCGCCGACGTCCTTCGCGAGCTGGAGCGCCTGATCGTGGCGGTTGATGAAGTACGTCTCGAAGCGGTTGAGCGGCTCGATGCCGACGCGGACGCCGAGCGGCTCGGCGACCGCCACAACCTCCTTCAGACCCTCGACCGCCCACTGCCACTCCTCCTCGGGCGAGACCATCGGCGCGACCTTGCCCACGGTCGACGGGACGACGCAGAAGATCTCGCCGCCCAGCTCGTGGATCATCTGGACGCAGTCCTTGAGGTACTGCACGGAGCCGAGGCGGACGTATGGATCCTCGTGGACGAGATCGCGACCGACCGTCATCAGCGTCACCGAGCCCCAGCAGCGGAGGCCGAGCCGGTCGAGATGCCCCCGGACCTCCTTCGTGTCGAAGCGGGTCGGCTCGCCGCTGATCTCGATGCTCTGGTACCCGCAGCTCGCGAGTCGCTCGAGGGTGACGTCGATCGGCTCCTGCCTCATCCAGTTGTGCATTGACAGGTGCATCAATCCCTCCTTCGGGATCAGCAACCTCGAGGATCCCTCGGCGCCTGCGAGGCCCGGCGGCTGAAATGTTCATGACAGAACAGAGGCCGATATTAACATCATCTATCGCGAAGTTGTAGTATCGAGCGAACAAAAGCTTCATGTCATTGCAGAGGCAAGAGCTCGAAGGGAAGACGCAATGCCGACGATCGAAGAGCAGACCGCGGAGCGGGAGCGGCAGCTCGAGGAGCTGCAGGCGCGGCTGGACGGAATCGCCGTCGAGCGCGGCGCCGACCTCGCTCGCGAGCTGTCGCTCGACACGTACTGGAAGGCGCACGCGTTGAGCGCCGCGGGGCGGCCCCTGCTCGCCGACGCGGTCGTGCGGCCGCGCACGGCCCAAGAGGTGGCACAGGTGCTCGCCGCCGCCTCGGCCGTCGGAATCCCCGTCGTGCCGCGGGCCGGCGGCTCGGGCAGCCAGGGCGGCGCCGTCCCCGACCGGGGCGGGATCCTCGTCGACGTGAGCCTGATGGACGAGATCCTCGAGCTCGACGAGCGCTCGGGCACCGTCCGCGTCCAGCCCGGCGTGAACGGTCTCCAGCTCGAGGAGTGGCTGAACGAGCGCGGCTTCATGTTTCCGCACTATCCGGCCAGCGTGCATCTCGCCCAGGTGGGGGGCTACCTCGCCGCGAAAGGCTCGGGCGTCATGTCGACGAAGTACGGGAAGATCGAGGACCTCGTCGCGTCGGTCGAGGTCGCTCTCCCGAACGGCCGGCTGATCCGCACCGTCGCCGTTCCGCGCCACGCCGTCGGCCCGGACCTCGTCGGCCTCTTCATCGGCAGCGAGGGGACGCTCGGGATCATCACCGAGACGACGCTGCTCGTCCGCCGCCTTCCCGAGCATCGCGCCTTCCGGACCGTGGCGTTTCCCGACGTCGGCACCGGCATCGAGGCGCTCCGGCAGGCGCTCCAGGCCGGCTGGCGGCCCGCGGTCGCGCGGCTCCACGACGCGGAGGCGACGGTGCGGAACCTCGTGCAGATCTTCGATCTCGACGTCTCCGGGGTGCAGCTGCTCCTGATGTTCGACGGCCCCGCGGCGCTCGTCGCGGTCGAGGAGCGCGAGACGGTCGCCGTGCTCGTCGCCGCCGGCGGTGTCGACGAGGGGCCGGAGATCGCCGAGACCTGGTGGAACGGCCGCTACAAGACCTACTACCCGCCGTACAAGCCCGAGCTGCCCCAGATCTGGGGGACGGCCGACATCGTCGCGACCTACGACCGGATCGTCCCCGCCTACGAGGCGCTCCGGAGCCTCATGCGCGACGAGTACAGCGCCTACGACCTGCGCTTCAGCGGGCACTTCTCGCACTGGTACCCGTGGGGCGTGATGGTCTACGGGCGGTTCGTCGTCGAGCGGCCGCCGGCCGACGCCGACGATGCGATCGCTCTCTACGACGATATCTGGCGCCGTTCGTCCGAGACCGTCATGGCGGCGGGCGCCGTCATCAACGACCACCACGGCATCGGCCTGAAGCTCGCCGCGGACGTCGCGACGCAGTGGGGCAGCTCCTGGGAGGTGCTCCAGACGATCAAGCACGCGCTCGACCCCGCCGGCATCGCGAACCCGGGCAAGCTCGGCCTGTGACGACGCAACGGAAAGGAACGACGGACATGGATCTGCCCTCGTACAACATCGCCGACCTCGCGCCGCCGGACATCCGTGCGTATCTCGAGGAGAAGGACATCATCATGATCCCGATCGCGGCCGTGGAGCAGCACGGGCCGCACCTTCCCCTTGTGACCGACACGCTCCAGGCAGTGGAGGTGACGCGACGTGCCGCGCCGCTCGCGAAGGTGCTCTACACGCCCTGCGTCTGGATGGGCTACTCGCCGCAGCACATGTACGGGCCGGGCGAGGGCACCGGCACGATTACGATCCGCTCGCAGATCCTGCTCGAGCTCTACCACGACATCGCGCGCTCGTTGATCTACCACGGGTTCAACAAGATCGTCTTCGTCAACAATCAGGGCAGCACGGTCAAGATCATCGACCCGCTCCTGCGGCGGATTCGCTACGAGACCGGAGCGTTCGTCGTCATGTCGAAGCTCTACGGCGAGCGCTACGTGGGCCTACTGGAGGGGATCATGGAGAACCCGCCCGAGGAGACACCGGGCTGGCACTCGAGCGAGCTCGAGACATCGCAGGTGCTCGCATCCGACCCGACGCTCGTGCGCATGGACCGGGCGGTCGACCAGCGGGCCAAGAAGCCGGACTGGTTCCCCGAGGGGTTCGTCAAGCTCGACGGTGCGCCCGACGTCGAGTTCCAGGGCTACCAGTACTTCCTCTTCGCGACCGATCACGAGGACTTCACGCCGAGCGGAGTGATCGGCAATCCGTTCCGGGCAACGGCCGAGAAGGGCGAGGCGACCTACACGCGCTTCGCGGAGCACCTCGCCGCGGCGCTTGCCGAGTTCGAGAAGGTGGACGTGAAAGTCCATACGCGCGAGTGGGTCGACCACGCCTGAGGGGCGAGCGATGACGACGCCCCAGATCGTCCTCATCGGCACCCTCGACACGAAGGGGTTCGAGCTCGACTACACGGCGCGCGTCGTCGAGCGGCTCGGCGCGCGGTCGATCGTCGTCGACTCCGGCATCCTCGGCGAGCCGGACGGCTGTAGGGCCGACGTCACGCGGGCGGAGGTCGCCGCCGCCGCCGGCTACCGGATCGACGACCTGCGCAACGCGGGCAGCCGCGGCGCGGCGGTCGAGCGGATGCTCGAGGGGGTGCGCGCCGTCTGCCTGCGCCTGCTCGACGAGGGGCGCCTCGACGGTGTGCTCTGTCTCGGCGGCGCCGAGGGCGCGATCCTCGGTGCCGCCGCGATGCGCGTGCTCCCGGTCGGGATCCCCAAGGTGCTCGTCTCGCCGAGCGCATCCGGGCGGCGTCCGTTCGGGGACTTCGTCGGGCTCAACGACATGGTCGTCATGCACTCGGTCGTCGACATCCTCGGCCTCAACCCGATCGCGCGATCGGTGTTCCAGAACGCGGCCGCTGCGGTCGTGGGCATGGCGCGCGACGGGAGCGGCCGGCTGGGCTCGCTCGGCGAGAACACCGTCGGCCTGACGATGCTCGGCCACACGACGCCGGCCGTGATGCGGATCCGGACGCTGCTCGAGGAGACGGGTCACGAACCGGTCGTCTTCCACGCCAACGGCGTCGGCGGGCCGGCGATGGAGAGCCTCGCGCGGGCGGGGTCGATCGCGGGCGTGATCGACTACACGCTCTCCGAGCTGGCGAACACCGTCATGGACGGCATCCACACGACCGGCCCCGAGCGTCTCACGGTCGCCGGCGAGCTCGGGCTAACGCAGGTCGTGGTGCCCGGCTGCGCGGACTTCTTCAACCAGGGGGCGCCGAGCACGTTGCCGGAGCGGTACCGCAGCCGCAAGTGCTACTACCACAATCCCGTGGCGACGCTCGTCCGGCTCGCGCCGGAGGAGATGGTCGAGCTCGGCCGCATGATCGCGGCGCGGCTGAACCCGGCGAAGGGGCCGGTCGCAGTCGTGGCGCCGACGCGCGGCTTCTCGCTCGCAGACGTGCCGGGCGGCGCCCTCTGGGACCCGGAGGCCGACGCGGCGCTCCTCGACACGCTCGGCGCGGAGCTTCGCCCGGACATCCCGTTCGAGCGGGTGGAGACGCACGTCAACGATCCGGAGTTCGCCGACCTCGTCGCCGAGCGCTACCTCGCGCTCGCAACCCGCCCGGCCCGGCGCGCGGCGGCGAAGGAACCGTGATGGCGCGCGCGTTGCGCCAGAGCGGCATCCTCGAGCACATCGAGCGCCAGGGCGGCGCGTCCGTCTCCGAGCTCGCCGACGCCTACGGCGTCTCCCCGATCACGATCCACCGTGACCTCGAGCAGCTCGCCGTCGACGGGCTCGTCGTGCGCGTCCGCGGCGGCGCGCAGGCCGTCTCGCGCGCACGGCCGGACCGCGAGAGCGCCTTCGTGAAGCGACAGCGCGAGGCGCGGGAGAGCAAGGCGGCGATCGCCGCGCGAGCCGCGGAGCTGGTCGAAGACGGGTCGACGATCTTCGTCGACGCGTCGACGACGGCGCTCGAGCTCGCGCGTCACCTCGCTGCGCACCCGCCGAACGCGCTGACCCTCTTGACCACGTCGCCTGCGATCGCGTACGAGCTGAGCTGCAGCGCGATCCACGTAATCGTTGCGCCGGGCGAGGTCGACCAGAACCTGCGCGTGATCGGCGGCCGCTGGACGGTCGAGTTCCTGCAAGACCTGAACTTCGCCGTCGCCTTCGTCTCGGGCTTTGGGCTGACCCTCGAGCTCGGGTTGACGACGGGGCAGCGGGACATCGCCGACACGCTGCACGCCGCACGGCGTGGCGCGGAGAGAATGGTCGCGCTCGTCGACGCGACGAAGTTCGGGCGCAGCGCGCTCCTGACGATCGCGGGCGCACGCGAGCTGGACGCCGTCGTCGTGGACGAGCTCCTGCCTCAGGCAGTGCGCGACGAGTACGCCGCCGCCGGCGTGAATCTCGTCGTCGCACCGCTCGAGCCGGGTGGGTGAGCGCGCCGGTGCCGGCGGTCCAGCTGTTCGCGACCTGCCTCGGCGATCTGCTGTTCGCGGAGGCGGTCGCCGACGCCGAGATGCTGCTCCGCGAGGCCGGCTTCGACGTCATCTTCCCGCGCGGGCAGGTCTGCTGCGGTCAGCCCGCCTTCAACTCGGGTCACCGCGCCGCCGCGAGGCGCGTCGCGAAGACGTTCGTCTCCGCCTTCTCGCGGGAGCTGCCGATCGTGACGCCGTCCGGCTCGTGCGCGGCGATGGCCGCGCGTCAGTTGCCGGCTCTCGTCGGCTGCGAGCCGTTCGAGGTCTGGGAGCTGTCGGCGTTCCTCCACGCGCACGACGCCGAGCCGCCGCATCGCAACGAGGGCCGCCGGGTCGCCTACCACGACTCGTGTCACATGCTCCGCGAGCTCGGCATCGCCGACGCGCCGCGGCGGCTGCTCGAGCGCTCCGGAGCGGAGCTCGTGCCGCTGCCCCGCCCCGACCTCTGTTGCGGCTTCGGCGGCACCTTCCTGCTCCGGCAGCCGGAGATCTCGCTCGCCATGGCCGACGACAAGCTCGCCGGCGCCTCCGGGCTCGACGCTCTCGTCACCTCCGACCCCGGCTGCCTGCTGAACCTCGGCGCGCGGGCCGAGCGGGCGGGTGCCGGCATCCGGGTCGTGCACCTCGCAACCGCTCTCGCCAGGGGAGTCGGGTGAGCGGCCTCGCGCAACCGCCCGGACGGTTCCGGGTCGTGGCCCGCGCGACGCTGTCGGACGCACACGTGCAGGGTGCGCTCGAGCAGGCGACCGACCGCCTCCGCGACGGCCGGCTCGAGCAGTGGGCCGCGCTCACCGACGTCGAACAGCTGCGAACGCGCGCGCACGAGGCGCGAATGCGGGTCGTCGACGACCTCGACACGCACGTCGCGCGGTTCCGAGAGGCGGCGGAAGCACGCGGCGCCCGCACGTTCGTGGCCCGCACTGCGGCGGACGCGAACGCGTACGTCGTCGACGTCTGCCGCCGGCGCGGCGCGCAGCTCGCCGCGAAGTCGAAGTCGATGCTGAGCGAGGAGATCGGGCTCAACGGGGCGCTCGAGGCGGCGGGCGTGCGAACGGTCGAGACCGATCTCGGCGAGTACATCCTCCAGCTCGCCGGCGAGCATCCCGTGCACATCATCGTGCCCTCGATCGAGAAGACCGCCGCAGACGTGGCCGAGCTGCTCACGCGTGCCGGCGGCGAGCCGGTGCCGCCCGAGCTCGGGGCGCTGGCGCGGGCCGCGCGCACGCAGCTGCGCGACGTGTTCCTTCACGCGGACGTCGGCATTACCGGCGCGAACTTCGGCGTTTCCGAGACCGGCTCGATCTGCCTCGTCACGAACGAGGGCAACGGCCGCTTCGTCTCGTCGCTTCCGCCCGTGCACGTCGTGCTCATCGGCATGGAGCGCCTCGTCGCAGACCTCGCCGATCTCGCCGTCCTGCTGCGCCTGCTCGCCCGCAGCGCGACGGGCCAAGCGCTCAGCACCTACACGACGCTGCTCACGGGCCCTCGGCGGCCGGGCGAGCTCGACGGCCCCGAAGAGCTCCATGTCGTGATCGTCGACAACGGCCGCTCGCGGCTCGTCGGCGGCCGCTACCGGGAGATGCTCGCGTGCATCCGCTGCGGCGCGTGCCTGAACGTCTGCCCCGTCTACCGGAAGACCGGGGGCAGCGCATATTCCGGCGTCTACTCCGGGCCGATGGGCGCGGTGCTCGTGCCTCTGCTCGCCGGGCTCGAGCACGCGCCGGCGCTGCCTCACGCCTCCTCGCTCTGCGGCGCCTGCAGCGAGGCGTGCCCGGTGAAGATCCCGCTGCACGAGCTGCTGCTCGAGCTCCGTCGCGACCTCGTCGAGCAGAAGGTCGCGCCTGCACGCGAGCGCGCCGCCTTCGCCCTGTGGTCGCTCGCCTGGTCGTCGCCGCTGGGCTACCGGCTCTCGAGCGCGCTCGCCCGGCGCGCGCTGCCCCTTGCCGCGCGCACCGGACCCGGCCGCGCGTGGAGCGCGGGACGCGCGCTGCCGCGGCTTCGCCGCCGCTACCGGGACGCGCGATGATCGAGCAGTTCGTCCGCAACGCGGAGGCTGCAGGCTTCCACGTCCACCGCGGCGAGGCGCCGGAGATCGCCGACGCCGGCGTTTCGCGCGCGCTCTACGGTCTCGCCGACACGGGCAGCGTCGTGCTTGCCGCGTCGCCGGACGAGCCGAGAGCGCGTTCCCTGCTGCCCGCGGTGCACGTCTCGCTCCTGCCCGAGGACAGGATCCTGGCCGGGCTCGCCGAGCTGTTCGAGGCGGTTGGAGACGACCTGCCGAGCGCGTTGGCAATCGTGACGGGCCCCAGCCGAAGCGCCGACATCGAGCAGCGGCTCGTGGTCGGCGTTCACGGCCCCGGCGAGGTCCACGTCGTGCTGATCCCACCCTCGAACAGGGGCTAGTCCACGACCGCCGCCCGCCGAGCAGCGGTCGCCCGGCGCAGACGGCAGCCCGTCGCCGGAGGGAGCCGCATGCGGGAGATGCTCGCGCCGTTCGCGCTGGCGTTCGCCGCAGGCTGGCTCGTCAGCAACGTGGGGGCCGTCGCTGCGCCGATGGCCGACGCGTACGGCGTCTCCCTCGCCTTCGTCGGCGGGCTGGCCGCGGCCGCGGTCGCCACGCATGCGCTGATGCAGCTTCCCAGCGGCCGGCTCATCGACCGCTACGGAGCCCGCGCCGCCGCGATCGGGGGCCTGTCGATCCTCGTGGCGGCGGACGGGATCGGGGCGGTTGCCGCCGAACCGGCGCTCGCCCTCGTCGCCCGCCTGGTCGTCGGGGTGGGGACGGCGCTCTGCTTCGTCGCCGGCAGCGACCTCCTTCGCGCGCGACGCGCGCCCGCGCTCGCGCAGGGGCTCTACGGGGGAACGGCGATGTCAGGCGCCGGTCTCGCGCTCGCGCTGCTCCCGCAGGTCGGGCACGATGCGAGCTGGCGCGTGAGCTGGCTGAGCGCCGCGGTGCTGGCCGCCGTCGCGCTCGTCGTCGTCGCGCTCTCGACGGCTCGGAACGGTGTCCGGCCGCGCCCGCTCGCCTCAGGCGCGCAGCCGGTGTCCGTCGTCCGCGACCGGCGCCTGTATCGCCTCGCCGTCCTCTACACGGCCTCGTACGGGTCGAGCGTGCTGGTGGGGAACTGGGTCGTGACGTTCCTCGAGCGGGCCGCCCGCTACTCGGCCCGGGAAGCGGGGGCGGTGGGCGCGCTCACGTTGTTCGGCGGGATCCTCTCGCGCCCGCTCGGCGGCTGGATCGTCGAACGGAGGCGGCGGCTCGCGCGGCCGGTGCTCGCCGCCGGGCTCGTGGCGGGCGCAGCGGGGACGGCGACTCTCGCGCTCGCGCCGCCGCTTGCCGCCTGCGTCGTCGCATCGGCTGCGGTCGGAATCGGCGCCGGAGTTCCCTTCGGACTCGTGTTCAGCAGCGCTCAGCGTCTCCGACCGGATCGTCCGGCCGCCGCGATCGGCTTCGTCAACTTCGCCGCCAACGCCGCCGCAGTCGCCGGCGTGCCGCTCGTCGGTCTCACCTTCTCCCTGCCGGGCGACGGCCGGGTGGGTCTCGTCGCCGTCGCCTGCCTGTGGGCTGCGGCGGTGTTCGTGCTTCCCTCCGCCGGCGTCCTCAGGCCGTCGCTTTCCCCCGGCGCCGGAGCGGGGCCTTGACGCGGCCGCTCATCGGTAGTTCCCGGCAGCCGTGCTCGGGGCCGGCGCCGATGCGCGTCACCGGGCCGGGGCCGGAGGGTCCTCGGATCCTGCCTCTTAGAGGTCGAATCAGAATGACGCCTGTGCCATCTGGCCGCGCTGGGCGGCGCGATGCGGCGTCCTCAGTCGCGCCCGTAGCTAAAGCTACGAGCGCTCCCTGCGTCCTTGCCTCGCACTCGCCCATCACGACCAGCCGACGAGGATCATTCTGATTCGACCTCTTATCCCGAACCGGGGCACGCGCGACCTCGTCGCTGCGCTCAGGGCAGACGTCCGCGGCGACGTCCGCTTCGACCTCGGCACACGCTCCGCGTACTCGGTCGACAGCTCCAACTACCGGCAGGTGCCGATCGGTGTCGTGCTGCCGCGGGACGCGGACGACGTCGCCGCGGCGCTCGGAGTCTGCCGCGAGCACGAGGCGCCGATCCTCGCGCGCGGCGGCGGGACGAGCCTCGCGGGCCAGTGTTGCAACGTCGCGGTCGTCCTCGACTTCTCCAAGTACATGAACCGCATCGTCTCGATCGACCCGGAGCGGCGCCTGGCGGTCGTCGAGCCCGGTGTCGTGCTCGACCGGCTCCAGGAGGCGGCGCGCCCGTACGGGCTCGCCTTTGGGCCAGACCCTGCGACGCACGCGTTCTGCACGGTCGGCGGGATGATCGGCAACGACGCGTGCGGCGTGCACTCGCTCGTCGCCGGCCGGACGTCGCAGAGCGTCGAGGAGCTCGAGATCCTCACCTACCGGGGAATCCGGACCCGGGTCGCCGCCGGTGGAGAAGGGCTGCCGCCCGAGCTGCGCGACCGGCTGCTCGGCCTCCGCGAGGGCGTTGCCGACCTCGTCCGCTCCCGCTACCCGCGCATCCCCCGCCGCGTGTCCGGCTACAGCCTCGACGAGCTGCTCCCCGAGCGCGGTTTCCACGTCGCGCGTGCGCTCGTCGGGAGCGAGGGAACGTGCGCCGTGCTGCTCGGGGCGCGCGTCCGGCTCGAGCCGTCGCCCCGGTCACGCGCCCTCGTCGTGGCCGGGTACCCGGAGATCTGCCTGGCGGCGGACGCCTCGCCGCTCGCCCTGGAGCACGGACCGATCGGATTGGAGGCGCTCGACGGCGCGATCGTCGAGGGAATCCGGGGACGCGCTCGCGCCGCTGCGCCGGCGCTGCTCCCCGGCGGCCACGCCTGGCTGCTCGTCGAGTTCGGCGGGGATACGGATGCCGAGGCCTCGGAGCGGGCCCGGACGCTCATCGCCGCGCTGGGTCGCCGGCCGGACGCTCCCGCCACACGCCTCTTCGAGGATCCCGCCGAGCAGCGACGGATCTGGGAGATCCGCGAGTCGGCAGTCGGACTCAGCGCGCGCGCGCCGAACGGGCGGGACCGCCTCGGCGGCTGGGAGGACGCCGCCGTTCCGCCGGAGCGGCTCGGCGACTACCTCCGCGACTTCACGTCGCTGCTCGAGGGCTTCGGCTACACCGGAGTGCTCTACGGCCACTTCGGCGAGGGGTGCGTCCACACGCGCCTCGACTTCGATCTCGCGAGCGCGCCGGGGATCGCCGCCTACCGGCGCTTCGTCGAGGCCGCGGCCGACCTCGTCGTCTCCTACGGTGGCTCGCTCTCCGGGGAGCACGGCGACGGACAGGCGCGTGCCGAGCTGCTGCCACGCATGTTCGGCGAGGAGCTGGTGGCGGCGTTCCGCGAGTTCAAGACGATCTGGGACCCGGACGGGAAGCTGAACCCCGGCAAGGTCGTCGACCCGCTGCGCCTGGACGAGCAGCTCAGGCTCGGCGCCGGCTACGCGTCCGCGCGCCCACGCACACACTTCCCGTTCGCGGAGGACGACGGGAGCTTCGGGCGCGCCGTCCTCCGCTGCGTCGGGGCTGGGAAGTGCCGCAAGACGGACACCGGGACGATGTGCCCGAGCTACATGGTCACGCGCGACGAGCTGCACTCGACGCGCGGACGCGCGCGGCTCCTGTTCGAGATGCTGAAGGGCGATCAGCTTCGCGGCGGCTGGCACGACCGGCACGTTCGCGAGGCGCTCGAGCTCTGCCTCTCCTGCAAGAGCTGCAAGAGCGAGTGCCCGGCCGGCGTCGACATGGCCGCGTACAAGGCCGAGTTTCTCTCCCACTACTACGCGCGGCGGCCTCGGCCGCCGCAGCAGTACGCCGTCGGGCTGATCTTCCGCTGGGCTCGCCTCGCCTCGCGCGCGCCACGCCTCGCGAACCGCGTCGCCCGGCTCGCGAAGACGGGGGTCGGGGTGGCGCCGCAGCGCGAGCTGCCCGCGTTCGCCCCCGAGACGTTCCGCACCTGGTTCGCGCGCCGGCCGCCGCCGGCGGCCGCGGCCGGCGAGCGCGTGCTCCTCTGGCCGGACACGTTCACGAACTACTTCGCCCCCGAGCGGGGACGGGCCGCCGTGACGGCGCTCGAGGCGGCCGGGTTCCGCGTCGAGATCCCGAGTCGCGTCCTCTGCTGCGGCCGCCCTCTCTACGACTGCGGGATGCTTTCGACCGCGAAGCGACAGCTCCGGCGCGTCGTCTCCGAGCTGCGCGAGGAGATCCGCGCGGGGACGACCGTCGTCGGGCTGGAGCCGAGCTGCACCGCGGTCTTCCGCGACGAGCTGCCGGCGCTCTTTCCCCACGACGAGGATTCCCGCCGGCTCTCGGCCCAGACGCTCTCCTTCGCCGAGCTGCTCGCCACCCGCAGCTGGGAGCCGCCGCAGCTCGGCGGCCGTGCGATCGTGCACGGCCATTGCCACCAGAAGGCGCTCTGGGGCATGGACGCCGACGTCACGGTCCTCTCGGCGCTCGGGCTCGAGGTCGAGCTGCTCGACTCGGGGTGCTGCGGGATGGCCGGGGGATTCGGCTTCCAGCGCGACCATCTCGACCTCTCCATCGCGTGCGGCGAGCGGGTTCTCCTCCCAGCCGTGCGCGCCGCGCCCGCCGACACGCTCGTCGTGGCCGACGGTTTCAGCTGCTGCGAGCAGGTCGAGCAGACGACCCGAAGGAGGTGCCTGCACACCGCCGAGGTGGTGGCCCATGCGTTTGAACAACCGCCCTATGACCTAGCACGAGTCTTGTGACCGGAACCCAGGAGGTGCATCGACATGGCCGTTCTCGACGTGACGGCAAAGGAGCGACAGACTGGTCGCCGCGGCACCGTGCGGCTGACCACGAGCCAGGCGCTGCTCCGCTTCCTCACCGTGCAGTACAGCGTTCGCGACGGCGAGCGCCGCCGGCTCATCCCCGGCCTCTACGGCATCTTCGGACACGGCAACACAGGCGGAATCGGCCAGGCGCTGAGCGCTCTCCCACCCGGGGAGCTGTTCTTCCTCGAAGGCCGGCACGAGCAATCGATGGTCCATGCGGCCGCCGCCTTCGCGAAGGCATCCCGGCGGACCGCGACCCTGGCCTGCACGTCCTCGATCGGGCCCGGCGCGCTGAACATGCTCGTCGGCGCCGCGGGCGCGCATCTCAACAGGCTCCCAGTCCTGCTCCTGCCGGCCGACACGTTCGCGTCGCGCTTCCAGGGGCCGATCCTGCAGGGGCTCGAGTATCCGCTCGGCACGGACGTCAGCGTCAACGACTGCTACCGGCCGGTCAGCCGCTTCTTCGACCGGATCGTGCGCCCCGAGCAGCTGCTCACCGCCCTGCCGGCCGCGATGCGCGTGCTCACGAGCCCCGAGGACGCGGGCCCGGCCGTCGTCGCGCTGCCGCAGGACACGCAGGCCGAGGCGTACGACTACCCGGAGGAGTTCTTCGACGAGCGCGAGTGGCTGATCGACCGGCCCGTTCCGGATCCGACCCGGGTCGCGCAGGCGGCCGAGGTTGTTCGCGGTGCGGAGCGGCCGGTGATCATCGCCGGCGGCGGCGTGCGCTACTCCGACGCTGACGAGGAGCTGCGGGGGTTCGCGAACGCGCTCGGGATTCCCGTCACCGAGACGTGCGCCGGCAAGGGCGTCTTCGCCGAGGGGTCGTGGCTCGACCTCGGCGGGCTCGGCGTGGAGGGGACCGCGTGCGCTAACGCGGTCGTCGCCGCGGCCGACGTCGTGATCGCAGTCGGGACGCGCCTGCAGGACTTCATGACCGGCTCGCGCACGCTCTTCCGCCCGGACGCCCGGTTCGTGGGGATCAACGTGACACGGCTCGACGCGTACAAGGAGCACGCGGCTCCCGTCGTGGGCGACGCGCGGGTAGCGCTGCACGCGCTGCGCGAGGCCGTCGGGACGTACTCGACGGAGCAGGCGTATCGCCACGAGGTCGAGGAGCTCGTCGACGAGTGGCGCCGGTCGGCACGCGAGTTCGTCACCTGGGACGGGCGGCGGCAGATGAGCCAGGCCGACGTGATCGCCGTCGTGAACGAGGAGGTCCGGCCGGAGGCGACGATCACCGCCGCCGCCGGGACGGGGATCATGGAGATCCTCAAGTTCTGGGACTGCAGCGGAGGCAGGCTCTGCCATCTCGAGTTCGGCTTCTCGTGCATGAGCTACGAGATCCCGGCGGCGATCGGCGTGCGTCTCGCCCGCCCCGACGCCGAGGCGTACGCGTTCGTCGGCGACGGGACGTTCCTCCTCAACCCGGGCGAGCTCGTCACCGCCGTCCAGAACGGCATCAAGATCACCGTGCTTGTCTCGGCCAACGGCACCATGGAGTCGATCTGCCGCATCGAGCGTGCGGTGTCGACTGCGCCGTTCGCCAACGTCTTCAGCCGTCGCAACCCCGTAACGCGGGAGCAGGCGACCGAGCCCCTCGGCCTCGACCTCGCAAAGGTGGCCGAGGGACTTGGCGCGAAGGCCTGGACGGCGACCACGCCCGACGAGCTGCGTGCGGCGCTGCGGGCGAGCCGGGAAGAGCCCGGCCCGTCCGTGATCGTTGCCGTGAATGACCCCGGCCGCTACCTCGCTCGCGGCGGGGTCTGGTGGGATATCCCGCCGGCGGAGGTGAGCGCAGACGACGCGCTCGCAGCGGCACGTTCCGAGTACGCGACCCGGGCGGCACGGAGGCGCCCTCTCATCTAGCCATGGCCACACTCACACATACCACCGGCAGCTACATCGCCGGCCACTGGACAGATGCGCCCCCCGACGCCGTCAGCGTCAATCCGGCGCATCCGGACGAGGAGGTGCTCCGCTTCGCGTGCGCCTCCCCACAGGACGTCGACGACGCGTTCACTGCGGCGAGCGACGCGCTTCCGGCGTGGAGCGCGACGCCTGCGCCCGCACGCGGGCAGCTCGTTCGCAGGGTCGCAGCGATCGTCGAGAGCCGCCGCGACGAGCTCGCCCGCTTGATCACGCGCGACCAGGGCAAGACGTATCCCGAAGCGCAGGGCGAGCTCGGGCGGACGATCGAGACGCTCTACTTCCATTCGGGGCAAGGCTGGGCGACCGCGGGCGAGCTCTACTACTCGAGCAAGCCGGACGAGGAGATCAGGACCGTCCGGCGTCCGATCGGCGTGGTCGGCGTCATCACGCCGTTCAACTTCCCGCTCCTGATCTCCTCGTGGAAGATCGCTCCCGCGCTCGTGCACGGGAACACGGTCGTGTGGAAGCCGGCGAACGTCGATCCCGCAGTGGCGGTCGAGCTCGCCCGGATCTTCGAGGAGGCGGGGCTGCCGCCGGGCGTGCTGAACCTCGTGCTCGGCACCGGCGGCGACGTGGGTCAGGCGCTCGTCGCCCACGAGCGGCTCGACGCGGTGACGTTCACCGGGTCGGTCGCCGTCGGCCGCGCGATTGCGGCCGAGACGACCGGGCGAGGGGTTCGGTCGCAGCTCGAGCTCGGCGGCCACAACGCCGCGATCGTGTTTCCGGACGCCGACCTCCGCCTCGCGGCGAGGGAGATCGTTTCCGGCGCGATGCTCGGCACGGGGCAGAAGTGCACCTCGACGCGGCGCGTGATCGTTCAGCGCGAGGTGTACGACGCTCTCGCGCCCCTCGTCGTCGAGGAGCTCGACCGTCTCCGCGTCGGAGACGGCCTCGAGGAGGGCGTGAACATCGGGCCGCTGGTATCGGCGGAGGCGCGCGACGAGGTGGCGTCCGAGGTCGAGCAGGCGCAGCAGGACGGGGCCACCGCTGTTGCGGGCGGGGCGCTCGTCGGCTCCGCTGCCCGGGAGGGATTCTTCCTGCGGCCGACGGTCCTCACCGGCGTCCGCCCGACGATGCGCATCGCGCAGGAGGAGGTGTTCGGTCCCGTCACGTCCCTGATCGCGGTCGAGGACGACGACGAGGCGATCGCCGTTGCGAACGGCACCCGCTTCGGCCTCTCGACCTCGATCTTCACGACGAGCGAGCGGCGAATCCGCCGCTGCATCGCAGAGGTCGACGTCGGCGTTCTCCACGTGAACAACCAGACGACGGGAAGCGAGCCGCATGTTCCCTTCGCAGGCCGACGCTCCTCCGGGTCGGGAGACGCCCCTCCCGAGCAGGGGCAGACCGCCCGCGAGTTCTTCACCTGGATCAAGACCGTGTACGCGGAGCCGGGCGAGTGACGCCGACTCCCGCCACCGTCGGCGAGACCCTCGGCGACCGCGTCCACGGCGTCGAGACCTTCCTCGTCGACGGTGGCCCGGCGAAGAGCTGGGTGTGGGTGAGGCTCCAGTCGACCGAGGGCGTCGTGGGCTGGGGCGAGTGCTACACGGCGCCGGGGCGCGAGCCGGCGATTCGCGCACTCGCCGACGAGCTCGGCCGGAGCCTCGCCGGCCGCGAGGTCGGCGCGATCCGCCACTTCACGTCCGTCGCCTATCGGGACTTCGCGACGAAGCGCGGCTCCCTGGAGCTCTCGTGCGCCGTTTCCGGGCTCGAGCAGGCGATGTGGGACGTACTCGGGAAGACGCTCGGTCGGCCCGTCCACGCGCTCCTCGGAGGCCCCTGCCGAGAACGGTTCCGCGTCTACGCGAACGGCTGGTCGTACGGTGCCTCGGGCGACACCGCCGACGTGGTCGGGGCCGTCGCGGCCGCGCAGGAGCTCGTCGCGGCGGGCTGGAACGCCCTGAAGTTCGACCCGTTCCATGGGCCGTGGCGTCCCTACGTCGGTCGGGACGAGGTGCGCGCGGCGGTCGAGTGCGTCGCCGCCGTGCGCGAAGCCGTGGGGCCCGACGTCGATCTGCTGGTCGAAGTGCACCGGCGGCTGGCGCCGCCGGCCGCGAGGCGGCTCGCCGGGGAACTCGAGCCGTTCGACCCGTTCTGGCTCGAGGAGCCGGTCGACTGCAGGAATGTCGAAGCCCTACGGGACCTGGCCGCACACACCACGATCCCGATCGTGACCGGCGAGACCCTCTACTCGCGCGCAGAGTTCCTGCCGGTGCTCGAGCGGCGTGCGGCGGGCATCGTCAACCCGGACGTCGCGAGCTGCGGCGGCATCCTGGAGCTGACCCAGATCGCCGCCATGGCGGACGCGCATCTCGTGGCGGTGGCGCCGCACAACTACAACAGCACCGCTCTCGGACTCGCCGCGACGATCCAGGCGGCGGCCGTGATGCCGAACTTCCTGATCGCGGAGTACTTCGTGAACTTCGCGGCCAGGTCACGCGAGCTCGTCGAGGTGCCGCTCGTGCCCGTCGACGGGTACCTCGATCTCCCGACCGCTCCCGGCCTCGGGATCGTGGTCGACGAAGCCGCCCTGCGCAGCCTCCCGGGGCCGGCGCCTCGGAGCCGCGGAGCCTACTCATACCGAGACGAGACCTGAGCCGAGCGCGCCGCTACCGGGCAGCGTCGAGACCGTCGGCGCTGCCCGCCATGCGCAGACTGATCTCCTCGAGGCTGTCGCGATTCTGCACCTCGGACAGGCGGCCCTCGTACATGACGAGGATCCGGTCGTTCAGCGCCAGGATCTCGTCCAAGTCCTCGCTGAGCAGCAGCACCGCGGTGCCGCTCTCGGCCGCGTCGAGCAGGTACGAGTGCACCGTCTCCACCGCGGCGACGTCGAGGCCCCGCGTCGGCGAGGCGGCGACGAGAACGGTCAGCTTCCCGGACGAGAACTCGCGGGCGATCACGACCTTCTGCAGGTTGCCGCCGGAGAGCTGCGCGGTCTGCATCTGAGGCCCCGAGGTCTTGATCTCGAACCGCTCGATCGCCTCCTCGGCGTTGGCGCGCATCCGCCGCAGCCGCAGCAGCGGCCCGAAGGAGTTGTTGCGGAACGACCGCAGCTCGAGGTTCATCGAGATCGGGAGATTCGGGGCCACGCCGGTGCCCAGGCGGTCCTCCGGCACGTAGCCGATGCCTGCGTCGAACGAGGTGCGCGGGTCGGCGTGGTCGAGGAGCTCGTCTCCGACGCGAATCGTGCCCTTCCTGCACGGGCGCAGGCCGGTGATGGCCTCCGCCAGCTCACGCTGGCCGTTGCCGGCGACGCCGGCGACGGCGACGATCTCCCCCTCCCGGACCGTCAACGAGACGCCCTTGAGAGCCGCCGTTCCCCGGTCGCCGTCCGCCCACAGGTCCTCCACCGTCAGCACTTCCGGGCCGACGGGCTGCGCACCCCTCGACCGGCGCCTGGTCTCGATGTCATGGCCGACCATGAGCGAGGCGAGCGACTGCAGCGTCGCGTCCGCGGTGCGCACCGTCCCGACGAGGCGCCCCGCGCGCAGGACCGTGATCCGGTCGGAGACCGCCATCACCTCGTGCAGCTTGTGGGAGATGAAGATGACCGTCCTCCCCTCGCCCGCCATCTGGCGCAGGGTCTCGAACAGCGTGTCGGCCTCGTCGGGCGTGAGCACCGAGGTCGGCTCGTCGAGGATGAGGACCTTCGCGTTCTGGTAGAGCGCGTTCAGAATCTCGACCCGCTGCTGTTCGCCGACCGAGAGCTGCCAGATGCGTGCGTGGGGGTCGACGGGCAGGCGGTAGCGCTCGCCCAGCTCGCGCACCTGGCTCTCGACGGCGCTCGGATCGATGCGGAAGCTGCGGCCGGCGCCGCGGCGGTCGCCGAGGACGAGGTTCTCGGCGACCGTGAACCGCTCCACCAGCCGGAACTGCTGATGGACCATGCAGACGCCGGCGTCGATCGCCTCGCGCGGCGCCGTGAACCGGACCGGCTTGCCGTAGAGGGAGATGTGGCCTTCGTCGGCGCGGTAGAGGCCGGTGAGGACGTGCGAGAGGGTCGTCTTCCCCGCGCCGTTCTCGCCGAGCAGCGCGTGCACCTCCCCGACGGCGGCCTCGAAGTCGACCCGGTCGTTCGCGACGACGCCGGGGAACCGCTTCGTGATCCCGCGCATCGAGACGGCGATGGTGGCGGCGTCGGCCATCAGCGCTCCTCGCGGACGTACGCGTTGCCGAGCGCGGAGGGCGCTCCGAGACGGCGGCGGGCCGTGCCGGACGAGACGACGACGAGCACGAGGATCGTCATCACGTATGGGAGCGAGCTCGTCCAGAGCACGGTCGGCCCGAGCTGGATGTTGCGGGCCTGGAGCTGCGGCGCGAGCGCCTCGAGCGCGCCGAAGAAGTACGCGCCGACGAGGCAGAGCTCCGGGCGCCAGAACGCGAAGATGACGAGGGCGATGGCGATCCAACCCGCTCCGTAGGTGATCCCGTCCACCCACTGCGGCGTGATCGCCAGCGTCACGGTCGCGCCGCCGATCCCGGCGAAGGCGCCGCCGGCGATCGTGTGGACGTAGCGGTAGGCGGTGACGTTGATCCCCATCGTGTCCGCCGCGGCCGGCGACTCGCCGACAGCGCGCAGGTTCAAGCCGGGGCGCGTGCGCGAGAGGTAGAGCGAGATCGCGACCACGCACGCCCAGGAGACGTACACGAGCACGTTCTGCCCGAAGACGATCGGCCCCACGATCGGCCATTTCTGCATGCTCGACGGGAAGACGGCGCTGAAGCTGTGCCTGGCCGGCTGGTCGGCGAGGTTGAGGTTGTTGCCGAGATAGGACGAGAGCCCGTACACGCCGGCGAAGATCGTCAGCGCCAGGCCCGAGACGATCTGGCTCGCCCGCAGCGTGATCACGAGGAAGGCGTGGATCGCGGCCATCATGGCCCCGGCGACCGCGGCGACCGCGATCGCGGCCACGAGCGCGACGCCGGTCGTCGCGTGCAGGCGCTGCACCGTCCAGAACCCCATCACGGCGCCGACGAGCATCATTCCCTCGACACCGAGGTTGAGCACGCCCGACCGCTCGGCGAGCAGTTCGCCCAGGGCCGCGTACAGGAGCGGCGTGCCGTAGGCGACGCCGGACGCGATCAGGACGATGAGCAGCGAGTTGTTCACGCCGCAGGCTCCGGCGACGTCGGGGCCGGGCCCTTGACCCGGCGGCCGATCCGGATGCGGTGGCGGATGAGCAGCTCGCCGCCGAGCGCCGAGAAGAGGATGATCCCCTGGATCACCCCGACGAGACCGGCCGGGAAGGTCGCCCCCTGAAGCGTGTTGCCGGCGTTCTGCAGGCCGCCGATCAGGAACGCGACGAGCACGACGGCGAACGGGTTGTAGCGGGCGAGCGCCGCCACGACGATTCCCGAGTAGCCGAATCCCTGCTTCTGCAGCCCGTTCGGGTCGCCGTCTAGGGCGTGCGCGAAGTCGCCGACCTGGCTGGCGCCGCCGAGACCGGCGATCGCCCCGGACAGCGCCATCACGGAGAGGATCTTGCGCCGTACCCGCACTCCCGCGTAGCGCGCGGCGCGATCGGAGTCCCCGAGCACTTGCGCCTCGAAGCCGAAACGTGTCCGCGAGTACAGGAGCCACACGACGACAGCGGCGAGGAGCCCAAAGCCGGCGCCGAGCGGCACGGCGATGCCGCCCTGGGCGTGGATCGTCCAGCCGGGCCAGAGCGCGGAATGCGGCAGCGGCTTCCCGGTCGGGAAGACGGTTGCGTTGAAGCCCTTCGTCTGGCGCCAGTACGACTCGCTCTCGAAGATCAGGTACGTCAGCACGTAGCCGGCGACGTAGTTGAGCAACAGGGAGGTGAGGATCTCGTTCGTCTTGAAGAAGGCGCGCAGGATGCCGGGGATCAGCGCCCACACGACACCGCCGACGCAGCCGGCTACGACCATCGACGCGATCACGAACGCGGAGGGGCCGCCGCGGCCGCCGAGGTAGAGGCCGGCCGCCGCACCGGTGATCGCACCCATGTACATCTGCCCCTCGGCGCCGATGTTGAACAGCTTCATCCGGAACGCCGCCGCCGCGGCAAGGCCGGTGAAGGCGAGCGGCGTGGCGGAGATCAGCGTCTGGCCGAGCGAGCCGGTCTGCAGGAAGGCGGCGTCGACGAGCTGGTGGTAGGTCGTGAGCGGGTTGTGACCGGTCGCGAGCAGGACGAGCGCCGCCACCGCGAGCGCGAACACGACCGAGGCGATGGGCACGGCGACCACGAGCCAGCGCGGCTGCCTCAGCCGGCGTTCAACGGTGACGCGCACTCTGCCCTCTCATCGCGGCTTGGAGGCCTCCGGGTCGCGGCGAGCGAAGGAGGGGCGCCGCCTGGGCGCCCCTCCCTGCACTATTCGTCAGCCCTTCGGGCTGCCGACGACGCCCTTCACGAGCCAGTTCATCCCGTAGAGGCTGTTCGTGCCGCCCTTGAGCACCTGCATCTTCACGCCCTTGGCCACGCGCAGCTTCCCGCTCTGGTCGTAGAGCGGGCCGGTGAACTCGTAGTAGGACCCGTTCTCGATCTTCTTCTCGTAGGTGGCGATCTTCGCCTTCGTCGCCGCGGTCACGCCTGCGCCATACGGCGCGAGCGTCGTGAAGCCGTCGTTGATGGTCCCGTAGTAGAAGCCCGGCTTCCACGTTCCGGCCATCGCCGCCTTGACGCGCTTCAGGTAGTAGGGGCCCCAGTTGTAGACCGAGGCGGTGAGCCATGACTTCGGCGCGAACTTCGCCGCGTCGGAGTCGTACCCGACCCACGGGATGCCGACCGACTCGGCGAACTGACCGGCCGCCGGCGAGTCGACATTCTGTCCCAGAACATCGGCGCCGGCCGTATGCAGGCTCTGCGCGGCCTTCTTCTCAGCGGCCGGATCGAACCACGAGTGCGTCCAGACGAGGTGGACGGTCGCTCCCGGATGGGTGAGCTGCGCGCCGAGAGCGAACGCGTTCGCGTGCCGGATCACTTCCGGGATCGGATAGGCGACGACGTAGCCGATGTTCCCGGTCGTGCTGGCAGCACCCGCCGCCATGCCCGAGAGGAAGACCGTGTCCTCGGCCTTGCCGAAGTACTCGGACAGGTTCTTGGACACGTCCGTCCCGGTCGCCTGCTCGAAGAGCACATTCGGATACTTCGCCGCGAAGGCCTTGTTCACGTAGCCGTACGACGTCGCGAAGATGAGCTTGTAGCCCTGTGCGACGAGGCTCGCCACGGTCTGGCTGAACTGCGCGCCGACGGCGATGTTCTCCTTGTACGTCGTCTGAACCTTGCTGCCGAGCATCTTCTGCACGTACAGGCGACCGTTCTCGTGCGCCTGCGACCAGCCGCCGTCGTTGTGCGGACCGACGTAGATCCATGCCACCTTGTACGGCGCAGCGCTGTGCTTCGCCGCACCTGCACTCGCGCCGATGAGCGCGACCGCGGCCGTGAGGAGTGCTGCGAGCGCAAGCTTCCTCGTCCTCTTCATGTCATCTCCTTCTGGTCGGGCAATCGCCGCCAGCGACGGCCACGTACCGATTGTGCAGACACCAACAACTTTCTCGGGTTGCCGCCCCGGTCCCATCCGGGGCCAGACGGAGATCGCCGGAGGGAATCTACCGAGGATCGCCGCACGGCTACCCGGCCTCGATCCGGGTGCCGGTCTCGCCGGAGAGCGCCCGCTCGACGTTCTCCGGGTCGGTGATGATCGCGGTGCCGCCGCCCCGCTCGAGGAACTGGATCACAGCCCCGATCTTCGGGCCCATGCTGCCGTCCGCGAAGTGACGGCCCTCCGCAAGGCGCTCCTTCGCCTCCGTGAGCGTCATCCGGTCGACCCAGCGCTGCTCCGGCGTGCCGAAGTCCAGCGCCACCTTCTCGACGGACGTCGTCACGAGGAACAGCTCCGCGCCGATGCACGTGGCCAGCAGCGAGCAGGCGAGGTCCTTGTCGATCACGGCCGCAACGCCGACGAGGTTGCCGTCGGCGCCGGCAACCACGGGGATGCCGCCGCCGCCGACCGTGATCACCACGAAGCCGTTCTCGAGCAGCGTCTGCACGGCCTCCTCCTCAACGATCCGCAGCGGCGCCGGAGACGCCACGACGCGCCGCCAGCCCCGGCCGGCGTCCTCGAAGACGTCCCAGCCGTCCCGGTCGCGCCGCTGCAGCGCGGTCGCCTCGTCCATGAACGAGCCGATCGGCTTCGACGGGTTCGCGAAGGCGGGGTCGTCGGCGGCGACCTCCACCTGCGTGACGACGGCGACTGCGTGGCGCGCGAGGTCGAGACGCTCGAAGTCGTTCTCGAGGTTCTGCGCGAGGGCGTAGCCGATCGCGCCCTGGCTGTCGGCGCCGCAGACGTCGAGCGGCACCTCGTGCAATTCGTGCGCGGCCAACTCGGACCGGCGCAGGATGAAGCCGACCTGCGGTCCGTTGCCGTGCCCGATCGCAACGTCCCAGCCGTCCCGGATCATCGAGGCGATGTGCCAGCAGGTCTCGCCCGCGGCGATGTACTGATCGCGCACCGTCTGGTGCTGCTTATCGCGGATCAGCGAGTTGCCGCCGATCGCCACCACAGCGCGCTTCTGACTCATGCGGCGTAGCCGCCCATCGTCAGCGCCATCAGCGCCTTCGCCGTGTGCATACGGTTCTCGGCCTCGTCCCAGACGACCGAGTGCGGCCCGTCCATGACGGCATCGGTCACCTCGCGGCCCCGGTCGGCGGGCAGGCAGTGCAGGTAGAGGACGTCCGGCTTCGCCAGCGCGATCCTGCGCTCGTCGCAGATCCAGTCGGCGTAGGCGCCCGACTCGGCGAGCGCCTTCGACTCGTCCGTGAACGCGTCGAGCCGACCCCACGACTTCGGGTAGACGACGTCGGCGTCCGCGAACGCCTCGTCCATGCTGTCGACGTACGTGATCGTCGAGCCCGCGGCGCGGGCGGCCTGTTCGGCCTTGACCATCACCTCGGGCATCAGCTCGAAGCCGGGCGGGTGCGCCAGGACGACGTCCATGCCGAAGCGGGGGAAGAGCGTCGCCACACCCTGCGGCACCGAGAGCGGGCGCGCGTACGACGGCGCGTACGCCCACGTCATCGCGACCTTCAGCCCGCGCAGGTTCTCGCCCCGGTGCTCGCGCAGCGTCATCAGGTCGGCGAGCGTCTGCGTCGGGTGGTCGACGTCGCACTGCATGTTGATGAGTGGGATGTCAGCCCAGTGCGCGATCTCGCGCATCCAGGCGTTCCCCTCGTACGGAGCGAGATCGTGCCGGATCGCAATCCCCTCTCCGAAGCGGGAGAGGGTCAGCGCGGTGTCCTTCGGACTCTCGCCGTGGGAGACCTGCGTCTTGTCCGAGTCGAGGAAGATCGCGTGGCCGCCGAGCTGGGTCATGCCCGCCTCGAAGGCGTTGCGCGTGCGCGTCGACTTGTCGAGGAAGAGCAGGTAGATCGTCTTGTCGGGGAGCAGCCGGTGCGGCCGTCCCTCCTTGCGGGCGGCCTTCAGCTCGGCGGCGACTGCGAGGGTCTCCTCGATCTCGTCGACCGACCAGTCGATCGTCTCGATGTAGTCGCGCCCGGCAAGGGCGGCGCGATCGGTACGAACCGCTGTGCTCATTGCTCTCTCGCTTTCATGAGTTCCTGCTGTCCGAGCCCCAGGCCGAGGTACTCGGGAATCGCCTTCTGGCCGGGCACGTCGGGAACCGGCGCCGGGCCGGCCGTCGCGGCCGGAGGGCGGATGCCGACGAGGTCCTCGGGGGTGGCCGGCGCCCGGTTCAACGTCCGGCCCGTCGCTGCGCGAAGCGCCGCGACGACGGCGGGGGTCGCGACGACCGTCGCCATCTCCCCGACTCCCTTCACGCCGTACGGCGCGCCGGGCTCCGGGTCCTCGACGAACTCGGTCACGATCGGCGGCGCGTCGAGGATCGTCGGGATCAGGTAGTCGGTGAAGGAGGCGTTGCGGATGGCTCCGTCCTCGAGCTGCAGCTCCTCCATCACAGCGAGCCCGAGCCCCATCGCCGTTCCGCCCTCGACCTGCCCCGTCGCGCCCTGCGGATTGAGCACGCGGCCGGCGTCCTGCACGGCGGCGATCTGGAGGACGCGGACGAGGCCGAGCTCCTCGTCCACCTCGACGACGGCACGTTCGGCGGCGAAGGCGAAGCTGACGTGCGGGTCGCCCTGGCCGTGCTCGTCGAGCTCGGTCGTCTTGCGGTGGTGGTACGTGTACGTGCGCGAGATCGGCTCCTCCAGGGGGCGCTTCGCGAGCTCTTTCTTGATCTCGGTGCAGGCGCCCAGCACGGCGCCGCCGCTCATCGTGGTCTGCCGCGACGCGGACGTGGAGCCGGCCGAGCCGTTCTCGGTCGTCGCGGGCTCGACGACGACCTCCTCGACGCCGAGCTCGGTGCGAACGATCTGGGCGAGCACCGTGTACAGGCCCTGGCCGTACTCGACCGCGGCCGTGCGCACGCTCGCCACGGGACCGTCCGGCGTGGGCCGCAGTGTCACGGTCGCCTCGGCGGCGTCGTCGAAGCCCTCGCTGTAGGCGATGTTCTTGTAGCCGAGGGCGAAGCCCACGCCCCGCCGCAGCGACTCGCCGCGGCTGACGTTGCCCGCACCGCCCGGGTAGGAGATCGGATCGCGGCCGGCAGCCGGCTCCTCGGCCGGCAGCGGAATCGCCGTGCAGCGCTCGATCACCTCGCGCACGGGTGCGCTGCCGGTGACGACCTGCCCCGTCGGCAGCACCGACCCCGTGTGCAGCGCGTTGCGCAACCGCAGCTCGACCGGGTCGATGGCCAGCGTAGCCGCCAGCGCGTCCATCGCTCCCTCGTACGCGAAGCAGACCTGCGGCGCGCCGAAACCGCGCATGGCGCCGCACGGCGGGTTGTTCGTGTAGACGACGGTGCCCTCGACGCGCACGTTCGGAACCTCGTAGGGGCCCGACGCGAACGTCGACGCGTTCGCGATCACCGCGGGCGACGACGACGCGTACGCGCCGCCGTCGAGCAGCAGGCGCACACTGGCGGCGACGAGGCGCCCGTCCCGCGTCGCGCCGTAGCGGATCCACGTCCGCGAGGGATGCCGGTGCACGTGCCCGTGGAACGACTCCTCCCGCCCGTACGACATCCGCACCGGCCGTCCGGTGCCGAGCGCGAGGAGAGACGCGTGGATCTGCATGTGCACGTCCTCGCGCGAGCCGAATGCGCCGCCGACGCCGGCGAGCGTGATCCGCACCTTCTCCTCGGGCAGGCCTAGACACGGCGCGATCTGCTGACGGTCGACGTGGAGCCACTGCGTGGCGACGTACAGGTCGACGCCGCCGTCCGACGCCGGCACGGCCAGGCCGGCCTCGGGCCCGAGCGCGGCCTGGTCCTGCGTCGCCGTCTCGTAGTAGCCGTCGACCCAGACGTCCGCCTCGGCGGACTCGGGATCGCCGTGCAGGATGTGGACGTGCCGCAGGACGTTGCCGTATTCGTGCACGCGCGGCGAGTCCTGGCGCAGCGCAGCCTCCATGTCGGTCACGGGCGTCAGCGGCTCGTAGTCGACGACGATCGCCGAGGCGGCCTGCCTGGCCTCCTCGAGCGTCTCGGCGGCGACGACCGCGACGGGCTCGCCGAAATACCGGACGACGTCTTCGGCGAGCACCGGCTGGTCGCAGAACTCGAGCCCGAACGTCTTGCGACCCGGGAGGTCGCCGGCGGTGAGCACCGCGGCGACGCCTGGGCCCCGCCGCGCTGTGGAGACGTCGATCGCGCGAATACGCGCCGAGGCGTACGGACTGCGGAGCGTGTAGCCCCACAGGCTGTTCTCCGCGTCGAGGTCGCTGCCGTACGCGTAGGCGCCGGTCACCTTCGGGATGCCGTCGACGCGGCGCGCGCTCACGCCGATGCCGCCGCGGGTGGGCGTGATCGTCGTGCTCACGGGAGCTCCGCAGCGGCGAGGTGCACCGCGTCGAGGATCTTCTGATAGCCCGTGCAGCGGCAGAGGTTGCCGGCCAGCGCCTCACGGATCACCTCGTCGCTGGGATCCGGGTTGCGCTCGAGCAGGTCGACCGCGGCGACGACCATCCCGGGGGTGCAGAACCCGCACTGGACGGCGCCCGTGGCGAGGAAGGCGTCCTGCACCGCGTGCAGCCTGTCGCCGTCGCCGAGGGACTCGACCGTTCGCACGACCGCGCCGTCGGCCTGCACCGCGGGGACGAGGCAGGCGCAGACGAGCTCGCCGTCGAGCCAGGCCGAGCAGGAGCCGCACTCGCCCTGCTCGCAGGCGTTCTTCGAGCCGGAGAGACCGAGCTCGTCGCGGAGCAGCCCGAGCAGGCTCGCGCCGGGCCAGACGTCCGCCTCGTGCTCGACGCCGTTGACCGTGGTGCGGATCAGCATGCCGCTGCCCGCCGGTCTCCGAGCGTCCACGCGAGCGTCCGCCGCGCGAGCACCTCGATCACGTGCCGTCGGTACGCGGCCGAGCCGCGGACGTCGTCGATCGGCCGCGCCGCCAGTGCGGCGAGCCGTCCGAACTCGGACACGGCCTCCTGCGGCAGCTCGTGCTCGGGCTCGTCCCAGTGGATCATGTCACCGGCGAACGCCTCCGCGTCCGGCGCCCGCACGACGGTGGGCGCGACCGAGCCGAGTGCAAGCCGAACTGCAGACGCGCGGACGTCGAGCTGGAGGCAGATGCCGGCGATCGCGATCACCATCGCGTTTCGGGTCCCGACCTTCGCGAACGAGCCGGGCCCGTCGGCCGCCTGCCACTCGACGCCGACGACGAGCTCGTCAGGCGCAAGCGTCGTCTGCTTCGGCCCGACGAAGAAGGAATCCCAGGCCTCGCGCCTCTCCGCCCGGCTCGAGGCGACGACGACCGTGGCGTCGTAGGCGGCGAGCACCGGAAGCGCGTCACCGGCCGGCGAGGCCGTGCCGATGTTGCCGCCGATCGTGGCGCGGCTGCGGATCTGCGGCGAGCCGACCGACCGCGCCGCCTCGACGAGCGG
>JBEKEH010000019.1:0-32476 GCA_050013935.1 Gaiellaceae bacterium | reverse complement strand
CGCGGTAGCGAAAGGCGGCCGGGGACGTGAGGGTGCACCAGCCCGGCGGCACGCTGATGCGCGAGCGCGGCGCGGAGGTCGACGACTGGTCCTGGGGGCAGAGCCGGCGCCGTCTCGGCCTGCTCTGGCGGCTGACGACACCGTATCGCGCCCGCACCGCGTTCTCGGTCGTCTCCCTGCTCACGGCGACCGCGGCGGCGCTCGCTCCGCCCTACCTCGCGAAGTACGCGCTCGACGACGCCGTCAATGGTCACGACGGCGGCCGCCTCTACCTCGTCGTCGGCATCTTCGTCGCCGCCGGACTCGCGAACTGGGGCATGACGTACGTCGAGACGTACTTCACGGGCTGGGTCGGCGAGCGGATCCTCGCCGACCTGCGCATGCGCCTGTTCGGGCACTTGCAGCGGCTCTCGCTCGGCTTTTACGAGCGAAACCGTGCGGGCGTGATCATCAGCCGGCTCACGAACGACGTCGAGGCGATCGACCAGCTCGTCACCGACGGCGTGACGACGCTCGTGCAGAGCACGCTCACGCTGATCGGCACCGGGGTGATCCTGTTCGTGCTCGACTGGCGGCTCGCCCTCGCAACCTGCGCGGTGCTGCCGCTGATGAGCGTCGGAACGGCGCTCTTCCGGTCACGCTCGGCGCGCGCCTACGCGGCCGTGCGCGAGCGGCTCGGGCTCGTCACCGCGACGCTGGCCGAAGACATCGCCGGCATGCGCGTGGTGCAGGCGTTCACGCGCGAGGACGCCGCATACGCGAACTTCCGGCGAGTCGCCCAGCGCTATCGCGAGTCGAACATGCAGACGGTCGTGCTGAACGGGATCTACTTCCCGGTCGTCGACCTGCTCTCGTCGGCCGCGCTCGCCGTCGTGCTCGGCTACGGCGGCCACCTCTACTTCAACGGGGCGCTGACGCTCGGCACGCTCTTCGCCTTCATGCTCTACGTGCAGAACTTCTTCGACCCGGTGCAGCAGCTCTCGCAGCTCTACAACACGTTCCTCTCGGCGACGGCGGCGCTCGACAAGATCATGGGCGTGCTCGACGAGGAGCCCGAGGTCGTCGACCGGCCGAGTGCCCGCGATCTGCCCCGCATCCGCGGCGACGTGCGCTTCGACGGCGTCCGCTTCGCCTACGGCCGCGGCAGCGAGGTGCTCCACGGCCTCGACCTCGACGTCGCCGCCGGCACGACCGTCGCGCTCGTGGGTCACACGGGCGCCGGCAAGTCGACGATCGCGAAGCTGCTCGCGCGCTTCTACGACCCGACGTCCGGACGGATCACCATCGACGGCCTCGACCTGAGCGAGGTGACGCAGCGGTCGCTGCGCGCGCAGCTCGGCGTCGTGCCGCAGGAGGGCTTCCTGTTCGCGGGCACGGTCGCACAGAACATCGCCTTCGGAAAGGCGGACGCGACACCGGATGAGATCGTGCGCGCGGCCCAGACCGTCGGCGCGCACGAATTCGTGCTGCGGCTCGAGAACGGCTACGAGACGGAGCTCGGCGAGCGCGGCTCTCGTCTCTCGCTCGGCCAGCGCCAGCTCGTTGCGTTCGCGCGGGCGCTGCTCGCGGACCCGCGCATCCTCATCCTCGACGAGGCGACCTCGTCGGTCGACATCGGCACGGAGCGGAAGATCGAGCAGGCGCTGCGGGTGCTCCTCGCCGACCGCACCGCGTTCGTCATCGCGCACCGGCTTTCGACGATCCGCGACGCCGACCTGATCGTCGTGCTCGAGCACGGGCAAATCGTCGAGCAGGGATCGCACGAGGAGCTGCTCGCCCGCCGCGGCCTCTACAC
Source organism: Gaiellaceae bacterium (assembly GCA_050013935.1). Classification (GTDB taxonomy): domain Bacteria; phylum Actinomycetota; class Thermoleophilia; order Gaiellales; family Gaiellaceae; genus Palsa-739. The sequence continues at coordinate 30,681 of JBEKEH010000019.1, read as the reverse complement.
CTCGCTCTACGGCGACTGGGCCGCGGACGTCGCCTAAGCCGGATTCTTCGTCCCGCCTCAGGACTCGGGGCCGACCTTGCGCCGGCACTAGATACCGTTTCTTGAATGCACGTGCTGGAGCAGGTGATCGATTCGCTCGCCGATGCGACGGGTTTCTCCGGCGTGGTGCGCGTCGATCGCGGCAACGGGATTGAACTGGCGAAGGCGTACGGCCTGGCTTATCGCGGCTGCGAGATCGCGAACACGGTCGACACGCAATTCGCCATCGCGAGCGGCACGAAGGGCTTGACCGCAGTCGCGGTAGCGAGTCTGATCGAGGACGGCTCACTCGATCTCTCGACGACGGCACGCTCGGTGCTCGGCCAGGATCTCCCGCTCATCGGCGACGACGTGACGATCGAGCACCTGCTGTCGCACCGCTCAGGCATCGGCGACTACCTCGACGAGGACGCCGATCACGAGATCGCTGACTACCTGATGCCTGTTCCTGTGCACGAGCTCGCAGCGACCGAGGAGTACCTCGCCGTGCTCGGTGGACACTGCACCAAGTTCGCACCCGACGGACAGTTCGCATACAGCAACGGCGGCTACGTCGTGCTCGCGTTGATCGCCGAGCGAACGAGCGGCGTTCCATTCCACGAGCTCGTGCGTCAGCGTGTGTGTGAACCGGCAGAGATGTACGACACCGAGTTCCTGCGCTCCGACGAGCTCCCGGGCCGCGCTGCGCTCGGGTATCTAGAGATCAACGGCGTATCAAGGACCAATGTATTCCACCTCCCAGTGCGGGGCAGTGGAGACGGTGGGATCTACTCCACCGTCGCGGACATCAGCTCTTTCTGGAGCGCATTCTTCGCCGGTCGGATCGTGTCAACGGACTGGGTGGCCGAGATGGTCCGGGCCCGCAGTGATGTGCCGCGAGGGTCGAGGCGGTACGGCCTGGGCTTCTGGCTGCATGAGTCGAGCAACGTCGTGATGTTGGAAGGATGCGATGCCGGGGTGTCGTTCCGCAGCGGGCACGACCCGCTGCGGAGAATCACCCACACTGTGATCTCGAACACATCTGATGGCGCGTGGCCGATCGCGCGACTCCTCGATGAATGGTTGTCGACTTGAAGAACTCCCGGGCGCGCTCGATCAAGCCGTGAACAACCGTGTTGAACTTCATGATGCCCTGTGCGGAACGCTGATAGACGCCTACGGCGACTGGGCCGCAGACGTCGCGTAACGGCGCCACGCTTCGGCCATCGCGATCCGCTGCTCGATGGTCGGGTGGTTCTCGAGCACGAGGTACTCCCACGTCGACGGGGCCGGCTCGTCGAGCGTCGTCGAGACGAAGCGCTTGAAGAGCGCCGTCGCGGCGGCGGGGTCGCGGGTGGCCTGGAGCGCCTCCCAGTCCGCTTCGGCCTCCATGTGCCGCGAGATCGCGTTCTGCAGCGGGAGCGCGAGCAGGTCGAGCACGACGATTGCGAGCAGGGCGAGCGGCACCGCCTCGGGCCTCCCCATGCCGCCGCGGCGCCGGGTCACCCGCGCGATGAGGAACGCTCCGGGAAACGCGAGCAGTGCGTACCAGCCGATGTCCTTCCAGAGATGCTGCCGCTCGAGATGCCCGAGCTCGTGGGCGTTGACCACGCGCAGCTCCCGGTCGGTGAACCGTCCGTCGAGCAGGGTGTCCCAGAGCACGACGCGCCGGCTCGGACCCAGGCCCGTGGCCTCGGCGTTCGGCAGCTCCGTCACGTCGTGGACAGGCTCGACGACGATCGGCGTGTGCTGCACGTGCTCGGTTCGCTCGAGGACGCGCGCCTGCGCCTGAAGCTGAACGTCCTGCAGTCGGTGCGTGCTGAGCAGGTACGGCGTCACGAACGCGGACAGGGCGGCGAGCCCGACGAAGAGCGGAGCGGCGGGCAGCCACCACCACCCGCCGACGAGGCGGGCGAAGCCCATCACGATCACGAGCGCGAGACAGAGGAACACGAACTGGCTCCCGAGAGCGAGCCAGTTGCCGAACGCGTGCGCGACGTAGCCGACGTGCGTGAGGTGATGGCGGCGCTCCCACCACAGCCCGGCGAAGTCGAACGGCAGTTGCGAGATCCAGACGAGCGCGAAGCCGATCATCCCGAGCAGCATCCCCGTCCCGATCGGCCCGGCCGCCGACTCGCGCGTGAACCGCGCGCCGCGCCACGCGTAGAGGCCGAAGACGGCGAGCTGGGCAAGCTCCGCCAGCGCCCAGTCGAGCGTCGTGAAGCGTCCGAACGAGGAGGCGGCGCGTAGCTGGGCCGCGGAGAAGAGGTGGCGCACCTCGACGTGGGGAAGCTGGAGGCTCGAGGGCACCTGCGAACGCCACAGGAAGTACGCGGCGACCGACCAGACCGCCGCGAGGGCGGCGAGCAGCGCCGCCCGCCCCGCGATTCTCGCGCTCACGCCGCGCCGTCGAACGCGTTCGCCCGCGTCGCCGCTCCCTCGAGTGGGCTCGCGTGCGGATACGCGTCGGTCAGCAGGAGCCCGTACGCGTTCACCTGCGCGTCGTAGCGAAGCGCGTACGCCATGAGGTTGCGCAGCCCCCACGGCGCGCTGCCCTTGACGAGCGCGACGAACCAGGTGAGCACGCCGGCGACGAAGAGGCCCGACCCGAGCCCGGCATCGACGATCGCCGCCGGGAGCACGAGCACGATCCGGAAGCCGGTCTTCCAGCGGCTCTGACGCCCCGGCGCGGGAAGCTCGAGGTCGAGCGGGTAGCTGCCGGCCCGGCCCGTGAAGCCGGGGAACGGGTTCGCGGCGAGGTAGAGGAACGCGTACACGTGCAGCCGGTAGCGCACGAAGCTCGACAGGAAGCGGTGCAGCGGGGCGGCCGGCGTTCCGCGCGCGAGCGTCACGAACCAGTTCGCGATCGCAACGAGCACAGCCACGACGGACCAGAGCACGAGCCAGTAGAGGTGCGGCAGCACGAGCAGGATGCGGAAGAAGACGGTGAGCCGCGACCGCCGGACGTCGTGGGCGTCCCCGACGAGCCGGACCGGATGCTCGGGCGGACGCTCGACGCCGGCGAGCAGCGCGGTCGGGTCGGCGTTCGGGTAGCGGTCGGTGACGAACAGGAGGTAGGCGAGCACCTGCGCGCCGTAGCCGATGCCGTAGGCGCCCGCGTCCCGCAACCCCTTCGGCATGCGCCCGCGGACGAGGCTCGCAAACCAGCCGAGGGCCGCGCACGCGGTCACGAGCGAGCCGCTGTTGCGGGAGCCTCCCGACCCGCCGAAGGCCGACGCGAGCAAGAGCGCCGGCATGGCGAGGAAGAGACGCACCAGCGTCTTCCAGCGGGACTGAGCCCCCGGCGCGGGCAGCGTCACGTCGATCGGGTACTCGCCCTTCCGGCCGTCGAACGGCGGATACGGGTTCGCGGCCAGGGCGAGGTACGAGCTCAGGTGCACCTGGTAGCGGACGTAGGCGCACATGAAGCGGTGCAGTCCCGCAGGCGGCCGCCCGGCGATGAGCGTCACGAGCCACGTCACAACGGCGAGGAGCGCCGCGAGCAACGTCCAGAGGGACAACCAGACGATGTGCGGGATCGCGAGCAGGAGCCGGAAGAAGACGGTGAGCCTGCTCCGCCGGAGATCGTCTTCGACGACGAGCTGCACCGGATGCGGATCCATTGCGCTGAGTGATGACAGGTCCGGCGGACGTCGACAACGGTGCCATCAGGCGGCGAGCCGCTCGGCCCGTTCCTCGATCCCGAGCAGCAGCAGCGCCGCCTAGAGCCGCCTAGAGTCCCGCGCGTGACGATCTCCGGCGTTCTCTCCGACGCGCTCGCCGTCTACCGGCGGCTGCTGCGCCGCTCGGTCGTCGTCGCAGGCCTCGTGTTCGCGGTCGTCTCGCTCGCCGACGCCCTTGCGGCGCGGCACGCGACGACCTGGACGAGGCTCGTCTCGCTCGTGCTCGGGCTGTTCGGCGGGCTGCTGATCCAGGGCGCGCTCGTCGAGGTGGTCCGCGACCTGCACGAGGGTCGCCCGCAGGCGCACGTCGGCGAGCTGTACGACCGGACGCGCGGCCGGCTCGGCACGCTCGTCGGTGCGTCGCTCCTCTACGGCGTCGGCGTCACGATCGGCTTCGTGCTGCTGATCGTGCCCGGCCTGATCGCGGTCGCGCGCTGGGCGCTGATCGTGCCGCTCGTCGTGATCGAGCGCCGCAGCGCGCGCGACGCGTTCACGCGCTCGTCCGAGCTCGTGCGCGGCCGGACGGGCCGCGTGCTCGCGCTGATCGTGATCAGCAACCTCATCACCGGCGCCGCCGCGGTCGCGATCACGAGCGCGTTTGCCTCCCTGCCGAACTTCCTCGCCTACTGGATCGGCGGCACCGTCGCCGGCGCGCTCGCTGCCCCGTTCCAGGCGCACGTGCTCACCGTCCTCTACTACCGGCTCACGGAGCCCGGGCGGCCGGTGCTGCCCGAGCGGCCGCAGCAGGCCTGGCAGTCGATCTGGGACGAAGAGCGCGGCGGCGGACGGGACGACACGCAGGGCTAGACTGCCCCGCATGGCGCTCGACACCGAGTCCGCCGAGCCGATCGACGAGCCTTCCGCCGCCGCTCCCGAGCAGGAGGCGCGGCTGACGCCGGCCGAGGCGATCGCGCGCATGAAGATCAACGTCCCGGTGCGCGGCAACCGCAAGCTGCGCACGGTGATCGAGCGCGTCAACGATGACGATCAGCTCAAGGCCTGGTGGCACGTCGCGAACGTGAACGCGCTTGCGCGGATGCAGATCAACGACCACTCGTGGGTGCACATCCAGATCGTCACGAACATCGCGCTGAAGCTCCTCCGCCAGCTCACGAAGCACCACGTCGAGACCGCGATGGTGCGCGACTACGGTATGACCCCGGACGACTCGGAGATCGTCGTCACGCTCGCGGCGCTCCTGCACGACACCGGCATGTCGATCCACCGGGAGGGCCACGAGGATTTCAGCCTCTTCCTCGCAGAGCGGAAGCTCTATCCGCTGCTCGAGGGCCTCTACCACGAGCCCGACCGAACCGTCGTCGTGTCCGAGGTGCTGCAGGCGATCATCAGCCACCGCGCCGACGGCCAGCCGTTCACGCTCGAGGCGGGGATCATCCGGGTCGCGGATGCGCTCGACATGGCCAAGGGCCGCTCGCGGATCCCCTTCCAGCGCGGCCGCGTCTCGATGCACTCGCTCTCGGCCGCTGCGATCGACGACGTGACGATTGGCGACGGCGAGGAACGGCCGATCCTGATCGAGATCCGGATGAACAACTCGTCCGGGATCTTCCAGGTCGACGGCCTGCTGAAGGCGAAGCTGCGCGGCTCCGGACTGGAGCCGTACGTCGAGGTGGTCGCCCACATCGACACGGAGACCGAGCAGCGCCTCGTGCCGATGTACCGGCTCGAGATCTAGCCTAGGCAGGCCGCTACACTGGCGGCTCGACCCGTTGCGGGGTCGTCTAATGGTAGGACGCCTGACTCTGGATCAGGAAGTTGGGGTTCGAGTCCCTGCCCCGCAGCTTCAGAAGCCCTCCAAGAAACCCAGGGTCATTCAGATAGAACCCTCAGCCGTTTACGACCTCTATAGGCAGGACATCTAGCTATCGGCGTCCTGCGGGGCGTAGGGCTGTTGCGATGCCGTCGCCGACGAGGTTTGCGCAGACGAGCACGGTGACGAGGAGGGCAGCGGGGCCGGCCCAGGTCCACCAGCCGAGGCCGAGGGGGCTGTAGGGGCCGACGCCGCCTTGGGTGACGTCGCCGATCAGGTTGCCGAGCGTCGGCTGGATCTGCGATGAGACGCCGAGCCCGAAGAACTCGACGGTGGCCTCGAGCATGATCACCTGGCCGAGCAGCGAGGTGGCGGCGACGATGATCGTGCCGCTCGCGTTGGGGAGCAGGTGGCGCAGGACGATCCGTCGGCCGGATGCGCCGAGCGCCTGGGCTGCCTGGACGAACTCGACCTCTCGCAGTACGGCGAAGTCCGCCCGCACGACGCGGGCGACCGGGATCCACAGGTAGAGGGCGAGGGCGAGCGTCGCCTTGAGCGTGGTCACCGGCTCCAGGAAGACGTAGGCGACGAGGAGGAGCATGAGCGCCGGGAAGACGCCGAAGAGGTCGACGATCCGCATGATCAGCGCGTCGGGCCAGCCGCCGCGGTAGCCGGCGACCGCGCCGACGGCGACGCCGAGCAGGGTCGCCACCAGTGCCGCGAGCAGCGCCGACTGCTCGCTCGTATGGAGGGCGTAGAGCGTGCGCACGAGGACGTCGCGGCCGATGTTGTCGGTGCCGAACAGGTGCCAGCCGCTCAGCATCGGCGCGTGGTTCTGCCAGCGCGGGGAGAGGTCGATGCTGTTCCAGCCCTGGGGTGCCAGCTCGGGAACGAAGGCCCCGAACCCGAAGACGACGGCCAGCACGGCGGCCGCCGCGATCGTGACCGGCTGGCGCGACAGCCGGCGCAGCGCCTGCAATGACGCACCCCGTCGCCGAGCGAGAGGCGCCTCCGGTAGCGCGGCGGATGCGTCGGCGCCGCTCAACGGAAACCCACCCGCGGATCGAGGAGACCGACCACCAGGTCGCCGAGAAGCGACGCGACCAGCACGCAAGCCCCGCCGAGCAGCAGCAACAGTTCGAGCGCGTAGGCGTCGATCACCGGGACGGTGCTATTCAGATTCAGGAGGGCGACGAAGAGCCAGCCGAGGCCGCGGAGCTGGAAGACCCAGTCGACGGCCAACGACGCGCCGAAGATCGCGCCGAAGTCGCTGAAGAGCGCGGACGTGAAGCTGGCGAGCGAGTTCCGCAGCGCATGGCGCAGCACCACGGTGTGTTCGGGAAGCCCCTTCCCGCGCGCGACCGTCACGTACGGAGAGTCGAGAGCGTCGAGCAGCGAGGAACGGAGGTAGCGGCTGTGCAGGCCGACGAACCCGGCGGCGAGCGCGAACGCCGGCAGCGTCAGGTGGTACGCGGCGTTTCCGACATAGGCGAAGCCGGACCCTGCGGGAGGACACTTGAACGTGTGCAGGTCGATGCCGAGACCGCCCGGACACTGCCCCGCCCAGCCCGCAACCGGAAACCAGCCCAATCCCGGGCCACCCGCCACCTTCCCCACGAGCTGCTGCAAGACGAGCGCCACGAGAAACGCCGGCATCGCCCAGGCGGCATAGGAGGCAGCGCGCAGCAAGAAGTCGAGCACCGATCCCCGAGACGCCGCAGCCACACACGCGATCCCGACAGAGAGCACAACCACCAGGACAAGCGTCATGCCGAGCAGCGCGAGCGTGTGCTCGAGCGCTGGAATGACGGCTGGCAGAAGCCGCCCATAGAGCACGCCGTGCGAGAGGCTGCGACCGGTCGGCAGCCCCTGCACCCAGTGCCAGTACGCGCTGAGCAACGGCGTCTCGCGCAGCGGCAGATACTGGGACGCGAAAAAGCAGAACGCCGCCGACGCCGCGACAAACAGCACCACTACCCCGACAAGCAGACGCCGGGCCACGAACGTCAACACCGGACCACCTCGGCTGGAGGCTGGACTAGGTTAGGCGCCAAACAGCGTAAGCTCGCGCATGGCGTAGTGTCAGAAGACGTCAGGGCACCACGATGGATCTCCGCTCTCGGCGCCCCGATGTGATTGGGCAGCGGGCCCGCGCCGCTGCCCAAACCCCCAGGAATCGGCCCGAATTGAGTGGTATCTGTGCGGCGTCGCGGGGTGGCGCGCATCGCCGGGGACGGCTCAACCATGCAGAATGAGCGGCCCTCGCGCTTCGGGCCGCTCATTCCTCTGGATCAGGAAGTTGGGTTCGAGTCCCTGCCCCGCAGCTTCAGAAACGCCCTGCTCCGGCGCGGTTCTCTGGCGCGGTACACCGCGGGTGACGTTCGTTTCGACGCAGCCGAACTCGAGTGCGTCGTCGAGAACCTGCGCGAGGACCTTCAGCGTCTTGTTGATGCTCCCGCCGTCAGTGGTTGCGGATCCGCACCTGTTGGCTGAGTGTGCCGCGGTTGCCGCAGACGTCGGCAGCCCTGACGGTGATGTGGTAGTCGCCGTCAGGTAGCCGCGTCGTGTCGAGCCTCTTGGGTGTGAGGTTGAACAGGTAGCGGCCGGGGTGGCCGAAGAAGTAGTGGTGGCCGAAGACGGGGAAGTTCTGGTAGGTGCCGGCCGCGTAGACGTGCCAGAAGTCGCGGTTGGGCGGCTCGGTGTGCCGGAAGTCGGCGACCGTCGTCCAGGGTACGACAACCGTGCCGTTTGCAGCCGTCATCCGCCACCTGACGAGTGCGGGTGCGACCGGATGGTCGAGCCAGGCGCCGGGAACAGGCAAGGGCGGTGTGTCCTTGGCGTCCGCGGCAATCAGGATTCGGCCGTGGAGGCGGTTCGGGTCGAGCGTGTCTCCGTCGCGGGCGTCGAAGTCGAGCGCGACGACCTGGGGCGCGGTGTGGTCGTGGTAGGGCTCGAGGTGGCCCGGGTCGGCCGGGTTGTGGACGCGGAAGCCGTCGATCTCGGTCAGGTGCACATGGAGCCACTCCGGACGCACCCGACCGAGCACCGTGCGGTAGGCGATCACCCGCTGTTCCGGCCGGATCGACGGGCGGATGTGGAAGTACTGGAAGACGCGATCATCGTTGGTCGCGACGATCACCTCGTCGCCATAGCCGATCCGTGCGATCCCGGAGACGACGGGGTAGACCGGTGTGCCGGTGGGCGCCGAAATGTCGACGCCGTTGTGGAAGGTGAACGAGCCGGGGCTGCGCGGCGTGTCGGCGCCGAGGTCGACCTCGCTTGTGAGCGTTCTCGGATCACCGAAGTTGCCACGCACCGGGTGCTGGCGCCGAAACGGTTTCACGGGCCAGCCGTAGGCGAGCGCGCTCGCCGGTGGCCGATCGCAGCGCGAGCTACGCGCGATCGATTCCGTGCTTACGCTCGCCGCAGCCTCGGGAGCACGACCGCCTGCACCAACGAACAGGAGTGCGAACACCGCGCAACCCCCGACGACGATCCGGCCCAGCCACCGCCCAACCCACACCAACACAGCTGGAAATCTGCCCACGGAGAGGCTGGACGACAAGGGTCAGTTTGACCTCACCGATGAACTCTGGCGTTGCGAGGCGACTTCCTACTACGACCTTGAGCTGTTCTCTGGATCAGGACTTTGGGGGTTCGAGTCCCTGCCCCGCGGCTACGGCTTGACGCGGCGCTCCGTCTCGCAGCCGCCGCCCGGGAGGTCCGGATTCGGCGAGGTGGAGCACACGACGAGCGTGTCGTCGGCGGGGTTGTACTGCCAGGTGGCGTTCTCGGCGTCGCCGATGTACGCGCAGTCGGAGACCCTGTAGTAGCGGGCGGTGCCCGTGTACGTGTTGGGTGCGGTGCGCTTCAGCTTCCACTCGACCTGGCCCAGCGGGACGGCGCCGCTGTGGCAGAACGTGTACGGCTCCACCGTCCGCCCTTCGAAGGTCGTCGAGCCGGTCGCGGTGATCTGCATCGCGCCCCCGCCTGCCGTCCAGATGCCGACGATCGTCCCCGTCGTAGCCACCGCCATCTTCGCGATCTGCGCGATCTCGCCCTGGAGCTTGCAGACGCCGTCGGCGATGCCGCGCATGTTCGAGCGGGCGAGCGGCGAGTCGAGCAGGAAGGCGGCCCGCGCCTTCTTCATCTGCGCGGTCAGTCCGCCGGCGGCGCTGTTCAGCCGCGTGAGCAGCTCGCCGCGGCCCTGCTTCTCGAGGTCCGAGCGGAGATAGGTCGCGGCGTCGAGTGCGCGCTGGGCGTCCGCGAGCGCGCGCCGGACGCTCGTCAGCGACGCGCCGCCGGCGGTGTCGATCAGCGTCTGCAGCTCGTCGCCGCGGGCCCGGAAGCCTTCGACGGTGTCGTTGGTGCGGGAGATGACGTGCATGTCGTCGCGCAGGGCCGGCTGCAGCTGGGCGCGCAGCAGCCGCACGACCGGCACGGCCGCGACCCGGAGCACGAACCCGGTCGCTTCGAAGCGGAGCACGGTGCGCGAGAGCCAGGTGAGAGCCGCCTGGTCGACCTGGGAGCGCACCTGCGTCTCGAGCGGGGAGCTCAGTGAGAGCGACAGGCCGGCCGCCTTCAGGGCCAGGCTCTGCGCGGCGGCGTCGATGCGCCGCGTCACCTCGCTGTCGAGCCCCGCTTTCACCTGCGTGAGATCGCCGGCGGTGAGCACGTCGGCCAGCCGCTCGTCGCCGACCCAGTGCGCGACCCTGTCTCGCGCGGCCGTGCCCGCGTACGCACGCAGCAACTGCTCCCCGGTGCTCTGCTGCTTCGCGGTCGGCGCCGGTAGCGTCACACCGCTCAGCGCCCCGTAGCTGACGCGGGTCTGCTTCAACCGCCGCTGCAGCTTCTGCACGAGCGCCTGCTCCTCGTCGGTGCCGTAGCGCGTCGTCGCGTCCTGGTACGCGCGCAACGCGCGGCACGCGGCGCCTGCGGCAGCGTCGAGGCGCAGGCCCGCGTCGGGCAGCGCCGGGCTCCCCTCGGGCAACCCTGCGATCTCGTTCGCGCTCGTCTCCACGAGCGCCGTCGCGCTGCGCAACCCTGCCACGTAAGGCGTCTCGATGGGCGGCGGCGCAGCCGTCGAGACACCGACCAGCACCGCCACACCCAGGAACACGCCGAACACGCCGGCCCACCGCATGGTGTTCCTAGCGGCGCTTCTTCGCGGGCGCGCCGTTCTCGGCCCCGAGCTGGCGCGCGAGCGTCGCGAGCGCATGCTGCTCGATCTGGCGGACGCGCTCCGGCGCAAGGTGCAGCTCGCGCGCGATCTGGTCGAGCGTGTGCGCCTCGCCCTCCAGGCCGAAGTGTCTCACGACGATCTCCCGCTCGCGGACGCGCAGCTCCGCCACCGCCGCTCGCACCGCGGCGGCTCGCGCCCGCTCCTCGGCCTCGTCGAGCGGATCCGGCACGGTCGCGTCCGGCAGCAGGTCGACGAGCTGCGCACCGCCGCCGTCGTCGCCGCCGACCGGTTCGTTGAGGGACGCCGCAGCCAGCGGCGCCCGCTCCGCCACGGCGACGGCGTCGACGTCGAAGCCGGTCGCCACCGCGATCTCCTGCGTGGTCGGAGCGCGCCCGAGCCCCGCCTCAAGCGCGGCGGCGGCCCTCCGCGTCGCGAGCTGCTTCGCGACCAGCCGGCTCGGCAGCCGGATCGTGCGCGAGTCGTTCGTCAGCGCGCGCCGGATCGCCTGCCGGATCCACCAGGCGGCATAGGTCGAGAAGCGGCGCCCGCGACGCCAGTCGAAGCGGTCGACCGCCTGGATCAGCCCCACCGTCCCTTCCTGGACGAGGTCGGGGAACGGCAGGCCGAGGCCCTGGTAGCGGCGCGCCATCGCGACGACGAGGCGGAGGTTCGCCTCGATCAGCGCCCTGCGGGCGGACTCGTCGCCCTCGGAGACGAGCCGGGCGAGCTCCCACTCCTCGTCGGCGCGCAGGACCCGTTGCGGGCGCCAGCCGCGCAGCAGCAGTGCCAAGGGCTCGGCCGAGTGGCTCGCCGGGCGCGAACGCGGGACCTCGGGTCGAGGCCGAAGCATCAAATAATCCTCCTCGGCACGAATGGTCGAGGAGCGCCCCGCCGCAAACATCCGCGCGCCTGCCGAGCCGTGCTGCGGCGATCTACCGACCCCGGCGATGCGACACTTCGCACATGCCCAGCCGCCGGCTGCTGCCGCTCGCCCTCGGCGTAACCGCGCTGCTCGTGCTCGCTGGGATCGCGAGCCACGGCCGGCCGCTCTCCGGCTCGCGCGGGAACGGCCCGACGGCGACGTTCTTCGACTACGTGTTCACGTCGATCGTGCTCTTCGCAGTCGTCGTGCTCGGCGTCCTCGTCTACTCCCTCGCCTCGGTCAGGCGGGGAGCCGCGGTGCCGCGGCGCGGGCGGTGGCACCTCCTCAACTCCTTCGCCATGCTGGCGCTCTCTGCGGCCGTCGCCGTGCTGATCCTCCATAGCAAGTTCGAGCAGCGGCTACGGCAGCTCGGGCAGGGGCTGAAACCGAACGCGCAGCAGGCGGGAGGGGTGAAACCGAAGCAGGGGACGCACGTCCGCAACGCGCGCCTGCGCTGGGACGAGGTGGCCGTTGCCGCCGCCCTGCTCGGCGGCGCCGCGGCGCTCGTGCTCGCGGGCCGGCGGGCGCGCCGCCCGCCGAAGCCGTGGCGCTTCCGCTCACGCGAGGCGGTCTCGGCCGCGCTCGACTTCTCGCTCGACGACCTCCGGAACGAGCCCGATCTGCGCCGGGCGATCATCGCCGCGTACGCGCGCATGGAGCGTGCGCTCGCGATGGCGGGCGTTGCCCGCAAGCCGTCGGAGGCGCCGTTCGAGTACCTCGCGCGGGCGCTCCGCAGCCTCGATACGAGCGGCGCGTCGGTCTCGAGGCTCACCGCGCTCTTCGAGTGGGCTAAGTTCAGCCAGCATGAGCCCGGGCCGGCGATGAGAGACGAGGCGATCGAGGCGCTGGCCGCCGTCCGCGACGAGCTGCGGCGCCCGCCGGCAGAGGAGACCGCGGCCGCGTGACCGCCGAGCAGCGCAGGCTCCTCGGCCTCTTCGCGACCGCGACGCTCGGGCTGGCGATCGCGCTCGGCGTGCGGCCCGCGTCGGTCGCCACGATCCTCGGCGCCTACGTGCTCGCGCTCGCCGCGATCGCGCTCAGCGCGTTCACCCGCGCCGCGCGCGGCGCGTCGGAGTGGCAGGAGGCGTCGCGGTTCGAGCGGGCGCTGCGCGGCAACGTCGAGGCGCCTGTGCGCCCGCCCGAGCTGGTGCGCACCGAGCGGGAGGTCACGCTCGGCGTCGCGAACGCGGGCCATCTGCACGCGCGGCTGCTGCCGATCCTGCGCGAGGCGGCCGCAGCCCGGCTCGCCGCGCACGACAACGTCGAGCTCGAGCGGCGACCCGCCGCCGCCCGCGCGCTGCTCGGCGACGAGGCCTGGGAGCTGCTGCGCCCGGACCTGCCGCCGCCCGACGACCGCAGCGCGCCGGGTTTGCCGCTGCGGCAGATCCGCGCCCTCGTCGACACGCTGGAGCGCCTCTGATGGAGCTCGGCGAGCTGCGCGACCGTGCGAACCGCGTCCTCGACGAGGTGGAGCGCGCCGTCGTCGGCAAGCGCGGCGCGCTCGAGCTGGTCCTGCTCGCGCTGCTCTCCGACGGCCACGTCCTGCTCGAGGACTATCCGGGGCTCGCGAAAACGCTGATTGCGCGCTCCTTCGCGCAGGCGACGTCGCTCCACTTCGCGCGGATCCAGTTCACGCCCGACCTGATGCCCTCCGACGTGACCGGCTCGTCGATCTTTGACCAGCGCCGCAGCGAGTTCACCTTCCTGCCGGGCCCGGTCTTCACCAACCTCCTCCTCGCCGACGAGATCAACCGCGCCCCACCGAAGACGCAGGCCGCGCTGCTGGAGGCGATGCAGGAGCGGCAGGTCACGACCGAGGGCGAGACCCGGCCGCTGGCGCCGCCGTTCACCGTGCTCGCGACGCAGAACCCGATCGAGTACGAGGGCACCTATCCGCTGCCCGAGGCGCAGCTCGACCGCTTCCTGATCCGGATCGGCGTCGGCTACCCCAGCCGCGAGCACGAGATCGAGATGCTTGCGCGCAGGCTCGAGCGCGGCGAAGACGAGGTCGCGCTGACGCCGGTCGTCGACGCGCCGACGCTCGTCGAGATGCAACGCGCCCTCGAGCGGGTCCACGTCGCGGATTCGATCGAGGGCTACATCGTCGACCTCGTCGCGGCGACGCGCGCGTCGCGGCGGCTCGCCGTCGGCGCGAGCCCGCGCGGGAGCCTGGCGCTGTTGAAGCTGTCGCGCGCGAAGGCGGCTCTCGAAGGCCGCGACTTCGTCGTGCCGGAGGACGTCAAGGCGGTTGCGGTGCCGGCGCTCGCGCACCGGCTGACCCTGCGGCCCGAGCTGTGGGTCCAGCGCGTGCGCGGCGAGGACGTCGTCGCCGAGGCGCTGGAGGCTGTGCCGACGCCCGCGGCCGAGGACACGCTGCACGAAGCGGCGGGATGACGCGAATCGTCTCGCCGCGGCTCGCCGCGTACGCGGGGCTCGCGGCGGTCGGCCTGCTCGCAGGGCTCGCGCTCGGGCGGGTGGAGCTGATCGCGCTCGCGGCGCCGTTCGCGCTCGCAGCCGTCGCCGCCGCCGCGCCGGCCCGCGACCCGCAGATCGAGGCGACGCTCGTGCTCGACCGCGAGCGCGCGCTCGAGAGCGAGGACGTGCACGCGACGCTCGAGCTGCTCTCGCCTCGCGGCAGCGACCGCGTCGAGATCCTGCTGCCGCTCCCGTCCGAGCTGCGGACGACCGCAGACAATCCGCGCGCGGTCGCGCTCGCCCCCGGGGTGCCGCGCACGATCGAGCTGCCGATCCGCTGCGAGCGCTGGGGCGCGTTCGCGGTCGGCCCGCTGCTGCTCCGCGCGCGCGACCGGCTCGGCTTCCACTCGTGGGAGGCGCGGCTCGGCGGGCGGGCGCCGCTGCGCGTCTACCCGAGCGTCGAGACGCTGCACGCGCTGCTGCCGCCGCTGGACACGCAGGTGTTCGTCGGCAATCAGGTCTCGCGTGCGAAGGGCGAGGGAATCGAGTTCGCCGACGTCCGCGAGTGGCGGCCGGGCGATCGTATGCGGCGGATCAACTGGCGCGCGAGCGCGCGTCGCGGGGAGCTCTGGGTGAACGAGCAGCATCCGGAGCGCAACACGGACGTCGTCCTCTTCCTCGACACGTTCATCGACGTGGGCTCGGGCGGCCGCGGCACGCTCGACCTGACCGTGCGGGCGGCGACGTCGCTCGCGCACCGCTACCTGCAGCGCAAGGATCGCGTCGGCCTCGTCAGCTTCGGCGGCTTTCTCTCCTGGCTGCTCCCCGCCTCCGGCGCGCTGCAGCTGTACCGGATCGTCGACTCGCTGCTGCAGATGGACATCGTGCTCAGCTTCGCGGCGAAGGGCGTCGACGTGCTGCCACCGCGGACGCTGCCGCCGAAGGCGCTCGTGCTCGCGCTGACGCCGCTGCTCGACCCGCGCTCGGCCGCGGCGCTGCTCGACCTGCGCGCCCGCGGTTTCGACCTCGTCGTGATCGAGGTCTCGCCCGTCCCGTTCGTCCATCCCGGCAAGGACGAGCTGGCGCAGCTCTCGTACCGGGTCTGGCGCCTCTCGCGCGAGTCGCTGCGCGCACGCTACGAGCAGGCGGGCGTGCCGGTGGTCGAGTGGCTCGACGGCGTTCCGCTCAACGTTCCGCTGGAGGAGGTGGCGGCATTCAGGCGTTACGCCAGGCCCGCGCGCGCCTAGGGCTCGCCGCGCTCTCCGCGCTCGTCTACGCAGGCGTCGTCGCGTACGCGGCCGCGCGCGTGCCGGCCTTCGCCGGCCTCGTCGTGGGGATCGGCCTCGTCGGTGCGCTGCTGCTCGCGGTCGTGCTCGTGCGCAACACCGACGAGTTCCTGCCGTGGGCGCTCGTGTGTCTTGGCGTCGCGTACACCGTGTCGCTGTTCGTACACGGATCTGCGGTCGACACGGGCGCGCCGCTCGTGGCGGCCGGCATGCTGCTCTGCGGCGAGCTGGCCGCGTGGTCGCTCGACGCGCGACATGCGATCGCGGCGGAGCGCGAGGTCGTGCTGCGGCGCGCGCTCGCCCTCGCGGCGCTCACGCTGGCGGGCCTCGGGGCGGCGGCCGCCGTGATCGCGTTCGCAGCGTCGTCCTTCGGCGGCGGCCTCGGCTGGACGGTGCTCGGCGCCGTCGCAGCGGTCGCCGTCGTCGGTTTGGCTGCGCAACTCGTGCGCCGGACGGCGTGAGAGGTCGAATCAGAATGATGCTCGTCGGCTGGTCGCGACGGGCGAGTGCGAGGCAAGGACGCAGGGAGCGCTCGTAGCTGAAGCTACGGGCGCGACCGAGGACGCCGCCTCGCGCCGCCCAGCGCGGCCAGACGGCACAGACGTCATTCTGATTCGGCCTCTGAGGGCTGCGCTACACTTCGCCGCTGTTCCAGGCGCATTCGTCTAGTGGCCTAGGACACCGCCCTCTCACGGCGGCGGCACGGGTTCGAATCCCGTATGCGCCTTTCCCGCCTGCATGGCTACACCGACTTGGCTCGACCATGCGGGTCCTTTGAATCGAGAGGCCACGTCCCGCGACCTGGTCGCGGGGCGTGGCCTCGGGAGACGTCGCTAGCAGCCCTCGACCGATTCGATCCCGGCGATGTCCGCCCTGAGCGCGCCGGCGTCGGCCGCGGTGAGCTTCTTCCCTGCCTGGGCCTTCACCTCGAGATCGAGCGCCTTCATCGCCACGCAGACGCGAACCAACCTCGGTACCGCGAGGGCTGGCTCCCCGCATAGGTACTGGATGCGAACGTCGCCCGCGCTCGCATGCGGGAATGTCGTGGCAAAGGCACCATCGTCGCGGCTCGGATAGGTTGGAGCCACGGTGGGACGTGCGGATGCGGAGATCTGGGAGTGGCCCGATTCGCTCGACGCGCTGGTGGCAGCGTCTACGTTTCACAGGCTCCTTTTTGAGAACGACGACGTGCGAGTGCTGGAAACCCGGATCGGCCCCGGGAAGACGGTGCCTGTTCACACACATCGCTGGCCGAGCATCCTCTACATCCTCTCGACCGGCCACTTCGTGCGCCGCGACGACGAAGGGAGACTCCTCGTCGATACACGCGCAACCGACACGTTCCCGGAGCGCGGCACTGCTTTCTGGACAGCGGCAATGCCTCCTCACACGCTCGAGAACGTCGATAGCTCCGAGATCCGCCTGCTCAACATCGAGCTGAAACACGGATAGGCGATGCCGCCGTCCGAGCACCTTCGGGTGCGCCAGCGTTCGGGGAATGTTCCCAGAGAACTGTTTTCCCCTGGCTGAGCGTGCCGCGACGTGTCGGGCGTTCGCTACGTGCCGAGCGCGGGCGGCTGCGGGGGTGGCGGCGGCAGCAGGAGGTAGCTTTCGACGATCGCTTCTGCGACGTCAATCACCTTGCGTCCGGTGTGTTGTGAGTGTGAGCGGACCATTTCGAAGGCCTGGTCCTTGTCGATCTTGTGGCGTTCCATCAGGATCCCTTTCGCCTGCTCGATCACAGCCCGGCGCGAGAACGCTCCCTGCAGGTTGTCGAACTCGCTGAAGCGCTGCAGGGTGATCTCGATCGCGCTCTGCAGCTCCTCAGAATCGGTGTCGACGATGTAGGCGAAGACGCCGCGCCTGGCGGCCTCGCGGACGTAGGCCGGATCCTTCTCCGAGAGGAGGGCGATGACCGGGCAGGCCGCCTCGTGGACGATCTCGCCGATCAACTGGAGCGCGTGCTCGGAGGAGGGCCCGAGCGCGACCAGGGCGACATCGGGACGCTCCCTCGCCGTCGCCGCGCCGGCCTTCCTGATCTCGATCTCGCTGGCGATCACCTCGTGGCCGAGGCCGGCGACGAGGTGGGCGAGCAGCTCGAGCCGGTCCTGACGTTCGTCCGCAATCAGAACGCGCAGGTGTGCAATCTCTTGCTCGGTTATCAGCTGGCCCTTCTCGACGGTCTACGCGGACGATAGCTCGTGGAGGCGGCGGGAGTTCGAACCCGCGACCTCGAGCGTGCAGCCCGGACCTGGGTCCGGGAGTTCGCGCGCCGCGTGCGCCGGTGCTCAGGATTGTCACCTGAATGACCGCAGAGACTGTCGGGGAGAGGGTTCTGTTACGGAACGGGGACCGTGACGAGCGGGCTCAGGCCTGTGAACCCGCTCGTGGTCGCGGTCACGCATCCCTTCGGCGCGAGCGACGGTGGCGTGCAGCCGGTGCGGTCGGTGTAGGCCATCGAGAGGGTGGAGATGGAGGCGCGGATGTATGTCGTCTGGGTTGCGGGGATCGACTGCGAGAATCGCCCCTGATCGTCCGTATGCACGTACACGCCCTTGGCGTCGGCGATCCCCGTCCAGCTCGCACCGAGCGCCGTGCCGTACGAGATCGGGAGGCCGTCGCCGACGACCGGGACACCGCCCTCGGTGAGGGTGCCGCTCACGTCGATCGCGTGGCGGGCCCTGTCGTAGCGTCCGTTCAGCGCCCACTCGACCGGCAGGAGCAGAATCGCGCGGCTCTCGACCGCGTCCGACGGTGACGGTTGCCCGGAGGCCGTGTAGGGCGTGAAGACACCGCGCCAGACGTAGGTGCCGGGCAGCGTAGGCTGCTCCGTGAGCACGTTCTCAGGAAGGTTGATCGTCATGCGGCGGATGATCGCTCCGGCCGGCCAGCCGGGAGTTACCTGTCCCTTGTTGGGCGAGCCGAAGCAGACCTGGAACTCGTAGGCCGAGAACATGTTCGCCGGGGAAGGCGTGATCTGGTCGATGTAGACCGGCAGAGTGATCGTCAGCTTCGGTGTCGGGCCGCGCGCGTAGTTCTTGGTCGCCTTCGCCCGCAGCAGCCAGACCGCAGCGTGGGGGCCGGGAGCGCACGCTTGCGCCTGCGGGTCGGTCGCATAACTCGCCGGATCGGTCGCGACGATGCTGCCGGCGTTGGGCTCGAAGGCGAGGGTCGTGCCGGCGACGTCAATGCGGACGCCCGGCTTCCCTATGTGCGTTCCCGGAACCTGATCCAGCCGGATCGAAGCGGCCTCTGGTGCGAAGAGCACGAGCTTCGCCGTCGTGCCGAGATCACGCTCGAAGCCGATCGCGGTCGCGAAAGACGGGTTGCTCTCCCCCAGCGGGGGAAGGAGGACGAAGAGGCGGGGGTGGTAGAAGGGCACCTGCGGCGTGAGCGGCCCCTTCTGGGCCAAGCGCGGCACCGACGAAGCGGGGCCCGCCGTCGTCGCGAGACCTCCGACAAGAAACGCGACGACAAGGACACCTGCGGCGCGCTTGAGCGAGTTCATCCCAACCACCTACACACCACCCGAGCCTGCAACGCAAGCCTCGTCCGGAAACGCCGACAGCAATCCGCGCTTGCACCGAGCCTCGCTCAGTACTTTCGCGCGAACCCCCGGCGCACGTACCCAGGACGCTGGACGCTGGACGAGGTAGTGGATGGCCATCCGCACCCGCAAGTAGTTGCGGATCTGCGACCGTCGCGGCGACGATGCGGATGATGAGCGCGGTCCTCGATCCTTCCGCCACGGGCACGCCGCTGCCCTGGTCGGGCCGGCGGATCTGAGGGCAGCGTGTCGGGCGCTGCTACCGAGGTCCTCGCGATCGTCCTGCTCGGCGCCACGCTGGTCGTCGCGGTGGTCCGGCCGCGGGGGATCTCCGAAGCGGTGGTGGCGGTGCCGGCGGCAGCCCTGGTGGTGGCGCTCGGCATCCTGCCGCTGCATGTGGCAGTCGAGGAGGCGCGCAGCCTCGGGCCGACGATCGGGTTCCTCGCGGCGGTGTTGGTGCTCGCCGGCATGGCGGAACGCGATGGGCTCTTTGCGGCTGCGGGGACGTGGATGGCGGCCGCCTCGCGCGGCCGACCGGTGGCACTGCTCGCGCTGGTGTTCGTCGTGGGGTCGACCGTGACCGCGATCCTCAGCCTCGATGCGACAGTCGTCTTGCTCACGCCGGTCGTGTTCGCCACTGCGGCACGGGTTCGGCTCCGAGCCCGACCTCACGTCTACGCGTGCACGCACCTGGCGAACTCGGCCTCGCTGCTGCTGCCGGTGTCGAATCTGACCAACCTCTTGGCCTACCGGGCGAGCGGGCTGTCGTTCGCGCGGTTCGGGGCGATCATGGCGCTGCCGTGGCTGGCGGCGATCGCCGTCGAGTGGCTGCTGCTGAGGCGGTTCTTCGCCAGCGACCTCGTGGGCCGGGGCGTCACGGATGGCGGGCGCCGCGTCGCACCGCCGATCTACCCGGTGGCGGTGATCGCGCTTACGCTGCTCGGCTTCTTCGTCACCTCCATCGTTCACATCGATCCCGCCTTCGCCGCTACCGCCGGGGCGGTCGCGCTCGTGGTCGCGGCTGTGCGCAGCGGGAAGGCGTCGCTCCGGGACGTGGTGCGGGCGGTGGACGTCCCGTTTCTCGCGTTCGTGCTCGCGCTCGGGCTGATCGTGGGCGCCGTCTCGTACCGCGGTCTGGGGAACGCGGTCGACCAGCTGGTTCCCCACGGCGCCTCGCTGTGGTCGCTGCTCGCGCTCGCGGCCCTCGCCGCCGTGCTCGCGAACGCGATCAACAACCTCCCCGCGGTCTTGCTACTGCTCCCCGCCGCCGCGGCCGGCGGCGCCGGCCCGGTGATGGCGGTGCTGATCGGCGTCAACACCGGCCCCAACCTCACCTACGTGGGGTCGCTGGCGACCATGCTGTGGCGACGAACGCTGCGCCGGCACGAGGCCGAGCCGCCGACGTCGGAGTTCCTGCGGTTGGGGGCACTCACTGTGCCGCCAGTGCTCCTGGTTGCGACGCTCGCTCTATGGCTGTCGCTTCGGGTAGTGGGATGATTCCGCCATGCACGTGATGCTGTGGCTGGCCGAAGGAACGTGGGAGGGCTGCGTTGATGCCGCCGCACCGCTGATCCCCGCCGACGCCCGGGTGTCGCTGCTCTACGTCGTGGCCGAGGACGTGCCCCACGCAGCCGCCGCTGCGGCCGAGGGGTTGATGGGGCGATGGCGGCCGCGGCCCGGCCTGACCGAGCAGATGGCGGCGGAAGCGACGGCGTCGGGGGAAGCTCTGGTCGCAGCGGCCGCCGAGCTGCTGGGGCGAGCCGACGCCGGCCAGGTGATCCGCCGAGGACGCGTCGAGCGGGAGGTCGTGCAGGCCGCCGAGGCGGCCGACCTGCTGGTGGCAGCCCGTGACGGCGACCGCTCCCGCCTGGGACCCCACAGCCTCGGCCCGGCAACACGCTTTGTCGTGGATCACGCGCCCTGCGCCGTTCTACTCGTCTGGCCCGACGAAGCGCCCGACGTCGACTCGATTCCACCACCTCCCGACGGCGGCCATCGCCACCCGCATCCGCCGCGTCCGGCCCGCGGCGAGCCGCCGCCGCCGCCCGATCGTCGGTAGCGCATACGCGTCGGTGCGACTCAGGCGAGAGGGCCGGGCGCTGCCCGAGTGTTGCGGAATACACTCCGAAACGCCGTCACCGAGGCGTGCCCTGGTCTGAGCTGGTTCGCTGCCGCAGCGAAGCGTCACGCGTGACTTTCGCCGCCTCCGGTGTCCGCATCACCGATGAGAAGCCTGAGCTGTCAAGGCTCACCGGAGTTCCCCAGATCTGCTTGCGACGGCGCGCCGGGCTCGAAACGTCCGCCGGCGGCGGGAGCCGACGACGAGCAGCTCCGCTCCTCCGCGGGGAACCGATCGGGGCTTCGCCCGCGTGCGGGGAAGCCGCATCGGGTTCAGCGTGTTCGCGGATGAGGAAGGTCACCGGTTCGGCCCATGTCTTTCCAGACGCATCGGGGAATGTGTCGGGTGTGGGGGCAAGATCAGGAGGGGCAACGGTGTTGGTTTTCCGGGCTTCCACGAGAATCTGGTTGGCGATCCTGGGGTTCGTGGTGTTGGCGTGCGCGTTCGCGGGCGGTCTGGCGCCGTTCGCGGGGGCTGCAGCAGGATGCCCCGTCTGCGGGCGAAACCTGATCGTCAACCCGGGTGCGGAAGCCGGTGTGGGCGCCGCGGGAGACAATGTGGTGGCGGTGCCGGGCTGGACGAGGAGCGGCGGGTTCACCGCCGCCCCCTACGCCCGGAGCGGGAGCGACCTGACTGCCAGCTCACCGGGACCGCCAAATCGCGGCAAGAACTACTTCTACGGCGGCCCGAACGCCGCCGTTTCGCGCGGTACTCAGACGGTGTCGCTCGCAGCCGGTGCCACGGCGATCAACAAGGGAAACGTGAGTGCGACGCTGAGCGGCTGGCTGGGCGGGTACTCGACCCAGAGCGACGACGCGAAGCTCACCGTCTCCTTCCTCGGAGCGAGCGGCCAGCTGCTGGGGAGTTTGACCATCGGGCCGGTCACCGAGTACCAGCGCTTCGGCGCCAGCGAGCTGCTCTTACGCAGCGCCACGAGCGCTGTCCCCAAGGGGTCGGCCTCCGCGAAGCTCAACCTCGTCATGACCCGCTACTACGGCAGCTACAACGACGGGCTCGCCGACAACCTCTCGCTCGTGCTCTCGGTCTCGGGCTCGTCCGGCTAGTACACGCGTCCGCAAGTTCAATGGCAGCAGCGGTAGTTAGTGGTGCGGCCTGGGGTTCCTCTTCGCAGTCTTTGACGGTAGGGGAGATCGCAGCCCGCGAGGCCGTCGCGCTCAAGAGCAGTGATCGGCGCGTCGTCCGCATGAGGGGCAAGACGAGCCATGGCTACAACTCAAACCGGCACTCGCTCAGCTCGCACGTTTCCGGATCGAGCACCACCGCCTGAAACACACTCTTGAAAATATCGATTCCCGCATACAACTTCTCTTCTCGGGCCTCCCTTCGTCACAGAAGATGGGCCGCGAACCTATCGCGGCCCAGGAGGCCCCCTCCACTACATCCCCAACGGGAGGTGACGCCACGCGTTGCGCTGCGACACTGAGACAGTGCCTGACTCGGTTCCGCAGATGCGTGCCCGGCGGTCAGCCGGTGTAGCTTGCGAGGATCGTGTCGGCGAGCTGCGCCTGGGCCGCTGGTAGCCAGGTCTGGATGTAGGCGAACCCTTCGATCTGGTTGTTGTGGTGGAGGATCGCGACGAGCCCGCGGTCGAGATACGACGTGCCCGGTGTGCGTGCGACGAAGCGGAGCCGCCAGGGGCCGAGCTTCGTGGTCGAAAGCGTGTGTGCAGGAATGACCTGCTGCGGCGCGGGCCCGCACCCTGTCTGGTGCAGGACACAGCTCGTCGGCTGCACACATCCGACGCATCCGCTCACCTCAACCTCGAGGAGGCTGTGGGCATCGGAAGGATCGGTCCAATACTCGGTGGAGTGGTCGGAGGGGTAGCTCGCGTCGCGGTAGCGCCAGTCGGCTGGGAGCTTGACCGAGAACCCGGCCCGGTGTGAGTGCCGCCAGACGAGACCGGGGCTCCCGGCCGCTGCGATCGCGAGTAGGCCGAGAATGGCAAGGGCGCCTGTGCACGCGAGGGCTCGCGCCCGCTTCATCAGAAGATCCTTGAGCTTGCACGGCTCAGGAACCAGCCATGCCCGTCCCGGTTTGTGCAGGTCAGGCCGGTGGTGCGCGAGATGCACGTGAAACCCCCGTGCGCCCAGCGCTCCCCGTAGCCGAGCACGGGCGCGCTGGGGTTCATTACGGTGTCGCTGATGCAGCGCCCCGAAGCGCGACCGGTCGGCGCCATCGCAACGGCCTGCCCCCAGACGCCACCCCCCACACCGACACCGCAACTCTTCGGACGAGGCGGCATCGGCCGCAGCAGGCTCAGGATCTCGCAGCGCAGGTTCGGAGCCTCACCGGGCAATGTCGAATAGCCGCAGCCGATGTTCCCAGACGGGAGCCGGAAGTCGAGGTAGACGGAACTCGACGCGGACCCCATCCCCCAGACGGCCACTGTTACGGCCGCCACCCCCAGGGCGAGCATCGACCTCACGGGTCGAATGTTAGCCACGCACACGCCTCGTCTTGGCGCGCGACGAGCGACCATGCAAGACACTTGTTGCATCGACTTCAGATCTCTGGCAGCGGGAACCTGGCGTGCGCCAGCATCCTCTCGCCTGATGCGTTCGCTGCCGAAACCGGCGCAGCCGGCTACGCCGCCGACAGCTCCGCGACGAGCGGGCCCGTGTCGAGCGGGTCGAAGCCGAGTCGGCCGGCGATCTCCTCGCTCGTCGGCTGCGTCCCCTCGGCGAAGAGGTCGCGCAGGATGTCGCCCGTCTGCGCGCTCCGCCACCAGTCCTCACCGATCTCGCGGATCAGGTGCTCGCGCAGCTGCGCGGAGCGGATCCACGCGCGCAGGTAGTCCGCCGAGTAGAAGCCCGCATCCATGTCCGCGAGATAACCGCGCGAGTCGTAGCGGATACCCGTCGCGTCGGTGAGCCGGCTCGCGTAGTCGCGCGGCGAGCGGCCCTCCTCCTCGGCGAAGCTCGCCCAGAAGCCGAGCTCGTAGCCTAGCTTCGCCGTGTAGCGGCGGTAGAGCAGCGCTTCGAGGAACAGCGTCGCCTGCGCGTTCTCCTCCGCCTGCGCATCCGACAGCCCGAAGTGCAGCGCATGCCACGCCGGCTCGCGCGTGACCGCCTCGAAGATGTACGAGTAGATCTCCGTCAGCGCGTGGTCGCGCGAGATGCGGCGGAACGTGTACGGCAGCCGCGGGTCGACGCCCGCGTAGTGCAGCGCGTGCCCCGCCTCGTGCATGAACGCCTGGTAGTCGGCGAGACCGCCTTGCGCACGCGTGATCAGATGCACGACCTCCGGCGGATCGGACGCGATCACGCACGCGCGTGGATTCTTCTGCGGGCGGTCCTCCAGATCGAGCCGGATGTTCGGAATCGCCGCCATGTCGAAGCCGAGCGCCTGCACGCTCGCGAGACAGACCTCGACCGAGCGCTCCTTCGTGTACGTGGGCTCGAGCGGCGAGAGACGCCGCAGGTAGTACATGTGCGCGTTCGTCGGCTGCGCCTCACATTCCGGGCCGAGCAGCTTCGCGAACCAGCGGTCGCGCAGCCGGCCGTACGCCTCGGTCGTCGCATCGGAGGCGGCGACGAGCACCTGCTCGAGGCGGCGCAGCGAAATCGCCTTCTCCTCCTCCGTGCGCGCGATCGGGTCGGGCTCGCCGGACAGCTCGGCATCGAGCCGCTCGAAGGCCGTGATCAACGCCAGCCGGTCGGGATTCAGGCGCGCCGACTCCGCGCGCTCCAGCTCGCCCAGCTCCTCTCGGTCGGCGTACGGGTCAAGCACCGCGAGCCGCGCCTGCGCCGAGCGCAGCGACAGCTCCTCGCCCTTGAACGTCACGTGCGCCGCGAGCACCGCGTTCTCGAGTGCGTCCTCCTGCTCGGCGAGCTCCGCGGAGATCAACCCCGCCTCGCACGTCTTGCGCAGCCTGTACAGCCGCTCGTGCTCCTCCCCCGCCGCTGTGCCCTCGGCGGCGCGCAGCGCCTCGAGCTGCTCGTGCGAGAAGAGATCCGTGTACCGCGCGACGATCGCCGCCTGCTCGGACACGTCCTTCTCGCCGACGCGCACCGCGCGGGTCTCCTCGGAGCGCTCGAAGTAGTACTGCTGCAGGCGCGACTCGAACTCGGCGGGCGTGCGGACGGCTGTCGTTGACATTCGGCGGAGCCTATAGGGAGGGGGCGGCGAGGCGCGCGAGGGTCGTCTCCCGGCCGAGCAGCTCGATGCTCTCGAACAGGCCCGGTGAGACCCGCGAGCCGGTGACCGCCACCCGGATCGGCTGGAACGCCTGCCGCGGCTTCAGCTCCAGCCTGTCGGCGGCGGCCCGCAGCGCCGCCTCGATCGCCTCCGCTGTGAACGGCTCGAGATCCGCGAGCGCCTCACGCGCGGCGGCCAGCATCGGCGCGCCGCCGTCGAGCTCGGCCGGGTCGGGCTGGATGTCGTGAAAGAGGAACCCGGCGAAGGCCGGGAACTCGCCGAGCCGGGTGATCTTCTCCTGCACGAGCGGAGCCGCCTTGCGCACGAGCTCCGCGTCCCAGTCGTACTCCTGCTCGCCGAGATAGAGAACCAGCGCGTGCGCGAAGTCCTCGGGCGGGAGCGCACGGATGTACATGCCGTTCATCCAGTCGAGCTTCGCGTAGTCGAACTGCGCCGGGCTCGGGCTGACGCGCTCGAGGCTGAAGCGCTCGATCAGCTCGTCGCGGCTCATGATCGTCGTCTCGCCGTCCGGGGCCCAGCCGAGCAGCGCAAGGAAGTTCATCAGTGCCCCGGGGAGATAGCCCTCCCTCCGGAAGTCCTCCACGTTCACCGAGCCGTGTCGCTTCGAGAGCGGCTTGCCGTCCGCGCCGTTGATCATCGGCACGTGCGCGTACACCGGGACGTCGGCGCCCACTGCGCGGATGATGTTCAGCTGCTTCGGCGTGTTGGAGATGTGGTCGTCGCCGCGGATCACGTGCGTGATCCCGTCCCACACGTCCTCCAGCGGCGAAGCGAAGTTGTACGTCGGCCGCCCGTCCGAGCGGACGAGCACGACGTCCTCGAGCTTCTCGTTCGGGAACTCGACGCGCCCGCGGACGACGTCGTCCCACGCGGTGGTGCCCTCGTCGGGCATCCGGAAACGGATCGCACCCTCGTCTTCGTAAGCCTTCCCCTCGACGATGAACCGCTCGGCGACGCGGCGGCAGTCCTCCATCCGATCGAGCTGGAACGTCAGCGGCCCGTCCCAGTCGAGCCCGAGCCAGCGCAGCGACTCCTGGATCTGGTCGACGGCGGCCGCGACCTCGCGGCCGGTGTCCGTGTTCTCGATCCGGAGCCGGAACTCGCCGCCTTCGTGGCGGGCGAAGAGCCAGTTGAAGAGCGCAGTGCGTACGTTGCCGATGTGCAGGAAGCCGGTCGGGCTCGGAGCCATGCGGACGCGGACGCTCACACCGATAGCGTAGGGCGAATGCGGACGCTGACGCTCAAGGAGTTGAACCGCGCCACGCTCGCGCGCCAGCTGCTGCTCGAACGCAGGAAGATCGGCGTCCTCGCGGCGCTCGAGCGGCTCGCCGGGCTGCAGGCCCAGTGGCCCCCTTCACCGTACGTCGGGCTCTGGTCGCGCGTCACCGGTTTCCGGCGCGAGTCGCTCGAGCAGGCGGTCCTCCGCGGCGGCGTCGTGAAGCCCACCGTCATGCGCGGCCGCGCAGCCGACGACGAGGCGGCGCGGCTCGAGGCGTGGCTGCGTTAGCGTCGGCTCATGCTCATCGGGGCGCACGTCTCCTCCTCCGGAGGTATCCACACCGCGGTCGACCGGGCCGTCGCGATCGGCGCCGAGTCGCTGCAGGTGTTCACGCAGAGCCCGCGCACCTGGCGGCCGACGAACCACGACCCCGCGACGTTCGACCGCTTCCGGGAGCGTCGCGCCGAGGAGGGCATCGGCGGCGTGCTCTGCCACGCGCTCTACCTCTGCAACCTCGCCGCCCCGAACGACGCGGTCTACGAGAAGTCCGTCGCGGCGATGCAGAACACGATGGAGGTCGCGGACGCGATCGGCGCCGACGGCGTCGTCTTCCACGTCGGCTCGCACCTCGGCTCCGGCTTCGAGGCGGGGCTCGAGCGCGTCCTGCCCGCGATGGCGCAGGTGCTCGACCACGCCACGGACACGACGTGGCTGCTGATGGAGAACTCCGCCGGCGCCGGCGGCACGATCGGCCGCTCGATCGAGGAGCTGGCGACGCTGTACGACCGGCTCGACCGGCATCCGCGGCTCGGCGTCTGCCTCGACTCGTGCCACCTGTACGTCTCCGGCGTCGACATCACCGACCCGGCGGCGCTCGACGCCTGCCTCGACGAGTTCGACGCGGCGATCGGGCTCGAGCGCCTGCGCGCCCTCCACGTCAACGACTCGGCGGCGCCGCTCGGCTCCAACCGCGACCGGCACGCGAACATCGGCGAAGGGCTGCTCGGCGAGCGGCTCGGCGTCTTCCTCGGCAACGCGCGCCTGCAGGGGCTGCCCGCGGTGCTCGAGACGGCCGGCCCGGAGAACCGGGGCCCGGACGCAAACGAGGTCCGCAGGGCGAAGGAGATCCGCGCCCGCGCCCTGAGGAAGAGCCGCACGCGCCGGTGACGGAGCGCTACCGCTGGGTGATCCTCGGCGCGGGCACGTTCGCGCAGTCGAGCTTCTCCGCAGTCTCAGTCGGGCTGCCTGCTCTGGCGCCGTCCCTTCGCTCGCACTACAGGCTCTCGCTCGGAGAGACCGGCGTCGTGCTCGGCGCGGTCGGGATCGGGATGCTGCTGACGCTGCTCGCCTGGGGGCTGCTCGCCGACCGGATCGGGGAGCGCGCGGTGATCGTGCTCGGCCTGACCACCGGCGGGGTCGCGATGGCCGCGACCGGGAGGACGGGCAGCTACCCGGCGCTCGTCGGCATGCTCATCGTCAGCGGCGCGCTCGGAGCCGGCGTCAACGCCGCGAGCGGCCGCGCCGTCATGGGCTGGTTCGGCGTCGAGGAGCGCGGGCTCGCGCTCGGGATCCGGCAGGCGGCCGTCCCGGTCGGCGGCGCGGCTGCGGCGGCGGCGCTGCCGTGGCTCGCCTCAGCAGGCGGCACGAAGCTCGCCTTCGAGGCGCTGGGCGCAGGCTGCATCGCCGGCGGCGTCATCGCAGGCGTGCTCATGCGCGAAGCGCCGGCCACAGCGCTGCCGCACCCCGCGGCCGGCGGCCGGCCGCCGCTGCGGGACACGCGCATGTGGCTGCTCGCGGGCGGCTCGTCGCTCTACCTGACGGCGCAGATCGCGACCATGAGCTTCGTCGTCCTCTTCCTGCACGAGCACCGCGGCCTCTCCACCCACGCCGCCGCGGCCGTGCTCGCGACCACGAACGTGCTCGGCGTCGGTGCACGCATCGGCATCGGCCGCTGGTCGGACCGGGCCGGCACGCGCCTCGCGCCGCTGCGGACGATCGGGCTCGCGCTCGCGCTGGGGATGGTCGTGGCCGCCGTGCTCGTCGACGCGCCGCTTGCGCTGCTCGTGCCCGCGCTGATCGTCGCCGGCGTGCTCGGGCTCAGCTGGAACGGCCTCTCCTTCACCGCCGCCGCGGAGCGGTCGGGCCTCGCGCGCAGCGGCGCCGCCCTCGGCTTCCAGCAGACGATGCTCGGCGTCCTCGGCGCGGCCGTCCCGCCCGCATTCGCCGTCTTCGCCGGCGCGACCTCGTGGCGGGTCGCGTTTGCCGTCTCCGCCGCCGGGCCCGTGCTCGGCGTGCTGCTGCTGCGGCAGGTGCCGGAGCTTAGTCTGTCAGGCGGACGACGACGCGGAACGTCGGCAATCCCGCCGGCAGCTCGTTGAACTCCGGGTTCACGCAGCCGAGCTCGCCGGAGCGGTGCTCGTAGCAGGGTTCGACCTCGGAGTGGCACATGGGCAGCGGGTTGCGCATCGCCTTCACGGCGCCGAAGCCCTCCCGCCGCCGCTCGGCCGCGCTCAGCATGTCGAGGTCGATCTCGACCTCGAAGACCTTCTGCATGCAGCCCATGAACGTATGCCCGTGCTCCTCGTAGGCGTAGACGAACGGGCAGGAGCGCGAGAGGCATGACGACGGGTACACGACCTTGTCGCAGTGCACGCCGCAGCGGCTGCATTCGACGTCGTCCTGCGGGCGTAACGGGAGCGCGCGTTCCTGCGTCCGCTGCGTGACCTCGCTCATCACACGCATTGTTGGTGCGGAATCACCGTCGCCGCAAGTCTTGACATTTCCGCCGTTTTGGGGTTCTGAAAAGGGAGTCGCGACTCACTGGGTGTTTACTGTAGGCGACGCACGACCGTGAGCACGTCCATCTGGGTGAACGCCTGGTAGTCCGGCTCGGGCGCGCCCGCGTCCTCGTCGGCGCGGAACCACAGCGCCAAGCACGTGTGCATGCCGAGCGCCTGGGCGCCGGCGACGTCGGTCTCCAGCCTGTCTCCGACGAAGAGCGTGGCCGCCGCCTCGACGCCGAGCGCCGTCAGCGCGCGCTCGAAGATCGCGGGGTGCGGCTTGCGCCAGCCGATCTCGGAGGAGAAGACGGCGAAGTCGAGCCGTTCGGCGACGCCGAACCGGGCGAGATCCCGGTGCAGCAGGCCCGGAGGGTCGATCGCGTTCGAGACGAGCCCGAGCTTCAGGCCGCGTGAGCGCAGGCTCTCGAGCAGCGCGTGCGTCGTCGACGCGAGCAGCCGGGCCGGCTCCCACGCGTCGTGCTCCGCCTCGAGGAACCGCTCGAGCTCGGCGTCCGTCACCTCGACGCCAGCGTCCGCGAGCAGCGTGCGCACGAGCGCCGGGTATTCGATCTCCTCGAGCGTGCCGGGCCGCCAGAGCACCGGCAGGACGTCGTCGCGGAAGCGGGCCGTCAGCTCCGGCAGCGGCTCGCGCCCGAGCGCGCTCAGGCCGGCTGCGTGGCCGGCGTCGAGCAGCGCGGGCTCCCACGCCCAGCGCATCAGCGTGTCGCCCCAGTCGAAGAGAACCGCCTCGAGCACGGCCGGGGTAGGCTACCCGCGCCGTGGCCCGCCGGATCCTCTGGGCGTCGCTCGCCCTTGCGCCCGCCACGGTCGTCGTCGACCTGGCGGCCCACCCCGGCGAGGTCGTGCTGTTCGTCCTCTCCGCGGCGTCGCTGATCCCGCTCGCCTGGCTGATCGGCGAATCGACCGAGCACGCGGCCGAGCACACGGGCGCCGGCATCGGCGGCTTTCTGAACGCGAGCTTCGGCAACGCGCCGGAGTTGATCATCGCCCTCTTCGCCGTCGGTGACAACCTGCCCCAGGTCGTGCGCGGCTCGCTGTCGGGAAGCGTGATCTCGAACCTCCTGCTCGTCTTCGGCGTCACCCAGATCGTCGGCCCGGAGAAGGAGCTCGACCGCCGCTCGCTGTTCGCGCAGCTCGGGCTCGTGGGGGCGGCGGTCGCACTGCTCTCGGTGCCGGCGATCCTCGGGTACACGGGTGGCTCGGAGCGTCACTCGGTCGTGGTCGCGTCGATCCCGGTCGCCGTCGTGCTGCTCGCCCTCTATCTCGCCGTGACCGGCCGCAACCTGCACCGGCACCGGCTCATGGAACGGGCCGCGCCGGCGGCCGACGCGTGGACGCTGCCGGTCGCGCTCGCCGTGCTCGCCGCCGCCACCGTCGCCACCGCATTCGTGAGCGAGATCCTCGTGCACTCGCTCGACGCGTTTGCAAGGGCCGTCGGAGCAAGCGAGTTCTTCGTCGCCGCCGTGATCGTCGCCATCGTCGGCAACGCAGCCGAGCACGGCGGCGCCATCGTGATCGCGCGCGCCGGGAAGATGAAGC